>CAZEML010000280.1:0-4141 GCA_964513285.1 uncultured Candidatus Nemicrothrix sp.
AACACGGCCTCGATGACGATGTCGCAGTCGGCGAAGTCGTTCTTGTCGGTCGACCCGGTGATGAGCCCCATCCGCTGCTCGACGGCTTCGGCCGGGATCGACCCACGACTGGCCGAACGCTCGTAGTTCTTGCGGACGACCCCGAGGCCGCGTTCGAGCGAGGCCTCGTCGCGCTCGACGATCGTGACCGGGATGCCGGCGTTGGCGAAGTTCATCGCGATGCCGCCGCCCATCGTGCCGGCACCGAGTACGCCCGCCTTCTGGACATCGACGGTCGGCGTGTCTCGGGCGATGTCGGGGATCTTGTTCGCCTGCCGCTCGGCGAAGAAGTAGTAGCGCTGGGCGGCCGATTGCGGGCCGGTCATCAGCTCACGGAACAGCTTCGCCTCGACCGCCATGCCTTCGTCGAACGGCAGGGTGGCGGCGGCCTCGATGCACTGGATGTTGTACTCGGGCGCGAGGAACCCTCGGGTCTTGCGGGCGATCGACTTCCGGAAGTCGGCGAAGACCTGCGGGTCGACGCCGGTCACCAGATCGGCGCGGTCGCGGACCTTGACCAGTGGCAGCGATTCGGCGACAGCCCGGTCGGCGAACGCGACCGCCGCCGCCCGCAGTGCATCCCAGTCGCCCTCAACCACCTCGTCGACGAGCCCGCCATCGGCCGCTTCGGCCGCCGACATGTGACGACCCGACGTCATCAGCTCCAGTGCCTTCGGCACACCGACGAGCCGCGGCAGGCGCTGGGTGCCTCCTGCGCCCGGCAGGAGCCCCAGGTTCACCTCGGGGAGGCCGTACTTCGACGACGACAAGCCGACCCGGTAGTGAGCGCAGAGGGCGACCTCGAGCCCACCGCCCAGCGCGGTGCCGTGGATCGCGGCGACGACCGGGATCGGCGCGTTCTCCATCACCTCTTGGAGGTCGGCGAGGCTCGCCGCCTCCGGCGCTCCCCCGCCGAACTCGCTGATGTCGGCGCCGGCGATGAACGTGCGTCCGGCGCAGATCAACACGATCGCCGACGCACCCTCGGCCATCGCCTGGTTGAGCCCGTCGAAGATCCCCTGCCGAACATGCCAACTCAGCGCGTTGACCGGTGGGTTGTCGACCGTGAGCACCGCGGTGCCTGGCTGGTCGCCGCCTTCGGCGGATGCTGCGTACTCGAGATTCACGGACTCGGAGATCTGGGCCATGGCCGGAGTCTCGCGTCCCGCATCCGGACGGGCCACTTCGACCGTTGACACCTACGATGCCCGCCATGACCCGCGCCCGCCGTAACGCCCTCGTCGGAATCATCGTCGCCACCGTCCTCGGAGCGCTCATCGCCACGATGGGAGGCGACGGCGGCGAAGAGCTCGGGAGCCTGCCGACGTTCGCGTGGTTGGTGATCATCGCCTTCGGGGTGAACGTCGCGGTGTTCGTCCCGTCGTTCCTCGCCAAGACCGAGCACTACTACGACCTCACCGGATCGCTCACGTACCTCACCGTCACGACGGTCGCGCTGATCACCGCCGACGACCGCGATCTCCGCACCGTGCTGTTCGCCGTGCTGATCGCCCTGTGGGCCGGCCGACTCGGCTCGTTCCTGTTCCGCCGGGTGCGGCGAGACGGCGGCGACGGCCGGTTCGACAAGATCAAGGTCGACTTCCTCCGGTTCTTGATGGCCTGGATGGTGCAGGGGCTCTGGGTCACGCTCACCGCCGGCGCCGCGTTGGCCGCGATGACCTCGGGAGCCAAGGACGACCTCGGGCCGATCGGCATCATCGGTCTGGTGGTCTGGGTGATCGGGTTCGCGATCGAGGTCACCGCCGACCGCCAGAAGTCCGCGTTCCGCGCCGATCCCGCCAACCAGGGCAAGTTCATCGACGTCGGGCTGTGGGCGTGGAGCCGCCATCCCAACTACTTCGGTGAGATCACCCTGTGGCTCGGCATCGCGATCATGGCGCTGCCGGTCCTGCAGGGCTGGCAGTACGCCACCCTCATCTCGCCGGTGTTCGTCTTCGTGTTGTTGAACTTCGTCAGCGGCGTGCCGCTGCTCGAACGCCGAGCCGACAAGAAGTGGGGCGGCCAGGCCGACTACGAGGCCTACAAGGCCAAGACCCCGGTCCTGGTCCTGCGCCCGCCCCGCTGACCGGACTCAGCCAGCCCGCGGAAGAATCCGGTTGTCAGCCGGGAGGTCGGTCTCGCCGAGTACTGCGCCTTCGGCGTCGAAGGCACGGATCGACGCGATCGATGCGAAGAGGTCATCGGAGCTCGCCGGCCCCCAGGCGAGGAAGAAGTTGACGCCGAAGGTGCCCGAACGGTCCTCGGGGACGATCTCGACGATCTCCCCGGAGACGAACACGATCTCGAGGGTGGCCACCGACGGGTCGGCGATGCCTTCGACGATTCCCGGATCGTCTCCGTCCGTGACCGACCAGCTCGTGACGCTGGCCAACTCGTCGTCCTCGAGTCGGTGACAACAACCGATGCTGAACACTTCGCCGTCGGAGCCGGTGGCGATGGCGACGTACCGCCCATCGGTGGTGGCCGACAGGGTGGTCGAGCCCTCGACGGCCGACAGGCTGGTCGCCTCGAGGAAGGTGTCCCGGTCGAGGTCGAGCGGCGGGCGGGGCAACGCCGAGGCGGCGACGATCTCGAGGGACGCCGCGATCGGGATCTCCGCGTCCACCCCCGGCTCGGCGTCGGCGATCGACAGCCAGCCTGCGGTCGTCTCGCGCACGATGCCCCACGGTTCCTGGTGGAACCAGATCTCTTCGCCCACGACGACGAAGTCGTCCTCGGTGACCGCGTCCGGGTCGACGAGCCCGTCGTGGAGCAGGGCGATCGTGACGCCGACGCCTCCGTCGAGCCCATCGGGGCCGGTGAAGACGATCCGCCTCGACCCGGCGGTTTCGATCCATGCGAAATCGAACTCGAGCCCGGCGGGGAGCCAGGAGGGGAAGGGCCACTCGTCGGGCCCGAGTTCGATCGGGTCGAGAACGCTGGCGACCGCATCGGTCTCCGGAGCCTGAGTCGGAACGCTCCGGGTCGATTCGGTCACGTACGCGGCCTCGATCTTGGCGACGTGCCACTGGTAGCAGGCGTCGTGGGCGATCAGTGGATCGACGACGCCGGGCACGTCGGCGACCAGCTCGTAGGAGAACTGGCCGGCGGCTTCGCTGTAGGTCGGGGTGATCTCGATGCCGACGGCCGCAGAGCACTCGGTGTGCCGGGCCATCGCCGCCTCGTACTCCTCGAAGGTGACGACGTCGTCGGCCAACGCGAGTTCCTGCTCGGGGCTGGTCGAGGGCACGTCGGCGGGCGCGGCGACCGCCTCGGCCGATTCGCCGAGGGCGTCCTTGATCACGCCGCTGCAGATCTCGGCTCGGGAGTCGAGGCCGGAACCCTCGATCCGATCGAACGCCTCCGACTCACCGAGGAACACCGTCAGATCGGCGGGAACCGGCGCGTCGAGCGTCTCCAGGCAGAACGTCGCAAGATCTTCGGGCGGCAACGCCGCCAGGTCGGCCCGCCCACTGGCGATCGTGGTGCCGTCGGAATCGGCCGGGGCCACCGCGACCCAGGTCAGGCCGGCCACGCCGAGGCATGCTGCACCGGCGGCGACGGCCCGACGACGAACCCGCCGCTGGACCCGACGGGCGATGTCGTCGATCGACGGGCCGGGCGGGACGTCGCCCGCGACCAGTTCGTCGATCGTGCGGCGGATGCGAGGATCGTGGGTCACGGCTGCTCCCGCAGGTCGATCCGAGCCCGGAGGGCGGCCGAGGCGCGAGCGGTCCGGCTTCGGACGGTGCCGGGCGCGATCCCGAGTGCTTCAGCGGTCATGGCGATGTCCCAGTCGAGCAGATAGCGCAGCACGAGAACCGTTCGCTGCTCCATCGGAAGGGCCGCGAGGTGCTCGGCAAGTTCGGGGTGGGTGTAGCGATCTTCGGTGGCGTCGGGCGTGGCGACCTTGTGCTGGTAGCGCCGGCGAACCGACAACGCCCGGAAGCGAGACGTCGCCCAGTTCACCGCGGGGCTGCACGCCAGCAACAATGTCGGCGGAAAAAACACGCCATCGCTGCGCTTTCGCGGCGTTGATACGGGGCTCAGCCGCACCCAGCAGACCTCGTCAGCATTTCTCGACGGTGTCTACATCCCGGGA
>CAZEML010000281.1:0-212 GCA_964513285.1 uncultured Candidatus Nemicrothrix sp.
ACCGGCGTGCCGACCATGAGCCGCGAGATGCTGCTCCACCCGGACTGGGAGACCCGCGACACCAGCTCGCTCGGTGCGATGGGCGGCGGCGGCGCTGCGCTGCAGCCCGACCTGGTCGAGAAGATCAGCAAGGCGAAGGGCGCCGTGCAGCCCTCGACCGGCTACGGCCTCACCGAGACCCACGGCCTCATCACCGCGGTCGGCAACGTCTT
>CAZEML010000281.1:222-4114 GCA_964513285.1 uncultured Candidatus Nemicrothrix sp.
CGCCAAGCCGACCTCGGCAGGCCGCATCATGCCGACGTTCGACTACAAGGTCGTCGACGAAGACGGCAACGAGGTGCCGACCGGCGAACGCGGCGAGTTCTGCGTGAAGGGCCCGGCCGTCGTGAAGGGCTACCTCAACCGCCCCGAGGCCACCGCCGAAGCGATCGTCGACGGCTACTTCAACACCGGCGACATCGTCTACGTCGACGAGGACGGCTTCGTGCACATCGTCGACCGCGCCAAGGACATGGTCCTTCGCGGCGGCGAGAACGTGTACTGCGCCGAGGTCGAGGCCGCCATCTACGAGCACCCCGACATCGCCGAGGCGGCCGTGTTCGGCGTCGAGGACGAGCGGTTGGGCGAGGCGGTCGGCGTCGCCATCCACCTCGTTCCCGACTCGACACTCGACGAGGCCGGGCTGACCGAACACCTCCAGCCGCTGCTGGCGAAGTTCAAGATCCCCGAGCACGTCTGGTTCATGGACGCGCCGCTGCCCCAGAACGCGAACGGCAAGTTCCTGAAGCGTCAGCTTCGGGAACAGCTCGCGCCATCGGCGGGCTGAGCCGCGTCTCGCGGCACGGACCGCGCAGCTGCGACCCTTAATCTGCGCCAACGGCGCAGCGACGACCCTTAATCTGCGCCAACGGCGCAGCGACGACCCTTAATCTGCGCCAACGGCGCAGCGACGACATAGCGTCGTTCGCCGTGACCGACGCACGCCGCGCCACACCGGCGGACCTTCGCGGATCGCCGCTCACCGACGGGCTCCGGCTCGTCGGCGCGTACGCGCGCGCCCATCGGCGTCCGTTCACGATCTCGACGATCGGCTCGATCGTGTACGCCGCCGGCACCGTCGGTTCGGCGTTCGCGCTCGGCTGGGCGGTCGATGAGGCGCTGGTCCCCCACTTCGACGGCGTCGACAGCCGGCACTGGGCCGCCGTCGCGTTGCTGATCGGCGTGATGGTGCTGCGTTCGGCGGGCGTCATCACCCGTCGCTACTTCGCCGGCATGTACTCGAGCGCCAACAAGGCCGATCTCCAGCGCGGCATGGCCGACCGCATCGTCGCCATGCCGCTCGACGAGCTCAAGTCCCAACCGGCCGGCGTGGTGCTCGCCCACATCGACGCCGACACCGACTCCGCCCTCGAAGCCACCCACCCGGCGCCGTTCACGATCGGCGTGCTCAGCATGCTGGTCTTCGCGATCGTGGGCCTGGCCACGATCGACCTCCCACTCATGTTCGCGACGGTCGGCGTGTTGCCGATCGTGCTGTTCACCAGCTGGATCAGCACGATCGTCCTGGAGAAGCCGACCGACGTCGAACGCGCTGCCAACGCCGACGTCACCGCCGCGACCACCGAGATCATCGCCGGCACCCAGGTCATCAAGACCCTCGGTCGGGAGGACGCCGAGCTCGAACGCTTCGGCCGGGTGGTCGACGACCTCAAGGGCAAGCGGGTGCGCGTCGCGATCATGAAGATGCTGATCGACACCGCGTTCTCGGCGTTGCCGCAGGTGGCGATGGTCCTCATCATCTTCGTCGGGGCGGAGCGGGTCGCCGAGGGGATCCTCGACCCGGGCGATCTCGTCCAGGCGGTCGCCCTCTTCGGCGTGCTGTCGTTCCCCATGCAGGTCATCGGCTTCTTCCTCACCGACCTGCCGGTCACCGTCGTCGGCCGACGCCGGGTCGACTCGCTCCTCGCCCGCGGCGACGACCCGCTCGACATCACCCCGTCCGAGCCGACGCCGCTTCCCGAGGGACCGCTCGGCGCGGCGCTGGCCGCCGTCCGCGTCGGTCCCGAAGATCGGCCCCGCATCGCCGACTTCGACCTCACGATCGAGCCCGGCGAGACGCTCGCCCTCGTCGGCCCGACCGGCAGCGGCAAGTCCACCGCGCTCGAGGTCCTCGCCCGACTCCGTGGTCCGGCCGACGGTGCGATCACCTACGCCGGCATCGAGGCCGACCGCCTCGCCGACGCTGACCTGCGCTCCCGGGTCACCCTCGCCGCCCAGAACGCCGCCCTGTTCACCGGCACCGTGCGCAGCAACGTCGACTACGGCCGCAACCGAGCCGACCGCGAGATCGAACAGGCGCTGGAGCTCGCGGGCTGCGCCGACCTCGACGACATCCTCGAAGATGGCTTCGAGACGGTGGTCGGCGAACGGGGGGTCACCCTCTCCGGTGGGCAGCGCCAGCGCGTCGCGCTCGCACGGGCGCTCGCCGGCGCGCCGGGCATGGTGCTCCTCGACGACGCCACGTCGGCCGTCGATCCGGCCCGCGAAGAGACGATCCTCGCCAATCTCGCCGCCCTCCCGACGACGGTCGTGATGGTCACCCACCGGGTCGCAGCGATGGCGGCCGCCGACCGGGTCGCCCTGATCGACGACGGCCGGGTGCGTGCGCTCGGCACCCACGACGATCTGCTTTCTGATCCGGTCTACCGACGCCTCGTCGAGGCCTACGAGGCCTCCGATCTCGTCCCCGGGGAGGCGTCGTGAGCGACGAACGGTCCGCAGCGATCAACCCGATGGCGATCGTCCGCCGCGGCCTCGAACTCAGCCCCGAGTTCAAGCCCGTCATCGCCCTGCTGGTCGGCTCCGGCGTGCTCCTCGGCCTGGGCCGGGTCGCCATCCCCGTGCTGTTCCAGCAGCTGATCGACGACGACCTGCTGACCGAGGCGGGCTTCGACCAGGGCCGGCTCACCACCCTCGCCCTCATCACCCTCGCCGTGGTCCTCGGCGTCGTCGTCTTGTCGGTCGCCAGCGAGATCCTGCTGATCCGCACCGCCGAGGGCGCGCTCGCCCGCCTCCGCCAGGTCGTGCTTCGGCGGGCCGTCGACCTCTCGCTCGAGGAGCACTCGGTCGAGCGTCAGGGCGACCTCGTCTCCCGCACGACCGGCGACATCGAGGCGCTCACCCGATTCGTCGACTGGGGCGCCTACGCCTGGCTGGTCAACACCAGCATCGCCCTCACCGCCACCATCGCGATGTTCATCTACTCGTGGCAGCTCGCCCTCGTCGCCGTCGCCATGCTCGTGTTGATGGTCCCCGTGCTGATCGCCCTGCAGCGTGAACAGCAGCGCCGCGTGTTGCAGGTGCGGGAACGGACCGGTGACCTGCTCAGCGAAGCGAACGAGACCATCGCCGGCGCGCATGCGGTCCGGGCCTTCGGCCAGCGCCGAGCGGCCCGGGATCGCCTCGACGACGACGTCGACGAGCTGTACACCACCCAGCTGTTCGCCAACCGCGTCACTGCGGTGCTGTTCACGATCTCCGACATCTTCGGCACGATCGCGATCGGCGCGGTGCTGCTCGCCGCGATCTGGCTCGGCGTCGACGGCCCGACCCTCGGCACAACCATCGCCATCATCTTCCTCGTCCAGATGATCCTGGTCCCGATCGCCGAACTCACCGAGGTGATCGACCAGACGTCGCTCGCCCTCGCCGGCTGGGAGCGCACGATCGACCTCGCCAGCCGACCCCAAGCGATCCCGCCCGCGAGGGATCCGAAGCCGATCCGCTCCGGCCCGCTCGAGATCGACGTCGACACGGTCGACTTCGCCTACGGCGATCATCGGGTGCTCCATCAGGTCTCGGTGTCGATTCCGGCCGGCACGGCCGTCGCCGTGGTCGGCGCCACCGGCTCGGGCAAGACGACGCTCGCCCGGCTCCTGTGCCGGCTCGCCGACCCGGCCGCCGGTACGGTGGCCTTGGGCGGCGTCGACGTTCGCGATCTGAGCGACCACGATCGGCGTCGCTCGGTGCGCATGGTTCCCCAGGACGGCTTCCTGTTCGCTTCGACCGTGCGCGCCAACGTCCTGATGGGACGCGACGACGCCACCGACGCCGATCTCGCCACCGTCGTGGCCGCCCTCGGTCTCACCGACTGGGT
>CAZEML010000282.1:0-4059 GCA_964513285.1 uncultured Candidatus Nemicrothrix sp.
AAGATGACCGGCCGCGCCATCGACACCCTCGGCTACCGCGGCATGCACAGCTACGAGGTGTCGCTGGAGAACTGGTGGGTCCCGGCCGAGAACCTCATCGGCGAGGACGCCGGGCGCGGGCGCGGCTTCTACTACCAGATGCAGGGATTCGAGAACGGCCGGCTCCAGACCGCCGCCCGTGCGGTCGGCGTCATGCAGGCCGCCTACGAAGCCGCCCGCTCCTACGCCGAGGAACGCGTCGTCTTCGACCGGCCGATCGCCGAGTACCAGCTCACCCAGGCCAAGCTCGGCCGCATGGCGGTAATCATCCAGGCCGCCCGCCAGCTGAGCCTCCACGTCGCCGAACTGATGGCGAAGGGTGACGGCATGCTCGAGGCGTCGATGACCAAGGCCTACGTGTGCCGGGCAGCGGAGTGGGTCACGCGCGAGGCGATGCAGATCCACGGCGGCATGGGGTACGCCGAGGAGTATGCGGTCAGCCGCTACTTCGTCGATGCCCGGGTGTTGTCGATCTTCGAGGGCGCCGACGAGACGCTGGCCCTCAAGGTGATCATTCGTCGTCTGTTGGCGCAGCGGTAGGGATCACCGACGGGGCGCCTGGCTCCAGCCCCACCCCGATTGTGAGGCCGTCGGCCTCGCCGAGGCGACTGCTCACCACGTCGAACGTGCGGTCGTAGGTGATGCCCATCTGGGCGTTGATCGAGTCGGACAGGTCGGTGCGGTCCGGGTCCGCGACCCGGATCACATACCCGTTGCCCCGGTCGACCCACGTCGGGATGTAGTGCACGCCGACGGCTTCGATCTCGCCCGGCGCGGTCTCGAACAGTTCGACCGTGGCGATCATGCCGTCCTGGCTCGCAGCGACACAGCAGTTCGCCGACTGGTTCGACAAGAAGTTGCCGACGCCGTAGACGACCCACTCGTCGCCGAGCTTGTCGACCGGCTGCACGACGTGGGCGTGGTGGCCGATCACCAGATCGATGGCGTCGCTCGGCAGGATCTCTTCGAGCCAGTCGACCTGGGACTGGACCGGCTCGTGTCGGTACTCCGCTCCCCAATGCAGGGAGACCACGACGAACTCGGCGCCCGCCGAGCGTGCCACCCACGCCTCCTCGATCAGATCGTCCGGATCGATCAGATCGACCAGGTACTGCTGGTCGCTCGGCAACCGGAAGCCGTTCAACGAGAAGGTCGCCGACAGGTGGGCGACCATGATGCCGTTCGCGTCGTAGAGGACCGGAGTGATGTCTTCGCGTTCGTTGCGGGCCTGCCCGACGAACGGCAACCCGATCTCCTCCATCACGGTGATCGTGTCGATCGCCCCCTGGGCTCGACGGTCGTAGCTGTGGTTGGAGGCGAGCGAACAGCCGTCGAACCCGACGTCGCGGGCCGCTTCGGCGAACGCTCGAGGTGCGTTGAACTGTGGGTACCCGGTCAGGTTGGTGTCGTCGATCGAGATCGGCGTCTCGAGGTGGCAGAGCGCGAGATCGACCCCTTCGATGATCGGCTGCACCTCGGCGAACATCGGGACGAAGTCCCAGCCTTCCTCTGCCGCGGCGGCTCCCGCTCGCTGCACCGGCGTGTGGGGAAGCAGATCGCCGGTGAAGGCGAGGCGGGCCGTCCGGGGTGGCGGCACCGTCGTCGTGGTGGTCGTGGTCGTCGTGGTGGTCGTCGTCGTGCTCGTGGTCGTCGTGGTGTCCGCGAACTCGAACTCGGCGGCGACCTCGGACTCGTCAGCATCGTCGGACGTCGCGACCTGGAGCCCCACACCGAGCAGGAAACAACCGATCGCGCCGAGGACGAACAGCAGCCGGCGCCTCATCGGAACAGCTCCGGCGCCACGGGACAGTCGGTTCGCAGTCGGGCTTCGGCGACGGGGATCGGCCCGCCGGGACCGACGACCCGATCGATCAGATCCAGCGGCACGACCTCGTGGTCGTCCTCCCACGGCTCGTCGCTCACCACCATGTCGCGCAGCGGCATCCACATGCTCGCGGGAAGGCAACGGCCGACGCCGGCGACGAGCCAGACCTCGGTGCCGAGCTGCTTGGCGATCGCAGCGGCAGCCAGTGAGCCGACCGAACAGATCGCGCCGTCGGGACCGAGCGCGTCGGTCTCCAGCACCACGAGGTCACCGTCGGCGACCGCCGAACCGATACCGCGCAGCGGGACATCGACCGCCAGCCGGTCGTTCACGTCGAGCCGATGCACGAGGCCGTAGCCCTCACCGGTCGTGTCGACGACGAACACCTCGATGTCGCCGCGGGCCGCGAGGGCCGGGCTCGACAACTCGGGCCCGCCGATCACGATGACGCCGGTGTCGCCCGGAAGGGCGTGTTCGAGCTCGCGACCGGTCTTGTCGCGTTCGATCATCTCCGCCGCGTCCCAGGCCTCGCTGCCCGGATCCGCTCCGGTCAGCATGCGAGCCGACAGCCACACGAGCGGTCCTGATGACGGGCGGTGTTCGATCAGCTGCCGACACGCCAGCACGAGTTCGGCGGGGTCGTGGCTGACCGCGCCCAGCGCCATCGCCGCTTCGTAGACGAGCGAGCCGGTGCCCACGTCGCCCGCCCTCGCCATGTACCGCAATCGCTCGATCGGATGCACTGACGGCGATCGTAGCCACCGGAGCATCCCTTCGATTTCATCGGCGGGCCGATGCGATGCCCGGGCCGCCGACCGCGCTAGCGTTGCCGACCGTGGCAGCAGATCTCGCTCTCGAACTGACCCCGCTGGACGGCGAGTCCCGGACCTTCGGCGACTACATGACGACCTTCCCGCTGGTCCCGGTCGTGCTCGACCCCTACACCAACGAGAGCGCCTGGATCCTCGACACGGCCCACCGAGTCCTCACCCACTTCAAGGGTGCCGGTTGCCGTCCGTGCTGGATCGTCACCTGTGGCGTCGAAGACGCCAAGACCTACCTCGGCCCGTACGGCGAGGAGTTCCTCGCCTTCGCCGACCCGGCCCGCACCGCGGCCAAGGCCCTCGGTGTCGACGAGGCCCCCGCGCTGCTGCTCGTCCGCCAGGACGGTGAGACCGTCGCCAAGGCCGAAGGCTGGAACAGCGACGAATGGCGTGAGGTCACCGAGGCGATCGCCGAGCTGACCCACTGGAGCCGCCCGCCGATGCCCGTCGACGGCGACCCCGGCACCTACTCCGGTACCCCGATCTCAGCCTGAGCCGCGTTCCAGTCGCGCCAGGCGATTCGGAGCAACACCGGAACGATCACGACGACGGCCGTCCCGTGCAGGGCGGTGATGACCCATTCGGTCGTCGAGTCGGCCACGAGCGCTCGCTGTAGGACGGTGACGCCGAGGATGACCGGCAACAGCACCGAGGCGATCACGAGGCTCCGCCGCTTCCATCCACTCGGATCGAACGCGTGGGCGATGCGGCTGATCGTCTCCTCGGGGTCCCGACTCACCAGCGAGAGGGTACCGGCGGGTACCGTGAGCCCATGAGCGAGTGCGCCTACTCCGATCTGTTGCCCACCGGCCCCGACACCACCGAGTACCGGCTGATCACCACCGAAGGGGTGTCGACCTTCGAGGCCGAGGGACAGACCTTCCTCAAGGTCGAGCCCGAAGCGATCCGGGCGCTGACGAAGGAGGCGATGCACGACATCGCCCACTACCTGCGCACCGAGCATCTCGAGCAGCTGGCGTCGATCCTCGCCGACCCCGAGGCGTCGCCGAACGACACGTTCGTGGCGACCGAACTGTTGCGCAACGCGAACATCGCCGCCGCCGGCGTGTTGCCGATGTGCCAGGACACCGGCACCGCGATCGTGATGGGCAAGAAAGGCGAGCGGGTCGTCACCTTCGCCGACGACGGCGAAGCGATCAGCCGCGGCGTGTTCGACACCTACACCGAGACCAACCTGCGCTACTCCCAGCTCGCGCCGCTCTCGATGTTCGAAGAGAAGAACACCGGCAACAACCTGCCGGCCCAGATCGAGCTCTACACCAAGCCCGGCGACAGCTACGAGTTCTTGTTCATGGCCAAGGGCGGCGGCTCTGCCAACAAGTCGTTCCTGTTCCAGAAGACCAAGGCGCT
>CAZEML010000283.1:0-3989 GCA_964513285.1 uncultured Candidatus Nemicrothrix sp.
GCGCCGGGGCGGTGGTCCGCCGGAACACGTCCATCGGGGCCGGTGAGGCCTGGGCTCTTGGTGCGGTGGGCGCGACGGCGAGCCGAGTACCAGTCGGTGGTGGTCTCGTCGGCCAGGGCCGCGACCTCTCGCTCGATGCGGGCCGCGAAGCGGGTGGCGTTCTCGTCGTCGGTCGGGGTGATCGCCCGCCCGAACGTGACCGAGGTGTGGCTGGGCCGGGGAAGCGCTCGCCCCTTCCGCAGGATGCGGCCCGTGCCGGCGACGTGCACCGGTACGACCGGCACGCCGGTGCGGGCCGCGAGGTACGCGGCGCCGCCGCGGAACGGCTGTCCCCAGCCGTCGGGGCTGCGCCCACCCTCCGGGTAGATGAGCAGGCTCCATCCGTCGTCGAGGAGCTCGGCGGCCAGATCGGCGCTCTTGCGGCCCACCTTGGAGCGTTCGATCGGGATCGCCCCGATCGCCAATGCGGACATCGCTCCGGTGATGCGGGTGCCGAAGAAGTAGTCGGCGGCGGCGCCCACGATCAGCTTGTGACGCCACGGCTCGGGGATCGAGGTCAGCATCAGCGGCGTGTCGAGATGGCTGTGGTGGTTCGCCGCGAAGATCAACGGACCGTCGAGGTCGAGCAGACGATCCTGGCCTTTGCGGTCCGGTGAGGCGAGGCCGGCGACGGCGAGCCGCATCGGTCCGTCGACGATCGCGGCGCGGGCCATGCGGGCCGGCTTGGACCGGGCCCACTCGGTGTCGTAGTCGGCGCCGGTGGTGCGTTCGCGGGGGAGCGGCGCCACCCCTCGCGGGGTCGACGGCGCCCGCATCGGGAACTCGGCGGCGCGCAGGTAACGCGACGGACGAAGCGCCGGAGGAACCTTCGGGAGGCCGAGTTGACGGGCGAGCTTGCTCATCGCCGTACCGTCTTGTTCGCCTTCGGGCGTCGCGCCGTGCGGCTCACGTCACGTCCGCCATCAGGATCGGCGGGTTGTGCATGTAGGTGATCGAGGGCGACGAGCCGACGGTGTCGGACGCCATCTCGAGCGCGTCTTGCATGGTGGACGCCGGCTGGAAGCCGAGACGGCGAACCGCACGGGGGTCGCCACCGACGATGATGACCTTGCCCAGCCACTCGAGGGCGTGGCTGCCCCAGTACCACATGTAGAACGGGTGGACGCCGTGGTAGGCGTAGCTGTTGCGGTACAGGTGGATGTACCACTCGTCCTCGGCGAACTGCTTCTCGTACTTCTGCTCGAGCTCGATCGGGTCGGTCGTCTCGGCCAGGAGCTGCTCGAAGAAGTCGATGTAGCTCGGGTGGTGGACCGGGTGAAACTCCCACGGGGTGGGATGGCTCATGATGAGGACGCCGCCCTCCCTCACGAGCGGCTTGCCCCGGTACATGTTGAAGAAGTAGCCGAGCCCGAGGCACATCACCAGGATCGGGTTCATCACCGAGTTGACGTTGTACGGGCAGATGTAGGGCAGGCCGAAGGCGAGCACGTCGGTCTGGCCTTCGACGGGCACGAGATGCTGCTTGAAGCAGTGCTCGAGGGTGACTTCGTGGACCGACTCGACGTTGCCGGCCTGCACCGAGGTGAGCTCGTAGGGCGCCTTCCAGCCGTTGAAGATCTGGCGACGCTGAGCGGCGGGCATCAGGTCGAGGCCCTTCTTCATGCCCATGAACGTGACCCGGTCCTTCGGCGTCCACTCCCACTCACGCTTCTGCAACAGCGACAGAGCACCGTCGTAGCCGAACGTGTTGTTGTTGATCGTCGTCTCGATCTGGAAGATGCGGGGCCCGTGGTTCTTGATGACCTCGCCCTGGCGCCAGTTGCTGTGGTGCAACTCGGAGCTGTGGCGATCCATGAAGCTCTTCGACTCGCGCATCGTCTTCACGTTGTGGTGATGCTTGATGCCCGAGTAGCCCGACAGGCCGGTGGCGGTCGACTTCCAGCCGCCGTCCATCGACACGATGTTGAGGTTGACGTAGATGACCAGGTCGGATTCGGCGGCCCGCTTGTTCATCGTGACGGCCTCGTCGTGGCGGGTCCGGCCCAGCTCGACCATGCCGTCGGGATCTTCGGCGTCGTGGTTGTACAGCGCGCCCTGCGGGGCGAAGGCGTCGTAGACCCGGTCGCCGAGGGCGTGGCGCAGTTCGTCCTCGGTCATGCGGCGGTGCAGGGCGAGGGCGGCGATGAGGTGGACGTCGTCGACGCCCGCCTCGGCGGCCATGTCGAGCACCTGCTCGATGATGCGCTGGCGGATGTCGGGCTTGCGCATCGACGGCAGCGGCAAGGACAGGTCGTCGAACGCGATCGTGAGCTTCATCCCCGGCTTGAGCAGCTCGGGCAACGGATCATCGTCGATCGGGTTGAGCAAGGCCTCGCGGATCGATCCCTCGGGATCGGGGAGGCCGGGCAACGGCTCGGCCGGATAGATCACCCGGGTACGATCGGCCGGCAGCTTCTCGAGCCGGAAGTTGTCGCCGTGGTGGAACAACAGCGGTGGCGTCTGCTTGTCGACGTTGAGGACGAAACCGGGACGGGGTGACCGGTTGCGGGGATCAGTGGCCATGAGAACTCCAGGGACTCAGCCGGCGGCGCGACGCTGCATCGCGGCAACTCGCTGCTTGCGCAGGGGCCCGCGCAGGGTACGCGGCCCGATCGGGATGGTGCGGTTGGGGGCACCGTCGGACTTCGACCAATGCTCGATCAACCAGCCTCGGCGACGGGCGATTGCGGCGAGCTTGGTCTCGGCGTTGACGGCGACGGGGAAGCCGACGGCTTCCAGCATCGGCAGATCCGACGTGGAGTCGGCGTAGGCGACCGATTCCTTCAGGTCGAGCTCGTTGGCCTTCGCGTAGTCGGCCAGGGCCTGGTAGCGGGCCTCGCCCGTGGGCGGCACGTTCGTGAGCTTGCCGTCATAGGAACCCTCGTGTTGGCCGAGTTCGGCCGAGACGATGTGGTCGAACAGGGGCCGAAGTGGCTCGACGACGACGTCGAGGGCGCCGGTGATCAGCAGGGTCTTGTGGCCCAGCGCCCGGTGGGCACGTACCCGCCGGATGCCGGCCGGGAACGACTTGGTGATGAGCAGATCGCTCATCATCTCCATCGAGTCGCGCTCGAGCCGCTCGATCGGGGCGTCCTCGAAGCGGCGGTAGAAGTAGCGCAGGAAGTCGCTGCGGTCGGCCCGGTCGAGGTTCCACAGCGTGGGCGCCTCGCGCAGTGTCTTGGCGACGAAACGCATGCGGTCGGGCGTGTCGAGATGGCGGGTGGCGAGCCACGAGTAGCTCGCGACGACATTGCTCGCGATGAGGGTGTTCTCGAGATCGAACACCGCGAGATGGCGATCCTCGGAGAGCACGTTCTTGCGAAGCCGCTCGTTGCGGTCGACCGAGGGGCCTCGGCTCGGCTGCATCTTGAGACGGGCCATCTTGACCGTCGACGGCAACTGGATGTCGTGGGCGTAGTGCGGCCAGTCGATCGTCATCGGGTCCATGTTGAAGTCCCGCTGGTCGGCCTCGTCGAGGCTGTTCCAGAGGGCGTACATGCGATCGAGCTGGTAGATCGCCTCACACTCGGTGTAGGCGCCGTAGAGCTCGACGTAGCCGCCGGCCCGGTCGAGCTGTTCCTTCTGCTGCTCGAGGTCGGCGCCGATCTCGGCCTGCTTGCCGCGCAATGGGAGCGCATCGAGGATCCGCTCGCCGGTGTTGAGCGCGAACTTGGCCCGGTTGAGCTGGCGGGTGACCCGGCCGCGGCCGGGGAAGGTCCAGTCGGGCACCGAGATGGGCTGGTTCTTCTCGTCGTAGACCGGGTTCTTGGTGAAGTAGGCCTGCACCAGGTTGACCATCTGGCCGTACTTGAACGGGTTGGCCGAACCGGAGGCGATCTGGATGATGTCGGGCTCGTGCTCGCCGCTCGCCTCGTCGACGTGGGGCCCGCGGGCGGCGGTGACGAGGATGGTGGCGACCACGAGGTCGACGGGGATGACGTCGACGACGC
>CAZEML010000284.1:0-3979 GCA_964513285.1 uncultured Candidatus Nemicrothrix sp.
CCTGGAGGTCGGCGAGTGGGTGATCGCCGTGGGCAGCCCGTTCGGTCTCGACCAGTCGGTCACCTCCGGCATCGTCAGCGCGGTCAACCGCATCAACCGCTTCGGCGGATCCGATCCGGCCAACCCCGTGCCGGTCGCCATGATCCAGACCGACGCCCCGATCAACCCGGGCAACTCCGGTGGCGCCCTCGCCAACCGTGACGGCCACGTGATCGGCATGAACACCTCGATCCGCACCGAGTCCGGCGACAACGCCGGCGTCGGCTTCGCGGTCCCCAGCGACACCATGCTGCTGATCGCCGAGCGCATCGTGAACGGCGAATCCCTCGAACTCGGCTTCCTCGGCGTCTCGGGCGACACGCCCACCGACGGCACCCTCGGTGCCCTCGTCACCTCCGTCGTCGAGAACGAGCCCGCCGAAGCGGCCGGCATCGAGATCGGCGACCTGATCATCTCGGTCAACGGTGGCGTCGTCGAGACGATGGAAGAGCTCGCCGCCGACTTCAAGCTCTTCCGCCCTGGCGAACAGGTCGAAGTCGAGGTGCTCCGCGAAGGTCAGCGAGTGACCTTGCAGGTCACCGTCGGCAGCAACTGACCGACCCCGACGAGATCCCCCCAGCGAACGCCCGGCGAGCCCGCCGGGCGTTCTCGCGTCCACCGGTAGGATGCGGCCGTCATGTTGTTCGCCGCCATCATCGCCATCGCCGCCCTGGTCATCGTCAGCGCCTCGTTCGTCGTTCTGCGTCGAGGCCGCAACGAAGGCCTCACGATCGACCCGCCCGACCTCACCGATGTCGTCGACCTCGCCGACGTCGCCCCCGAACTCGACGCCCCCGACGTCGTCGACGAGGTCGCCGAGACCGTCGTCGAGGACGCGCCGCGGCCCTCGTTCCGGGAACGCCTGTCCGGCGCCCGCTCGTCGCTCGCCGGCTTCTTCGGTGGCATCTTCTCCGGCGGCATCGACCGCGACACGTGGGAGTCGCTCGAAGAAGCGCTCATCCGCGCCGACGTCGGCGTCGCCACCTCGACCGAGATCATGGAGGCCGTCAAGGCCAAGGTCGAGGCCGACGGCGTCGAGGACGCAGCCGAGATCCCGGCGTTGGTGAAGGCCGAACTGGTCGAACGGCTCTCGGGCTTCGACCGGTCGTTGTCGAGCGATGTCGCCGCGGCTGGCGGTGAGCCGGGCCCCGCGGTCTGGCTGTTCGTCGGCGTCAACGGTGTCGGCAAGACCACGACGATCGGCAAGCTCGCCAAGTGGGAGTCCGACGCCGGCAAGACGGTCGTGCTCGCGGCTGGCGACACCTTCCGAGCGGCCGCCGCCGAACAGCTCACCATGTGGGCCGAGCGCAGCGATGTCCACATCGTCCGGGGCGCCGAGGGAGCCGACCCGTCGTCGGTGGTCTTCGATGCGGTCGAGTCCGCCAACGCCCGAAACGCCGAGGTCGTCCTCGCCGACACCGCCGGCCGACTCCAGACCAAGACCAACCTGATGGAAGAGCTGTCGAAGGTCCGGCGCGTGGCCGAGAAGGGTGCCGGCACCGTCACCGAGACCCTGCTCGTCATCGATGCCACCACCGGTCAGAACGGCATGAGTCAGGCCAAGCAGTTCGCCGAGGCGGTCGACGTCTCCGGCGTCGTGCTCACCAAGCTCGACGGTTCGGCCAAGGGCGGCATCGTCATCGCCATCCACTCAGAGCTCGGCGTGCCGGTGAAGCTCGTCGGCCTGGGCGAAGGCATCAACGACCTGGTCGAGTTCGACGAGACCGAGTTCGTCGACGCCCTCTTCGAGTAGGGCCGTTTTCGAGTAGGGCCCTCTTTGAGTAGCGCCGGCCTCGAGGCCGCCGTCAGCAGACCGACCGGGCCGGGCTGAGGTCGCGCCCGGCTTCGATCGAGATCACGGTCGAGTCGAACCCGATACCGCCGGCCAGCTGACCGCCGATGCGTTCGCCCGTGAACCAGATCGGCGCGAACACGGTCGCCTCGTAGTCGCCGGAGTAGCGGATCCAGGGCGGCGAGATCGTGTTGTCGGCGCCCAGCCCGACGCCGGTCTCGGTGGTGTAGGGCGGGCGCTCGGGCACGGTCGCGTCGTCGACGTCCTCGCCGTCGACCCGCCGGTCATCGGCATAGAAGCCGTACTCGGCGAAGGTGTCGTCGAAGCGGGCGTGGATCCCGTCAGCGAAGCGGAGGACCCGAAGGATGCCGAGGCACCCCTCGCGCTCGGTGTCCTCGACCGGCTCGCCGAACCGTTCGATGAGTTGCGGGATCGCGACCTCGGTCGGGGTGCCGAAGTCGACCGAGGCGAGACCGTCCTCCCGCAGGATCGCGAACTCGGCGTCGATCAGCGGGCGTTCGCCCTCGTGGCCGACGTCCTCCCCATCGGCGGTGACGGTGAGCGTGATCGCGGTCGAACCCTGCGGGCTCCACAGCTCATAGGACCCCATGCGCAGCGGGACGAACCTGACCTCGCCGAACTGCGGGCCGTCGAGACGAGCGGCGCCGTCGATCGCGGGGAGGCGAAGCGAGGGGTCGCCCACCCGGCCGACGTGGGCCCACGTCGACAGCTCGACGCCGGTCTCCACGACCACGAGAGGAGTGCCCGGCTCGAGGCCGAGCCCGTCGACGTCGATGGTGAACTCGTCGCCAGGCGCCAGCACGAGGGTCGGTTCGGTCGGAACGGTCGTCGTCGGAGCGATGGTCGTAGGAGGCGTCGTCGTCGTGGCGGGCGTCGTCGTGGTGGTGGTTTCCGCGGCGGTCGTCGTCGACTCGGCCGGTGCCTCGGCCTCGATCGTCGTCGGCGGACTCAGCTGCTCGGCGGTCTCACCGCACGACGCGGCGAAGAGCGCCGCCACGCCGATGATCACCCGTCCGCTGACCGCCATGGGCCAACGGTAGTTGCCGTTCGTTCGAGCCGATCGTCGCCCGGGCGAGGCGGCTCGCTCAGGCGCTGATGTCGATGATCGGGATGTGGCCGCAGGCGACGACCGCGTCGTTCACCCGCTCGATCGCTTCGTTCACCCGGTTCTGGTCGGTGTTGCCCTTGGCGTCGGCGAGCCCGGCATCGAGATCGCCGTCGTTGCGCTCGATCGCCTGGACGGTCAGCAGGGCGTAATCGAACAACCGAGCGACATCGGTTCGAAGCTCGGCGGGAGCGACCGAGCGGGCTTCGTTGAGGGTCGTCTCGAGGTTGAGGAGCTCGTCGAGGGAGTCGCCGGCGAGGCTGCCGTCGAGGATCGTGTTCCACCGGCTGATCGCGTTGGCGCTCTCACACCACACGACCTCGTCGAAGGTGTCCTCGTCGACGGCGGTCGAGGGGGCGGGTTCGTCGTTGGCGACGACGATCGCGGCGATGATGAACGCGGCGCTGAGCCCGGCGATGACGGCCCATTGGCGAAGGGTGAAGTTCACGCGGTGCACGCTACCGACGCCGCATCCCTCAGGTGGGGTCGGGCCGCAAGGGGGCCGACGTTGTTCCCCGGACGGGGCCAGTACCCTGATCGGACCATGTTCGAGACACTCTCCGATCGATTCGACGGGATCTTCAGCCGCATCCGTGGTCGCGGCAAGCTCACCGAGGACGACGTCGACGACGTCCTGCGCGAGATCCGCCTCGCCCTCCTCGAAGCCGACGTCAACCTCGACGTCACCAAGAACCTCGTCGGCCGTATCCGCGAACGCTCCGTTGGCGAAGAACTCTCCAAGGCGCTCAACCCGGCCCAGCAGGTCATCAAGATCGTCCTCGAGGAGCTGACCGCCAGCCTCGGCGGCGAGGCGATGAAGATCGCCTACGCGTCCAAGCCGCCCACGGTCGTGCTGATGGCCGGTCTGCAGGGCGCGGGTAAGACCACCAACACCGGCAAGCTCGCCCAGTGGTTCAAGAAGCAGGGGCGCAACCCCCTGCTCGTCGGCGCCGACCTCCAGCGGCCCGCCGCCGTCGAACAGCTCCGCACCCTCGCCGGCCAGGTCGGCGTGCCGGTCTTCT
>CAZEML010000285.1:0-3947 GCA_964513285.1 uncultured Candidatus Nemicrothrix sp.
GGTGTTCAGCTTCCGCGACAAGTTCCATCGCTGGGATCCCAAGAACCAGCGCCCCGAGCTCTGGAGCCTCTACAACGGTCGGGTCAACAAGGGCGAGAGCATCCGGGTCTTCCCGATCTCGAACTGGACCGAACTCGACATCTGGCAGTACATCCACCTCGAGAACATCGAGATCGTGCCGCTCTACTACTCCGCACCCCGGCCGGTCGTGAACCGCGACGGCGTGATCATCATGGTCGACGACGACCGCTTCCAGTTCGAGCCGGGTGAGGAGCCCGAAGAGAAGTGGGTGCGGTTCCGGACCCTCGGCTGCTACCCGCTGTCGGGTGGCGTCGAGTCCACCGCGACCACCCTTCCCGAGATCATCCAGGAGATGTTGCTCGCCACCCGCTCCGAACGTGAGGGCCGGGTGATCGACTACGACCAGTCCGGATCGATGGAGGAGAAGAAGCGAGAGGGCTACTTCTAATGAGTCATCAGTCCGAACTCATCGCCAGCGACATCGAGGCCTATCTCGCCGAGCACGAGCGCAAGGACCTCCTGCGCTTCTTGACCTGCGGGTCGGTCGACGACGGCAAGTCGACCCTCATCGGCCGACTGCTCCACGACTCCAAGATGATCTACGAGGACACGCTCGCCTCGCTCGAAGCCGACTCGACGACCGTCGGTCACGCCGGCGATCAGGTCGACCTCGCGCTGCTCACCGATGGCTTGAAGGCCGATCGCGAGCAGGGCATCACCATCGACGTCGCCTACCGGTACTTCTCGACCGCCAAGCGCAAGTTCATCATCGCCGACACGCCCGGCCACGAGCAGTACACCCGCAACATGGTGACGGGCGCCTCGACCTGCCAGCTCGCCATCATCTTGATCGACGCCCGCCACGGCGTGATCACCCAGACCAAGCGGCACAGCTACATCGCCAACCTGCTCGGCATCCGCAACGTGGCCGTCGCGGTCAACAAGATGGACCTCGTCGACTTCTCCCAGGACCGCTTCGACGAGATCGTCGAGCAGTACCGCGACTTCGCGAAGCCGCTCGATCTGATCGACCCTGTCTTCTTGCCGATGTCGGCGCTGATGGGCGACAACGTGGTCGACAAGGGCGAGAACCTCGACTGGTTCGACGGCCCGACCATGATGCAGCACCTCGAGACCGTCGACGTCGAGGCCGGGATCGACCTCGACTCCTTCCGGCTCCCGGTCCAGATGGTCACCCGGCCCGATCTCGACTTCCGCGGCTTCGCCGGCACCATCGCCTCGGGCGTCGTGCGACCCGGCGACAAGGTCACGAGCCTGCCGTCTGGCGTGTCCTCCACGGTCGAACGCATCGTCACCTTCGACGGCGATCTCGACGTGGCCGGTCCGGGGCGGGCGGTCACGCTGACGCTCGCCGACGAGATCGACGTGAGCCGCGGCGACCTGCTGGTCCACGCCGACGCCGAGGTGCCCCTTCGGGCGCACGACGTCGACGCCATGGTCGTCTGGATGGCCGAGGAGCCGATGACCCCCGGCCGCCAGTACCTCCTGCAGAACGGCAACGGTCTGTCGAACGCCGTCGTCACCACGATCCATCATCGCGTCGACATCAACACGCTCGAACACGAGGATGCGGGTGAACTCGCCCTCAACGACATCGCCTCGTGTCTGATCTCCGCGGATCGAGAACTCCTCTTCGACCCCTACGGGAGCAACCGCACGACCGGTGCGTTCATCCTCGTCGACCGCCTGTCCAACGCGACGGTCGGGGCCGGCATGATCACCGGCGCCGGTTCGAGCTGGGACCGGGCGCCCGAGGCCGGTCTGAGCGCCGAACTCTCCGAGATCTCCGCCGCTGAACGGGCGATCCGCTTCGGCCAGCAGCCGGGCACCGTGCTCCTCACCGGCCTCACCGGGGCCGGCAAGTCGACGATCGCGACCGCGCTCGAGCGCGAGCTCTTCGACCGCGGCAAGGTCGCGGTGCGCCTCGACGGCGAGAACGTGCGGCTCGGGATCAGTCGCGACCTCGGGTTCACGCCGTCGGACCGCTCCGAGAACCTCCGCCGATCCGCCGAGATGGCCCGGCTGCTCGCCAATCAGGGCGTTCTGACCGTGGCCGCGTTCGTCGCTCCTGACGCCGGCGTGCGCAGCCGTTTCCGTGAGCTCATCGGCTCTGAGCGCTTCGTCGAGGTCTTCGTCGACACGCCCATCGAGGTGTGCCGTGAACGCGATGATCGTGGGCTGTACGACATGGCCGACGCGGGGGAGATCAGCGACTTCCCGGGCGTGTCCGCTCCCTATGACCGAGACGAGACCTGGGACCTGCGGATCGACGCCTCCAAGCTGAGCGTCGCCGAGAGCGTCGACGCGATCGTCAACGCCCTGCAGGGTCGAGGCTTCCTCCGTGGCTGACGAGCCGGTCAGCCAGAACATCGTCCGCGCCGACGGTCACGTCGGTGGCGCCGAGCGAGCGGCCCTGTACGGCCACGGCGCACAGACGGTCTGGTTCACCGGGTTGTCCGGTTCCGGCAAGTCGACCCTCGCGTTCGCCGTCGAGCAGGCGCTCGTCGCGAAGGGGGTCGCCTGCTACGTGCTCGACGGCGACAACATCCGGTTCGGTCTCAACCGCGACCTCGGCTTCTCGCCCGAGGATCGCACCGAGAACATCCGGCGGATCGGCGAGGTCTGCCGCCTCTTCCAAGACGCCGGGCTGGTCGTGTTGACCGCCTTCATCTCGCCCTACCGGGCCGACCGCGAACAGGTCCGGGCCTTGCACCCCGACGGGGCGTTCACCGAGGTCTTCGTCGACACCCCCATCGAGGTCTGCGAAGCCCGCGACGTCAAGGGGCTCTACGCCAAGGCCCGCGCGGGCGAGATCCCCGAGTTCAGCGGGATCTCGGCGCCCTACGAAGCGCCCGAGTCGCCGGAGATCCGGGTCGACACCTCGAAGCCGCTCGACGAATGCGTCGCGGAGATCGTCGAGCAGCTCGGCCTCTGAACCGACCAGGCGATCATTGAACAACCGTCCAGTTGGACGGTATCGTCCGCCGCGTGACGTCTCGCCCCAACATCGTGGTGATCATGGCCGACCAGCTCGCGCCACAGTTCACCGGTACGTATGGCCACCCGATCGTGCAGACCCCGCACCTCGACGCCCTGGCGGCTCGCGGCATGCGGTTCGACGCCGCCTACTGCAACTCGCCGTTGTGTGCGCCGGCTCGGTTCTCGTTCATGGCCGGCCAACTGGTCACCAAGATCAAGGCCTACGACAACGCCGCCGAGTTCCCGGCGTCGATCCCGACCTTCGCGCACTACCTGCGCCAGGTCGGCTACCGCACCTGCCTCAGCGGCAAGATGCACTTCGTCGGGCCCGACCAGCTCCACGGCTTCGAGGACCGGCTGACCACCGACGTCTACCCGAGCGATCACGCCTGGACCCCGAACTGGGACGACTCCGACGAGCGGATCGACAAGTGGTACCACAACATGGATTCGGTGAAGGAGGCCGGCGCGGCGGCGACGACCTTCCAGCTCGAGTACGACGAGGAGGTCGCGTTCACCGCCAAGCGACGGATCTTCGACTACGCGAAGTGCCAGGACACCCCGTTCGCCATGGTCGTGAGCTTCATCCACCCCCACGACCCCTACGTCGCCCGGCCCGAGTTCTGGGATCGCTACGACGGCGTCGAGATCGACCTCCCGACCTCACCGATCGCTGAGGACCCGCACTCCCAGCGCCTGTACAACGCGATCGAGGCCGCCGACGTCAGCGTCACCGACGAGCAGATCGCCAACGCCCGCCGCGCTTACTACGCCAACACGACCTACGTCGACAGCAAGATCGGCGAGATCGTGCAGACCCTGGAGGAGGCCGAACTCCTCGACGACACGATCATCGTGTTCACCGGCGATCGCGGCGACATGCTCGGCGAGCGAGGGCTCTGGTACAAGATGTCGACCCTCGACCA
>CAZEML010000286.1:0-3918 GCA_964513285.1 uncultured Candidatus Nemicrothrix sp.
CTCAACACCGAGGGCATCGAGGGCGGCCTGTTGCAGATGGTCAACCACGGTGTGTCGACCGGCGCCCTCTTCTTGCTCGTCGGTTGGATCTACGACCGTCGCCACACCCGCCTCATCTCCGAACTCGGTGGGCTCCAGAAGCCGGCGCCGATCTTCGCCGCCGCCTTCATGGTGGTGATGCTGAGTTCGATCGGTCTGCCCGGCCTCAACGGGTTCGTCGGCGAGTTCCTCGCCCTGCTCGGCGCCTTCGCCGCCTACCGCTGGTGGGCGATCGTCGCTGCCACAGGCGTCATCATCGCCGCCCTCTACCTCCTGTGGGCCTACCAGCGGGTCTTCCACGGCCCGGCCGAGGGCGACAACGCCGAGATGAAGGACCTCACGTGGAGCGAAGGCGCCATCCTGGTGCCGTTCATCGCCGCCATCTTCTTCATGGGCCTGTACCCGAAGCCGGTGCTCGAGCGCATGGAGCCGGCGGTCGATGCCCTCATCGTGCACGTCGACGACAACGTCGCCGACTTCGACGAGGCGACCCCCGACATCCTGCCCTTCTGGACCGTCGACGAGGTCAACGAGTACCAGACCAAGAAAGCCGAAGAGAAGGCTGCTGAGGAGGGGGACAAGTGATGCTCGCGCAACTCACCGAACCCGTCGCCCGTCCCGACATCGTCTGGCAGGGCGTGCTGCCCCTGCTCATCTTGGGCGGCGGCGCGCTGGTGCTGATCCTGTTCCGGTCGCTGATCAAGGCCCTGCCGGCCGCAGTCGTCGACAACGCCGTCCCCGTGATCGGCGGCCTCACCGTCATCGCGATGTGGGTCGCCGCCGGCTACGCGGAAGGCGAAGTTCCCTTCTCCGGTCTGCGGGACGACGTCGGCGAGCCGGCGTTCTACATCGGCCTGGCCGTCGTCGTGGCGCTCGCGGCGTGGTTCGCCCGGTACCTGCGCCTCGGCCTCGACGCCGCCCTGACCGCGATGATCGGCCTCGCCGCTCTCGCCGCGACGTGGAGTCTCTGGAACGAGCGGTTCCAGACCGAAGGCCCGTTCAACTCGATCGGCGATCAGATCACCGTCGACGGCTTCGCCCTCGTCTTCACCGGCGTGATCGCCTCTGCGGTCGTGCTCGTCGCCTTCCTGCTCGACGACTACCTGCGCCGCGAACGCATCGACGGTGTCGAGATGTACGTCCTGATGCTGTTCTCGGCGGCCGGTGGCGTCGTGATGGCCAGCGCCAACGATCTCATCGTCTTGTTCCTCGCCCTCGAGACGCTCAGCATCGCCGTCTACGTCATGGCCGCCATGCACGTCCGGCGCAGCGAGAGCATCGAGGCCGGTCTCAAGTACTTCGTGCTCGGCGCCTTCAGCTCGGCGTTCCTGCTCTACGGCATCGCCTTGGTCTTCGGTGCGACCGGCTCGACCAACCTGGTCGAGATCCGCAGCTTCCTCGACTCGACCGTGCTCCTCGAGAACGGCCTGCTCATGGGCGGCTTCGCCATGCTGTTGGTGGGGCTCGGGTTCAAGGTGGCGGCCGCGCCGTTCCACGCCTGGACCCCCGACGTCTACCAAGGTGCACCCACCCCGGTCGTCGCCTACATGGCCTCCGCGGTCAAGGCCGCCGGCTTCGCCGCCCTGGTGCGCGTCTTCGTCACCACGTTCGGGTCGTACGCCTCGGATTGGCAGCCCGCCGTCTACGCGCTGGCCCTGCTCACCCTGATCGTCGGCTCGTTCCTCGCCATCGTGCAGCGCGACGCCAAGCGCATGCTGGCCTACTCCTCGATCAGCCACGCCGGCTTCATCCTCGTCGGCGTGCAGGCCGCGAGCGACGCCGGCACCGCGTCGGTCGTGTTCTACGCCGTCGCCTACACGTTCCTCGTCATCGGTAGCTTCGGCGTCCTCGCCGTCGTCTCCGGCGACGGCGATCGGGCGACGAGCCTCGACGATCTCGACGGGCTCGGCCAGCGTCGGCCCGCACTCGCGTTGGCGCTCACGATCTTCTTGTTGGCGCAGGCCGGTGTGCCGTTCACGTCCGGGTTCGTCGCCAAGTTCGAGGTCATCGGCGCGGCGGTCGAGGCTCGCTCGTACTGGCTGGCCGTCGCCGCAATGGTCACCGCCGTCGTCTCGGCCTTCCTCTACCTGCGCATCGTGTTGTCGATGTACCTGGGCGAGGCGAGTGAAGACGCGCCGGCGATCCGGGTTCCTCGGGCCGCCGCCGTCGCGATCGCGGTCGCGTTGATCGTCACCATCGGCTTCGGTCTCGTGCCGGGCGAACTCGATTCGATCACCCGCAACGCGGTACCTCAGCTCATCGCGGCGGGGTAGCGTCGGTCCTCGATGGCCGGCGACGAACGCAAAACCGACCTTCCGGTCAGCTGGGACGAGGCCCGCGAGGTCGTCGTCGTTCTCCTGCTGGCGGGAGCGGTGCTGCGCATGCTCGGCCCCCTGGTCGGCTTCATCGACGACCGCTGGGGTGCGTTCTCCGACGACGTCGCCGAACTCACCCGCAACGCCAGCGCGACGACCGGCCTCATGGTGCTGGCGGCCGGCGTGCTCATCGCCACGACCCCGCGCGCCGCGGTCGTGCCGGCGCTCCGCACCGCCACCGTCATCGTCGCCACGATCGTGCTCGTCGAAGGCGTGGTCGCCACCGCGATCGAGCTGACCCGGGTGTCGGGTGCCGGTGTGCTCGGTCGCCTGGAGACGATCTTCAGTCGGTTCCTCCCGGCGATCTTGTTCGCCGGGGCCGGTCGCTGGCTCGCCGCCAAGGTCGTCCCGTTCGATGACTGAGGCGTCCTCCGCCACCCAGACCGAGGGCGACTACGGCAAGGACGTCACCGGCTTCACTCGGCTGAAGACGAGTCTCGAACCCGATTCCCTCGAGCTCGGCCGTGAGCAGACACCCGTCGACCGTTTCTTCGTCTGCAACGCCGGGGCTGCGGCGCGGGTCGATGTGAGCCGCTGGACGCTCCGCCTCGATGGCGATGCCGCCGTTGAGCCGGTGGCGCTGACCCTCGACGAGTTGCGTGCCCTGCCGTGGGTCGAGGTCGACTCGTGGCTCGAGTGCGCCGGGAACGGCCGCAAACTCTACGAGTACGTCGGTGGGCATCCCCGGCCGGTCAGCGCTCTCGACACGCACTGGATGACCGGCGCGATGGGCATGGCTCGCTGGGGCGGTGTCCGCCTGGCCGACGTGCTCGCGCTCGCTTCGCCCACGCCCGATCTCGCGTGGATCAGCCCGGCCGGGCTCGATGTCGAGAACGAGGACGGCGACATCGTGCGCATGTGCCTGCCGGTCGACAAGGCGCTCGACTCCGACACCATCGTCGCCTTCGAGATGAACGGCGCACCCCTCGAGGTCGCCCACGGGTCGCCCGCTCGCCTCATCGTCCCCGGATGGATCGGGGCCTACTCGGTGAAGTGGATCGAACGGCTCGAACTCTCCACCACCTGGGTGTCGTCGTTCCGCTCCGACGTCTACTACCGCCTGCGCGACGCCGACGGCACCGATCGGGGGCCCGCCACGGCGCATCCGGTCAAGAGCACCCTCGCCCTGGACTGGAACGCCGACCTGTCGCCCGGTCCCACGACCATGCACGGCTACGCGCGCTCGGGTGCCGCACCGATCCGTTCCGTCGAGTGGTCGATCGACGACGGCTCGTGGCACGAGGCGACGCTCGACCCGCTCCCGGGTCGATGGGCGTGGACCCCGTTTCGCTTCACCGTCGACCTCGAACCCGGCGACCACCGGGTCGTGACCCGGGCGACCGACGAGACCGGTTCGGCGCAGCCCGACACGGTCCCGTACCACCCGAACACCATCCTCTGGAACGCCGTCACCGCCCATCCCGTCACGGTCCGCTGACCGTCGCGCGAGGCCGGTCACGAACGGCGAGAAATCACGCCCGATCCCGGTGAGGCCAGTCGTTCG
>CAZEML010000287.1:0-3873 GCA_964513285.1 uncultured Candidatus Nemicrothrix sp.
GATCGGTCGGCGCACGTGGTGGTGTCCGTCCTGTCAGGACTGACGGCCGCCGCTATTCGTGGCTGATGGCGTCGAGCACGTTCAAACGGGCGGCTCGACGGGCGGGGACGATCGCCGCCCCGATGCCGGCGATCGCCGCGATGGCGAGGTACTGGAGGAGGTCGCCGACGGGAATGTCGAGCGTTCCGATGAACGCATCGGGGATGACCTGCACCGCCGCCGCGCCGAACAGGGTGCCGAGCAACAACCCGAGCACGCCGCCGAACACCGCGACGATCGCGCCTTCGAAGAGGACCATCCGCGTCATCTGGCGTGAGGTCATGCCCACCGCTCGGACCAGACCGAGCTCACGGGTGCGCTCGAACACCGACAGGGCGAGCGTGATGGCGATGCCGAGCAGCGCGATGACGATGGCCAAGAGCAACAAGACGTTGATGGTGGCCAGCGCCTGGTCGATCTGGTTCTCCTGGCGCTCCTGGAACTCTTCACGGGTGTCGACGTTGAGCTGGGGGTAGCTGTCGGCGATCGCCTCGATGGCCGCCTCGGCCTGTTCCTCGCTGACACCGTCCGCGGTGGTCACCGACAGGAACTGATCGCCGCCGGTGGGGTAGCGGTCCTGCCACAGTTCGAGTGACACCGTGCGGTTGCCGTAGATCGACGAGTCCTTGTAGATGCCGGCGACGGTCACCGTCTCGATCACCTGGTCGGGGAACTCGATGTCGAAGGAGTCGCCGACACCAACCCCGTTGTCGGCGGCGAAGTCTTCGTGGACCCAGATCGCATCGCGACCGAGCAACGATTCGTCGAGTTCGGCGAAATCGGGATCGATGTGGTCGAGCGACGCGAGGAGATCGGTCGCCGATGCGTCTCGAACCTCGCCGTCCGCCACCGTTCGGAACGCCTCGAAGGAGAAGCGGAATCGAACGACCGTCTCGGTCTCGGGCAACGCGTCGAGGTCGCGGGCGAGATCCGAGCTGAAGTTGAAGCTGGGGTCGCCCTGCGCGTTGCCGGAGATGAAGAAGTCGCTGGTGACCGAGTCGGACAAGATGTCGGCGAAGGTCGCCTTGAACGACGACGCCACCACCGTGGCCGTTGAGACGAGCGCGAGGCCGATCATCAACGCGGTCGCCGCTGACGCGGTGCGCTCGGGCGATCGCCGCGAGTTCTCGCGGGCCATGCGGGCGTTGGCTCGCATCGATGTCGGGAGGAAGCGGCGGAGCCACCACGCGACGGCGAGGAGTGCGCCGCCGACCGGCAGCATCGCGATCTCGGAGCCTTCGAGCGTGAGGAGACCCGCGAGCCCGGTGAGCGCGAGCGCCAGCCCGATGGCACCGACGATGAAGACACCGATGGCGGCGATGACCCGCTTCCAGTTCCATCCGAGGATGAAGGACGTGTCGATGGAGCGGAGACCGACGGCGAGGAGGGCGAGCGCCCCGGGGACGAGCAACGACGCGCCGAACAGGGCGAACAGGCTCGCGAGATCGGGGTCCGAGGCGAGCTCGATGAGGCGGAGGACGAAGAAGACAACCGCGCCCAGCGTGGCGAGGACGCCGATGATGGCGAGGGGGACGCCCCCGAGGAGCAGCAGGATCGCGAGTGGCCACCGGCCGAGGAAGCCGGCGATCGACGGCGCCCAGGCCGGACTGATCGATGCCACGCCGAGGAACGTCGTGCCGGCGGCGACGCCGAGCAGAACCAGAACGGTTCCGGTGCCGAGGTTCAAGACGAGTGACAGCACCAGCATCGCGACGCCGAACCCGACCGTCGCATACCGAGTGACTCGACGATCGAGACGTCGCCACCCGAACGCGTTGCCCATCGCGGCGATCGGGCCGAGCACGAGCACGGCCCGCCAGTTGTCCGACAGCAGGGCGAACAGCAGGACGAGCAGTGAGACCGCCACGATCGCGCCACCGAGCATCGGGTTGAGGGCCGGGATCCGACGTACGAGGCGCGCGTCGGTTCGGAGGGCGGCCATCGGGGAGACGTCGCGGGCTCGGAGCGCGGGCACGATCGCCGAGACCATCGTGACGACGATGCCGACGATGGCGCCGTAGACGAAGGTGCTCGGTTCGAGCAGCAGATCGCTGCCCTGGGGACCGAAGTCGAGTTGGGCGAGGAGCCAGCGGAGGGTCCAGCCGAGCCCGATACCGGCGACGATGCCGACGATCGTCGAGAAGACCGCGACCGCGGCGGCTTCGCCGAGCAATGCGAGCGTGACCTGACGCCCCGATGCGCCGATCGCCCGAAGCAGACCGAGCTCTCGGATGCGCTGCCCGACCAGGATCGAGAACACGTTGAAGATCACGAACGCCGAGACCAGCAAGATGATGAACGCGAAGACCAGGAGGAAGGTCTGGAACTGGCTGATGAACTCGTCGAAGTCGGCGGCCTGCTCTTCGGCCGCCTCTTCGCTCGTCAACGCCTCGAAACCGTCGGGCAGTGCGTCCTGCACTCGGCCGAGCAGGGTCTCGACGTCCTGACCTGGCGCCGCGACGACGGTGAGGTCGTCGTAGCCCACGCCACGGTTGAGGATCTCCAGCGCGGCTTCGGTCTCGAACGCGATGAGTTTGGCGCCGACGAGCGCGTTGGTCTCCGGGTCGGCGAACGAGAACGTCCCGACCAACTCGAATTGCAGCGGACTGTCGTTGGTCAACACCGTGTAGGTGCGTCCGATCTCGAACGCGCCGTCGGCGAAGGCATCGATGTCCATCGCGATCTCGCTGGCGGTCTCGGGAGCGCGGCCCTCTTGCACGAACAGTCGCGGGCTCGGGGTGTCGGATTCCCAGTTGACGCCGAGGTTCGGCGGGCCGACCGTGACCTGCGCCTCACCCTCGTCGTCGATGGCGATCGTGTTGAACGAGATGATGCGCGGCTGTACCGCTTCGACACCCTCGACCTGGCGGAGTTCGTCGGCGAGTTCGACGGGCACCTGAGGCGCGTCGAGCCGCTCACCGAACGGGATCTCGCTCCGGACCTGGATGTCGAAGTTGCCCTGGATGTCTTCGGCGAGATCGCCGAACGTGGCTCGCAGGCTGTCGGTGAACACGAAGACGCCGACCGTGAACATCACCCCGAGCGTGACGGCGGAGCAGGTGAGGAAGAAGCGGAACGGTTTGGCGACGACGTTGCGCCAGATGAGCCGGAGGATCATCAGCCGAGACGCTTCATGGTGTCGAGTACGGCGTCGGGCGTCGGGTCATGGAGTTCGTCGACGATCTTGCCGTCGACGAGGAAGATGACTCGATCGGCGTAGGAGGCGGCGACGGCGTCGTGGGTGACCATCACGATGGTCTGGTGGAACTGGTCGACGGCGCTGCGCATGAAGCTGAGGATCTCGTTGCCGGTGGTGGAGTCGAGGTTGCCGGTCGGTTCGTCGGCGAAGATGATCTCGGGTCGTGCGGCCAGGGCTCGGCTGACGGCGACGCGCTGCTGCTGGCCGCCGGAGAGTTCGTTGGGCCGGTGCGATGCCCGGTCGGCGAGCCCGACGGTCGTCAGCACCTCGTTGACCCACGCGTCGTCCGGCGCGACGCCGGCGAGGTCCATCGGGAGGGTGATGTTCTCGATCGCCGACAACGTGGGGACGAGGTTGAACGCCTGGAAGATGAAGCCGACGTTGTCGCGACGCAGCAGGGTCAGGTCCTTCTCCGACAGGGTCGAGAGGGCGGTGTCGCCGATGTAGACCTCGCCGCCGGTGAGCGTGTCGAGGCCGGCCATGCAGTGCATGAGGGTGGACTTGCCCGAGCCCGACGGGCCCATGATCGCGGTGAATTGACCCTTGGGGAACGAGACGTCGACCCCGTCGAGGGCCCGGACTTCGGTGTCGCCGGAGCCGTAGATCTTGGTGGCGCCGGTCGCGTGGGCGGCGAC
>CAZEML010000288.1:0-3857 GCA_964513285.1 uncultured Candidatus Nemicrothrix sp.
ACCAGCGCGACCCGTCGGACACCGGCCTCGGGAGTGAGCAACGGGACCGGCTGGGCCGCTGGGTCCCGCAGGTGGGGACCGGCGAGGGCTTCGAGCCCGACGCGGACGTCGGCGACGGTGCGCGCCATCGGACCCTGCACGGCGAAGGTCTGGCCGACGATGCCGTCGTCGGGGACCGGGATGGTGAAGGCCGCCGGAACCCGACCCGACGTCGGCTTGATCGACGCGATCGAGCAGCAGGTCGCCGGGTTCCGGAGCGAACCGCCGAGGTCGTTCCCGAGCCCGATCGGCGACATGCCGGTGGCGAGCGCAGCACCTTCCCCGCCGGAGCTTCCGCCGGCGGTGTGGTCTGGGTGCCACGGGTTACGGGTGAGGCCGTGCAGTTCGTTGTCGGTGTGGATGCGAAGCCCCAGGTCGGGCAAATTCGTTCGGGCGAGCGGCACCGCACCCGCAGCCTTCATCCGCTCGACGACCGGTGCATCGACGGCGGCGACCGCCTCGGCGAGCGCCTGGAGACCGTGCGTGGTGGCCTGCCCGGCGACGTCGATGTTCTCCTTGATCGTGAACGGTACGCCGGCGAGCGGGCCGAGCTCCTCGCCGGCGGCACGCGCCGCGTCGACGGCTGCGGCCGCGGCGAGGGAGTCCTCGGGCATGGTCCGCGTGACGGCGTTGACGGCGGGATTCACCGACTCGATCCGGTCGAGGTGGGCCTGAACGAGCTCGACGGAGCTCACCTCACCGGCCTTGACCGCCGCGGCCTGGGCGGTCGCGGACATCTCCCACAGTTCAGCCATCGTGTGTGTTCCCCTCGGATCAGACGTCGAAGTCGACTGCGACAGTACTGGTGGTGGGGGTCGCCTGGCACGTGAGGACGTATCCCGCATCCTCTTCGCCCGGGACGAGACCGTAGGTGGCAGCCATCTCCACCGAACCGTCGGTGACCTTGGCCCGACACGTGGAGCACACGCCCGCTTCGCACGCGAACGGCACCTCGGGTCGAGAACGCTGGATCGCACTCAGGACGGTGTCGTCGGGCAGCATGGCGAACGTGCTCGTCCGGCCTTCGAGGGTGACTTGACCGGTCGCGACCGGTTCGATCGAGTCGTCGATGGGGCCGCGCGCCCGGGTGGGGGCGCGACCGGTCTGCGCACCCGTGAACAACTCGGTGTGGAGTTGCTCGTCGGAGAGACCACGGTCGCGGTACAGGGTGGTGACGAGCTCGACGACGGGTTCGGGGCCACACACGAACACATGGTCGGGATCGGCCGGCAGCAGACCGCGTTCGAGACAACCGGTGAGGGACTCGGTCGTCGGTCGCCCGTCGAGCAGGTCGATCGCCTGCGGCTCACGGGTGAGCTGACGCCACACCCGGAAGCGGTCGAGGTAACGGTTGCGGAGCGCCTCGACGTCGTCGAGCAGCATGATCGTCGACGTCGTCTGGTCGATCTGGAGCAGGGTGACGATCGACTCCGGCTCACCCTCGAGGATCGTGGCCGCGATCGAGTAGATCGGCGTGATGCCGCTGCCGCCGGCGACCAGTACGTAGCTGCGGGCCTGGGTCGGGTCGAGCGCGTGGGTGAACGACCCCATCGGCGCCATCGCCTCCAACACATCGCCGACTCGGAGGGCCGAGGTCGCCCACGTCGAGAAGGCACCGCCGTCGACCCGCTTGATCCCCACCCGCAGCGATCCACCATCGGCAGGGCTGCAGATCGAGTAGCTCCGCCGGATCTCGACGTCGTCGATCTCTCGCCGGAAGGTCAGGTACTGGCCGTGCGCGAACGGGTGGTGCTGCTCGAAAGTGACGAGCACCGACGTCGGGGTGTCGCGCTCGATGTCGATCACGGTGAGGGGATGAAATCCAACGGCCATCAGGACGCCTCCATCACAGGGCCTTGAACGACTCGAACGGCTGGCGGCACGAGTCGCACTGATGCAGCGACTTGCAGGCGGTCGCCCCGAACGCCGCCGTCAGCCGGGTTCGGCGCGAACCACAGTGAGGACACTCGACGGGGAGGTCGAGCGCGACCGGTCCGTCGGCCGCCGGTGCAGGCGGTGCGATACCAGCGGCGTGGAGCTTGGCCCGACCCGACGGGGTGATGTCGTCGGTGCTCCACGGTGGGCTCCACACGAACTCGACCGTTGGTTCGTAGCCGGCCGCCACCACCGCCGCCTCGACGTCGGCCTGGATCTGTTCGGTGGCCGGACAACCGGTGTAGGTCGGCGTCAAGCGGACGGTCGCGGCGGTCCCGTCGGTCTCGACCGCGCGAACCATTCCCAGCTCGCCGATCGTGACGTGCGGGAGTTCGGGGTCGTCGACGGCCCGGACGATGGTGTCGAGGTCGCTCACCACGTGGCTCCGGGGTTGGCGCGGGCCAATGCCTGGGAGGTGGCGAGCATCGTCGCGAGATGCGGCGTGTGGCGCCCGTGCAGACCCCCGGCCTGTGGTTCCGCGGCGCCGGGCAACGTCAGCGTGGCTTCCTGCAGCGTGGCCGCGACGGCAGCCCGCCACGCCTCGGCGATCGACGCCCCGACGATCCCGTCGGCTCGCAGCTGCGTTTCGTCGTCGGCGCCGAAGAGTTCGCCGGTGAACGGCCAGAGCTGGTCGACCCCGGCTTGCGCCCGACGGTGGCTCTCCTCGGTGCCGTCGCCGAGCCGGATCAGCCATCCGGTCGAATGGCGGAGATGGAATCGGGTCTCGTTGACGGCACGGGCGGCGAGTGCGGCCAGGGTCTCGTCGGTACTGGAGGTCATCGACTCCCAGTAGAGCAATGCGGCATGGTCGTGGAAGACCTGACGGGCCATCGAGACCGCGAAGTCCCCGTTGGGCTGCTCGACGAGCAACGGGTTGCGGAAGTCGTCGGCGTCGCGCCAGTAGGCGAAGTGATCCTCGTCGTGACCGAGCCCCTCGAGCTCACCGGCGTAGGTGTAGAGGTGACGGGCCTGACCGAGCAGGTCGAGGCTGATGTTGGCGAGCGCCATGTCCTCTTCGAGCTCGGGCGCGTGGGTCAGCCACTCGGCGAGGCGGTGGCTCAGCACGAAGGCGCGGTCGGCCTGGCGGAGGACGTGGGTGAGCAGGTCGGCAGTCATCGGCGCCGCGTCCTCACATGTGGTCGACTTCGGGAGGAAGCTCGTAGCTGGTCGGGAAGCGGTACGCCTTGTCAGCGGCCGGTTCGAACAGCTCGGCTTCCTTGGCCGGATCCGACGCCACGATGTCGGCCGCGGGAACGACCCACAGGCTGACGCCTTCCTGGCGGCGGGTGAACAGATCCCGCGCCGCCTGCAACGCGGTTTCGCCGTCGGCGGCGTGCACCGAGCCGACGTGGGTGTGGCTCAGTCCACGGCGGGCCCGCACGAAGACCTCCCAGAGGGGCCATCCGTTGGTCATGCCGCGTCCTCGCCCGCCTGCTTGGCGGCGTAGGCCGCCGCGGCCTCGCGCACCCACGCACCTTCGTCGTGGGCGGAACGCCGGACACCGATCCGGAGCTCGGGGATCTCTCCCTCGCCGCGGACCATCAGGGCGAACTCGTCCCAGTCGGGTTCGCCGAAGTCGTAGTGCTCGGTCTCGGCGTTCCACCGCAGCTCCGGGTCCGGCGGGGTCAGACCAAGGAGCTCGGCCTGGGGCACCGTCGCATCGACGAACTGCTGTCGGAGTTCGGCGTTGGTGTAGCGCTTGATCCCCCACGCCATGCTGCGGGCCGTGTTGGGGGAGTCGGTGTCGGGCGGCCCGAACATCATGATGCTCGGCCACCACCATCGATCGAGTGCCCGCTGCGCCATCGCCTTCTGGTCGGCGGAACCCTCCGCCAGGGTCATCATGATCTGGTAGCCCTGCCGCTGGTGGAAGCTCTCCTCCT
>CAZEML010000289.1:0-3835 GCA_964513285.1 uncultured Candidatus Nemicrothrix sp.
GATTGCGGCGGCGCCAGACCAGGAAGTGTAAGCCGAAGTTCACGCCGGACAACATGGTGGGGATGATGGTCGAGGCCGACTCGTAGGCGGCCTGCGCATCGGGGTACTTCGAGGCGGTGAACTGGCCACCGGAACGGAACGGCACGCCGACGCGACGAGCGAGCGAGGCCATCACCGAGATGGCCTGACCCGCCTCGGGGGTGCCGAAGGTCGGTGCGCCGGTCGCCATCGACATCGACGAGGCGAACGTGCCGAAGATCACCGGTGCGCCGGGCCGCACGAGCTGGGTGTAGGCCATGCCCGAGAGCGCCTCGGCCAGCGACTGGGCGGCGAGGCCGGCAACGGTCACCGGGGACATGGCGCCGGCGAGGATGAACGGCGACATGATGCAGGCCTGGTTGGCCCGGGCGTACTCGGTGGCGGCGCCGAGCATGGTGGCGTCCCAGCGCAGCGGCGACGAGGCGTTGATGAGCGACGTCATCACGGTGCGGTCCTGCAGGTCGCCACCGAAGGCGATGCGGCTCAGCTCGACGGAGTCGGCAGCCCGCTCGGCCGCGGTGACCGAACCCATGTAGGGCTTGTCGCTGTACTTGATGTGGGCGTACACCATGTCGAGGTGGCGCTTGTTGACGGGCACGTCGACCGGCTCGCAGACGGTGCCACCGCTCAGGTGGAGGTGCGGCAGGTCGTAGACGAGCTTGACCGCGTTGTTGAAGTCCTCGATCGTGCCGTAGCGGCGCCCGTTGTCGAGATCGAAGACGAACGGTGAGCCGTAGTTCGGGGCGAAGACGGTGGTGTTCTCGCCGATCTTGACCGAACGCTCCGGGTTGCGGGCGTGCTGGATGTAGCTCTTCGGGGCGTTCTGCTGAACGATCTCGCGGCACATCCCCTTGGGGAAGTAGACCATCTCGCCGTCGACGGTGGCGCCGGCCTGGCGCCACAGGTCGAGCGCCTCAGGGAACTCCTGGAACGCCACACCGACGGTGGCGAGGATCTCCTCGGCGTTCTCCTCGATCTGGGCGAGGCCTTCCTCCGAGAGCATCTCGACGGGCGGCATGGTGCGCTCGAGGTACGGCTTGGTGACCGCGGCGGCGGATCGGGCGGCCTGACGCCCGGCACGGCCTCCGCCGCGTCGTCCTCGTCGTCCTCCGCCCTCGGCGGCTTCGGGTGCCTCGGTGACGTCGTCGCTCATGACTCTGCTTCCTCTGCTGCCGGGCCGGCGTCGCCGCCGACCTGGTCTGGGTTTCCCTCGGCGGGTGCTGCCGCACCGCCGTCGCTGGTCTGGGCGGCTGCACCGCCTCGGCTCCGGCGCCGCCGCCGTCCTCCCGCGCCCTCGGCTTCGACCCGCTCGGGGAGCGTGACGACCTGGGCCAGGTGGGGACTGGGGGCGGTGGCGTGGGGGAACGCCATGGCCGCCACGAACAGCTCCTGGAAGCGGGGTTCGGTGGCGGTTTCGATCTTCTCGATGTCGCGGACGGCGGCGGCGACCTCGTCGCGTTGTTCGCCGCTGACGAGCATGCGGACGGTGCCGGCGCCGGCGGAGTTGCCGACCGCCTTCACGCTGTCGACCGGGCAGTCGGGCACCAGCCCGAGCACGAGTGCGTACACCGGGTCGATGTGGGCGCCGAACGCGCCGGCGAGACGGACGTCGTGGCACTCGGTGATGCCGGCGTGTTCCATCAACAGGTCGATGCCGGCCCGCAGGGCCGAGCCGGCGAGCTGGATCTGACGCACGTCGTTCTGGGTGATCGCCAGCTGCGGGTGGACGGTGCCGTCGGCATCGGTGAACTCGGGCCGGATGACGTAGGTGAAGGTGCGTTCGTCGGCGACGATTCGGTCGGTCTTCGCCGTGAGGTCCTGGATCACGCCGTTGTGGTCACAGACGCCCGAGAGGTAGATCTCGCCGATGACCTCGATGATCGCCGAGCCGCACAGGCCGGCGATGTCGAGCTTCCGGGTCTGTTCGGCGAATTCGGGTTCGTCGCTCCAGGCGTCGGCGCCGATCACCTTGTAGCGGGGCTCGTAGGTCTCTCGATCGATCCGGATGCGCTCGATCGCGCCGGCGGTGGCGCGCATGCCCGAGGAGATCTGGGCGCCTTCGAAGGCGGGCCCGGTCGGGGAGGAGGCGGCGTAGGTGCGGTCGGCGGTGCCGAGCACGATCTCGGCGTTGGTGCCGACGTCGACCATCAGCTGCGGCTCGACCGTGTCGTGGGTGCGCTCGTTGAGGGTGGCCGCGGCGGCGTCGGCACCGACATGGCCGGCGATGCAGGGGCCGACGTGGGCGCGGGCGAACGGCAGGTCGAGATCGAGATCGGTCGCCCGGAGGTTGACCGGCTCACCGACGGTGAGGGTGAACGGGGCCGCCCCGAGCGGCGTCGGATCGATGCCGAGCAGCAGGTGATGCATGACGGGGTTGCCGACCATGACGATGTCGTGGATGCGGGCCCGGACCTGTGGTTCGTCGAGCTCGGTGTCGAGATCGGCCGCGAGGTCGGTCACGAGCTGGTCGAGCGCACCGCGAACGGCGGACGTGAGTTCGTCGTCGCCGCCCGGGTTCATCATCACGTAGCTGACCCGGCTCATGAGATCTTCGCCGAAGCGGATCTGCGGGTTCATCGCGCCGGCGTTGGCGACGACGTCACCGGTCGCGAGATCGACGAGGTAGCCGGCGATCGTGGTCGAGCCGACGTCGACGGCGACGCCGTAGACGATCTCGTCGAACCCGGGACGAACGGCGAGCACGGTGCCGTCGCGGTGGACGACCGCGGTGACGGCCCGCTTGCCCTCGACGATCGCGGGATGCAGCTGGGGCAGCACGCGCCCTTCGACGGTGGCCCCGTGGATGTCCCAGTCCGCGGCCAGGGCTTCGCGCAGGATCTCGACGTCGGCGCGCTCGTCGCCCAACTCGAGTTCGGGGAGCTCGACGTAGCGGGCGGTGATCAGCGGGTCGAGGGTGAGGCCGGGCAGGTCGATCTTCTTGCGGACGACCGGGCGGTGCACCTGGCTGGCCGGCGGGATGTCGACGACGACGTCGGACAACGCGTTGGCCTGGCACCCGAGCCGGGATCCGGGTTCGATCTTGCGTCGACCCTTGTACTCGGACTCCGACGTGGTCCACGGCGAGACCGCTGAAGCATCCGAGGTGATGCCCCACTTGGCGAACTCGCCGATCGAGGGTGTGACCTGGCAGCGGCCGCACAGGCCGCGACCGCCGCAGGTCGAGTCGATGTCGACGCCGACCGAGCGGGCCGCGTCGAGCAGCGAGGTGCCGGGCGCGACACGGACGTCCACCCCGGACGGGGTGAACACGACCGTGACGTCTTGCCCCTCGCTCATCGAACGGTGCCGATCAGGCGCCGGCCGCAGCCGCCCGGCGACGGCCGCCACGACGACCGCGAGCACCCTCGCCGGCCTCGCTCGGGTCGCGGTTGGCGGCGATCCACGCGGCGCAGTTCTCGTCCTGACCGTTGAGGACGTCGGCGGCCATGATCGCCGTCTTCACCTCGGTGTGGAGCGGGTTCATGATCGCGGAGGTCATGCCGGCGCCGATCGCCATCGCCAGGAAGGTGCCGGTGATGTTGTGGCGGTTGGGCAGACCGAACGACACGTTCGAGGCGCCGCAGGTCGTGTTGACCTGGAGTTCGTCGCGCAGACGGCCCACCAGCTCGAAGACCTGACGGCCGGCGGTGCCCATCGCGCCGATCGGCATGACCAGCGGGTCGACGACGACGTCGGCGGCGGGGATGCCGTAGTCGGCGGCGCGGTTGACGATCTTCTTCGCGACTTCGAAACGGACGTTCGGGTCTTCGGAGATGCCGGTCTCGTCGTTGGAGAT
>CAZEML010000290.1:0-3827 GCA_964513285.1 uncultured Candidatus Nemicrothrix sp.
GTTCTCGTGGCAGCCGTAGCTGTTGCCCGCCGAGTCGGTGTTGTTCTTGAACAGGTAGACGTCGCCGTGGACACCTTCATCGCCGAGGCGTTGCTCGGCGCTGGTCAGCAGCTGTTCGAGGATCCGCTCCCCCGCCTTGTCGTGCACCACCAACTCGCGGACGCTGTCGCACTCGGGGGTCGCGTACTCGGGGTGGCTGCCGACGTCGAGGTAGAGACGCGCGCCGTTCCCGAGGAAGACATTGCTGCTGCGGCCCCACGAGACCACCCGGCGAAACAGGTAGCGAGCCACCTCATCGGGGCTCAACCGCCGCTGTCCTCGCAGGGTGCAGGTGACGCCGTATTCGTTCTCGATCCCGAAGATCCGTCGCTGCACATCGACAACCTAACGGCTCCCGCGCCCTTGGGCGCGGTCGGCGCGTCGGAGCCGCCGTCAGCCGAGCAGCGCGGCGGTCTCGTCGTCGGTGAGTCGGCGGAAGGTGCGACGGTGCTCGCCGCGTTCGAGCACCGCGACCTCGAGCGCGTCGGCGCCGAGGGTGCGGTCGGGTCCCGCGAGGGCGGAGACGACACGGGTGAGTCCGTCGCCCAGGGCTGGGGGCGTCTCGAACGAGCCGAGCCGCTCGGAGATGGCGTCGGTCTCGCCGCCGAGCACGACCGACATGTCCTCGTCGACGACGGTTCCGTCGTAGAGGATGTGGAACAGCTGGTCGTCGGCGCCGTCTTCGGCGTGGCCGATCTCCGCGACGAGGATCTCGACCTCCATCGGCTTCATCTCGTGGGTGAAGATCTGGCCGAGGCTCTGCGCGTAGTTGTTGGCGAGACTGCGGGCATCGACGTCTTCGCGGCTGAAGGCGTAGCCCTTCATGTCGGCGTGGCGGACGCCGGCGATGCGGAGCTGGTCGAACTCGTTGTACTTGCCGACCCCGGCGAAGGCGATGCGGTCGTAGATCTCGCTCACCTTGCGCAGGGTCGACGAGGTGTTCTCCGCGCAGATGGCGATGCCGTTGTCGTAGCGGAAGCCGACCAGGCTGCGGCCGCGGGCGATGCCCTTGCGGGCGTAGTCGGCGCGGTCCTTCATCACCTGTTCGGGGGCGACGTAGAAGGGCATGTTCATGGTCAGCTCCCCTGTCGGCGGTCGATGAGGGCCTGGGTGCGGGCGGCGAGCTCGCTGTCGTCGACCCGGTCGTACCCGTCGGCGGTGATGGTGGCCACGATCGGGTAGATGCCGCGGATCGGGTCCGGTCCGCCGGTCGCGGAGTCCTCGTCGGCGGCCTCGTACAGCGCCTCGATGGCGAGGTCGGTGACCTCGCCGGCGTCCATCCCCTGGCGGTAGCCGATCTTCACGACGGTGCCGGCGTGGAGGCTGCCCGAACCGGTGCTGGCGTGGTCGGCCTCCTCGTAGCGTCCGCCCGTGACGTCGAACTCATAGAGCCGACCTTCGCCGCGAGCGAGGTCGAAGCCCGCGAAGATCGGCACCACGACCATGCCTTGCATCGCCATCGGGAGGTTGCCGCGGATCATCTGGCTGAGCTGGTTGGCCTTGCCCTCGAGGCTCAGCGAGGTGCCTTCGACCTTCTCGTAGTGCTCGAGCTGGAGCTGGAACAACTTCACCATCTCGATCGCGGGACCGGCGGCGCCGGCGATCGCCACACCGCTGTGCCGGTCGGCGGGGAACACCTTCTCGAGGGTGCGATGGCTGATCAGGTTGCCCGAGGTCGCGCGGCGGTCGCCGGCGAGCAGCACGCCGTCGTCGAAGCGGATCGCCACACAGGTGGTGCCGTGGCGGTAGTCCTCCGGCGCGAGCGGGGCGGCGTCGATCTCGGTCGGGGCGAAGCCGCTTCGGCGCAGGAGCTGGCTGAAGTCGGGCCCCGGGTCGTCCTGGACCCGGAACAGCGGCAGGTTCATTTCTTTCCTGGGTTCATCGAGGGAGGGGGGCTACTGCCCGCCCTTTTGGATGTAGCTCTTCACGAAGTCCTCGGCGTTGGTCTCGAGGACCTCGTCGATCTCGTCGAGCAGGTCGTCGATGTCGGCCTTGAGCTCCTCGCCGCGTTCAGACGTGGCGGGCGCCTCGGCGCTGTCGGACTCGCGCTCGGTGGGGGCGGGTTTACGGATCTGCTCACGCTCGGCCATGGAAAACTCCCGTCTCGGTGGTCAGGTTCCGAGCCGCCGCAACAACTCGGCAGCGGTCTCGCACTCATCGAACAAGGTACCCACATGGGCCTGGGTCCCGCGCATCGGTTCCATCATCGGCACGCGGCGGAGTGCGTCGCCCCCGATGTCGAACACGATCGAGTCCCAGTTGGCGGCAACGACGGCGTCGGGGAAGGACTCGACGCAGCGGCCGCGGAAGTAGGCGCGGGTCTCCGCCGGCGGCAGGTCGATCGCCGCAGCGGCGTCCTCGTCGGAGACGAGTTGCTCGAGCCCGACGCGCCAGGCGAGGCCCTTGTCCGGTCGCATGTCGGAGTACTGGATGTCCATCGCTCGCAGCCGAGCGTCGCCCCACTGCAGGTCGTTGCGTTCGCGATAGGCCTCGAGCAGCCGGTACTTGGCCACCCAGTCGAGTTGGTCGGCGAGCTCCATCGGATCGCGCTCGAGGCCGGCGAGCACCAGTTCCCAGCGGCGAAGGACCTCGAGGGCGCTGTCGCCGCCGACGTTGTCGGTGCCGTGGTCGTCGACGTACTTGCGGGCGAGGTCGAACAGCTCCCACTGCACCTCGAGTGCGGTGATCGTGCTGCCATCGGCGAGGGGCAACGCCTCGCGCAGGGTGAGGTCGTGGCTGACGTGACGCATCGACACGACCGGGGCCTTGAACTCCCAGCCCTTGGGGATGGCATCGTCCTCGATCAAGGCGAGCACCAAGGCGGTCGTGCCGACCTTCAAGAAGGTGGCGACTTGGGACGGATTGCAGTCGCCGACGATCACGTGCAGCCGCCGGTACTTCCGGGCGTCGGCGTGGGGTTCGTCGCGAGTGTTGATGATCGGACGTTTGAGGGTGGTCTCGAGCCCGACCTCCTCTTCGAAGAAGTCCGCTCGCTGGGTGAGCTGGTAGTGGACCTCGTCGGTGCGCTGGCCGGGCAGCTCGGCCCCGACCTTGCCCGACCCGGTGAAGATCTGGCGGGTGATGAAGTGCGCCGTGCAGTGCTGGACGATGCGGCCGAAGGGGGTGTCGCGGCTGACGAGATAGTTCTCGTGTGTGCCGTAGCTGTTGCCCTTGCCGTCGCTGTTGTTCTTGTAGAGGACCAGCTCCTGGCCCGGCGGGAGCAGCTCGTTGGCTGCAGCCATCGACCGCTGGATGATCAACTCCCCCGCCCGGTCGTACGTCACGACACTCAGCGGGTCGGCGCATTCGGGTGTCGACATCTCGGGGTGCGCGTGGTCGACGTAGTAGCGAGCCCCGTTGCGCAGCACGGCGTTGACCAGGTGGGTCTCGACCTCGGGCGGCAGGGCCCCCATCGGGCTGAACCCCCGAGCGTCGGCGCCGGGGCTCTCGTCGATGAAGTCCCAGACGATGACGTCGGAGCGGGCATCGGCCCGGTACCCGTTGGCCGCGAGGTACGCGTTGATCAGCAGCGAGGAGGCGCTGATCGGGTTGGGTTCGTCGGTGCCCCGGTGGACGATGCCGTATTCGGTCTCGATGCCGAGGGTCTTGGGAATGGCCACGCCGGCACCCTACTCAGCTGAGGTGATGTCGCTGGTATCGGTTGCCGAGCGACGTCAGGATCTCGTAGGCGATGGTGCCAGCGGCGTCGGCGACGTCGTCGACGGTGATCGTGGGGCCGATCAGCTCGGCCGGGGTGCCGGCTTCGACGACGATGTCGTCGGGGAGAT
>CAZEML010000291.1:0-3817 GCA_964513285.1 uncultured Candidatus Nemicrothrix sp.
AGCACCGCGGTACCGGTGCCCGGCTGGGCGGCCACCAGCACGCCGACGAGGTTGCCGTCGGCGTCGATGGCGGCGCCGCCACTCATGCCCTGCTGAGTGGTGACGTCGACCGCCGCCAGCGGGCCGGTCCACAGCCGCGCGGCCAGGTCGGGCACGTCGGTGGCGGGACCGACGACACTCGACCGCGGCCCACCCTCGGGGAAGCCGACGATCGTGATCCCCGAGCCGTCGGTGGGGATCGGCGCCGCCGCGACCGGAACGTCGAGTGGCGCGTTGAGATGGATGACCGCCAGATCGCGGCCGTCGGCGAAGACCCCGAGCACTTCGCCGCTGAAGAACTGGCTGCCGTAGGCGATACGCACGATGCCGGCATCGCCCACCGTGTGGGCGGCGGTGAGGATCGTGTCGTCGGCGACGAGCACCCCCGTACCGGCGGCCCGTTCGCCGCAGGTGGTCACCGAGACGGCGACGATCACGAGATGGTCGGCCGATGCCGGGGTGAGGTCGCCGCCCCGGACCTCGACCGCGCCGAGCACCTCGGTCTCGGGGACCTCGGCGGTGCCGGGCTCGGGCAGGGCGGACGCTTCGGTGGTGTCGGCGTCGGTGGAGGACGCGGTCTCGGTCAACCGGCTGAGGACCAGGCCGAGCCCGAGGCAGATGATCACGGTCGCGAGCGTCGTGACGCGAAGGGGTGCCCACGGGGACGCCGCCGTCAGACCACCCGACCTTCCTCCATCACGCACGGTGCGAACATAGCCACTCTCCGCAGCTCGTGCCAGTGCCCACGCCACGGTGTGTGGTCGCCGAACGAGGAGGTGTACTGATCAGAAGAACTGCGCAGGATCCAACGCGACCCCGTCGAGTCGCACCTCGAAGTGGAGATGGGACCCCGTCGACCAGCCGGTGCTGCCGACCCAGCCGATGACGTCGCCGCCGCTGACCTCTTGGCCGGCGCTGACGTTCACGTCGGTCTGATGGGCGTAGAGCGTCGTGTAGCCCCCGCCATGGCTGAGCACCACGGTGTTGCCGTAGCCGTTGCGCCAACCGGCGGACAACACGATGCCGTCGGCCGCCGCGACGATCGGATCGCCCGTGTCGCCGTCGAGGTCGAGGCCCTTGTGGGCGCGGACCGTGCCGAAGATCGGATGGACACGATCACCGAACGGGCTGGTGACCCGTCCGGGAACCGGGCGGTGGGTCACCGCGAAGTCTCCCCCGTCGCCGTCGGACACATCGGGCGTCTCGTCGGTGGGATCGGGATCCGAGCCATCGCTCGACTCGTCGCCCGTTCCGTCACTGCCGGACGGGTCAGGGTCGGCGCCATCGTCAGTCTCATCGGCGTCGGCCTCGTCGTCGGCGGCGGCCTCCTCCTCGGCGAGGCGGGCCGCTTCCTCTTCCGCGATCCGGCGGGCTTCCTCTTCAGCCAGCCGGCGGGCTTCCTCCTCGGCGGCGAGACGACGGGCTTCTTCTTCGAGCCGGACGATCTCCTCGGCGATGAGCCGATCGGCTTCTTCGATCTCGTCGCTGATCTGTTGCCACTCGGCGAGGCGGCCCTGCACCTCGACCCGGAGCTCCTCGGCCTCCTCACGGGACCGATCGAGTTCGACGAGGCGCTCCTCGAGTTCGGCCCGATCGGCCTCGGCCTCGGCCAGCAGATCCGCGGCCAAGCGCTCGGCCGCCTCCTGCTCGGCGACCCGCACGCGCAGCTGGTCGAGCAGTTCGTACTCGTCGCCGACGATCTCGTCGAGGAACGAACGACGCAGCGCACCTTCGTTGATGTCGGCGGTGTTGAGCTCGGCGAGATCGTCGGCACTCGGTGCGACGTAGGCGTCGATCGCGCGCTCACGAAGGCGCGCTCGGATCACCTCGATCTCGGCGCCGATCTCCACCGCCTGTTGCTGCGCGAGTGCGACCTGCGCCTCGGCTTGTTCGATGTTGGCGAGCACCGCCTCGATGCGAGCCTCCTGCAGGGCGATGTGGGCGTCGATCGCGGCGAGCGCCTCGACGAGTTCGGCATCCTCAGCACTCAACGCATCGAGTTCCGCGGCTGCCTCGGCCGCATCTCGACGGCTCTCTTCCCGCTCGTCTCGGAGGTCCTCGACGGTGTCTTGGGCGACCGCAGCGCGCAGCCCGAACCCGACGATGCAGGCGAGCACCACCGTCCCGAACGGGACCCCGAGTCGACGAAGACTGTGCACAGCTTGTGGATCGTAACCCGAATGCAACACTCTGCGGCAGTCGGGCACACCCGCACCCACGGTGCCATGATGCGGCCATGCCGCTCGACGACTACCGCATCGAATCCTTCAGCCACGGGGGCTACACCCACGACGTCTACCACCGCGGTGAGGGCCGCTGCGTCCTCGTCGCCCCGGAGATCCCCGGCATCACGCCTGAGGTCGCCGGTTTCGCGGACCGGCTCGTCGACGCCGGCTTCTCGGTCGCCATCGCCTCGCTCTTCGGCACGCCGGGCCGTGAGTCCTCCAACGGCTACATGCTCGGCACGATCCTCAAAGCGTGCGTGAGTCGAGAGTTCCACGTGCTCGCCACCAAGGACTCCTCCCCCGCCACCGACTGGCTTCGCGCCCTGGCCCGTGACCTCCACGCCCGCCACGGCGGACCCGGCATCGGCTTCGTCGGCATGTGCTTCACCGGTGGGTTCGGGCTGGCGATGATGCTCGACGACGCAGTGATCGCGCCGGTCCTCAGTCAGCCATCACTCCCGTTCGGCATCGGCGGGGCCCGCAAGGCGTCGACCGGTTTGAGCGCCGATGAGCTGGGCACCGTCGTGGCGTCGGGATGCCCTGTACTCGGCCTGCGGTTCACGGGCGACGGCCTCGTGCCCGGCGAACGGTTCGCCACGCTCAAGTCCGCGCTCGGCGACAACTTCCTCCACGAAGAGATCCCGAGTCCGAGCGAAACGCCCGGCGCCGAGACCGCCAAGGACTCCCACAGCGTGCTGACCACCCACCTGGCGGCCGACGATCAGCCCGATCACCCGACCCAGGTGGCGCTGGCCAGAACGCTGCAGTTTCTCCAAGAACGGCTCGCCTAGGTCCTCCAAGAACGGCTTCGCCGAGGCGCCCAGCAACAAGACTGGGGCCGTCAGGCTCCCAGCAACAAGAAGAGCCCGAGCACGGTGTAGAGGATCATCACGGCCAGCATCGGGTACTGCGACCGCACCGCGAGGCGGTGGTCGTAACGCGAGATCGCGACATCGTGAGCGGCCGCGACCCCCATCACGTGCCCGATCGCGATCGCGAGCGTCTGCACCCACGCGATCGCGTCGGTTGAGACGAGCGTCCAGTCGATCGCGTAGTCGACCGTGCCGAACAGATCCCAGCCTCGGCCGGCCGGGTCGCTGATCCGGATGAACATCCGCTGCCCCTCCAGCACCAACAAGCTGAAGTAGTGGGCGACGGCGTAGGCCGCAGCGATCGGCACGAGCGTCGGCCCGAAGACGCGACTCAGCTCAGCGGGTTCCTCGTCGGTGATCGACGCCATCGCCGAGATGGCGATCGAGTACGCCATGCCAACGAGTCCGATGACGACGATCAGTCCAACCGTGCTGGCGATCGTGCGATCCCAACCGACCCGGGTGCCGGCGATGTCGAGCCAGATCGAGCTCCGCGTGAAGCCGTCGAAGGTCGTCGATCCGAGCACGACGAGGATGAACGGGACCGTGCCCGGAACATCACGCAGGACGCTGAGGCCGGCCAACGGGGGGCGACGCCGAAGCTTGCCGGCGTCGTCGCGGTACAGCGGCGCCATCGCCGCGAGCTTCGTGAACAGCACCGCGAAACCGTCGGCTCGGCGC
>CAZEML010000292.1:0-3745 GCA_964513285.1 uncultured Candidatus Nemicrothrix sp.
AAGGCGAACTTGTCGATGTGGTGGGTCTCGTCGGCCGGCGTGAGGACCTCGGACCCGTCGATGTAGTCGACGCCGAGGGCCTGGAGGATCTGGGCCTCGGCGAAGTGACCGATGCGGGCCTTGGCCATCACCGGGATCGAGCAGACCTGCTGGATGCCCTGGATCATCTCCGGATCGGACATGCGCGACACGCCGCCGTCCTTGCGGATGTCGGAGGGCACACGCTCGAGCGCCATGACGGCCACCGCACCGGCGTCTTCGGCGATCTTGGCCTGTTCGGGGTTGACGACGTCCATGATGACGCCGCCCTTGAGCATCTCAGCCAGACCACGCTTGACGAGCGGGCTGCCGGTCGATCGGGTCTGGTTGCTGGCGGACTGATCGGTCATGCCCGGAGCCTACTCATCACCGCCCAGGACGAGACCACGAGTTTCCGCGTCGGCTTCGAACTCGTACGTCTCGGCCGGCACGAGGGTGATCCAGGTGGTGCCGGGTTCGAGGACGATCTCGTCGCCGCCGCTGGTGTGGAACTCATAGGCGCTGGCCTCGTCGGCTCGGCTCCAGGTGCCATCGAAACGCCGGCCGCCGATGAGCACGCTCACGGCTCCTTCGCCGACGGTGACCGCGTCGATCGACTCGGGGTCGGTCGCGTTGGGGACGTACTGGGTCTCCATCACGACCAGGTTGGTCACCACGACGGGTGTGCCTTCGCGGGTCGCGTGGACGGCGCCGTCCTGAACCCGGACGTAGCCGCGGGACGGGTCGTAGACGAAGCTGACGATGTCGCGTCCGGTGATGGTCACGCCCGACCCGTCGACGCTGGCCGGCCGCGTCTCGCTCTCGGCGTCGCGGAACGTCAGGATCGGTTCGGGAGAACCGGCATCGCCGCCGAAGTCGTCGAGCGTGGTCTTGGCGTCGATGAAGAGGTTGTCGGGGGCGCGGAAGTCGGTGTCGCGGAAGTGGTAGTCGCCACTGTCGTCGTCGACGACGAGCACGACGCCGCCATCCAGCGCCAGTTCGCGGAGATCGCGCAACACGTTGAGGTTGGCACCCGAGAACACGAGGATCGGTGTGCCGAGGTTGGTCAGCAGATGCAGGTCGGTGGTGCGGGCCGAACGGATCGGCCCGACCAGGTCCGGGACCTCCGAGTGGTAGATCGCGGCGAAGCGGGTGGCGCGATCCTCGATCCGCTCCTCGATCACGATGTCGGCGAACTCGATGCCGACGAGGGCTTCGAGGCTGCGGTCGTCGTTGTTGGAGATCTTGACGACCACCGCGGGCTGGGCGAGCAGTGCCTCGTCCGCGGCGAGCCCGGTGAAGGGCGCCTTGGGTCCTTCGACGATCTCGACCGGCGCGGTCGTGGCCGGATCGGCCGCATCATCGTCGTCGGCGGGCGTTTCCTCGTCGACGACGTCGGCGGTTTCGGTCTCGGGGGCCTCGTCCGCGGCCGGCTCGTCGTCGCCGCCACCACACGCGCCGGCGAGCACCGCGAGCGCGGTCAAAACCGCAACGAATCGGCGCATGTCAGAGCTCTCGCAGCGCGTCGACGCGTTCGGTCACGTCGGGCTGGACCGACGTGGCACCGCTCCCGACCATCCAGAGATGATCGGCCCGTGCGTTGTGCGCGACGCGGGGTGCCGCAGCGGCCTTCTCGAAGGCAGCGGCGAGCGCCGGCGGGTAGCGCGTCACGGTGACGGCCTCGAAGTCGGCCCGCACGAGGCGCCGGTCGTCGAGGAGCCGGTCGCGCAACGTCTCGGCGAGGGGCCCGACCCACGGCGCCATCGACGCGAGCATCGTGGCCGCGTGGATGCCCGAGCCGAACATCGAAAGCTCACGGGCGATGACCGCTTCGAGCTCGAGCCGGTCGAGCTGGTCGAGCAGACCGCGGGTGACCACCAGATGAGTGTCGGCGGGCCGGCCGACGACCGCGGCGTCGACCGCCGGCGAGTCGACGATGTGGACGGTGGGTTCGGCGATGCCGTGGCTGGCACACACCGACTCGACGAGGCTCTCGAGCCGGGGCTCGACCCCTTCGTCGAGCGGCGCCGCCCCGAGCGCACTCAGCGCAGACGAGGTGGCTCGGCCCATCAGCAGCCACAGGACGAGCGCGGCGACCGCGATCGCGGCCACGACGCCGACGAGTGGGTGCACGACGACGGCCACGACGATCAAGACGACGATGGCGATCGCCGCCGCTGGGATGGTGGCGAGGGCGCGGGCGGACACGGTGGGCACGGGTGGACTTCCTACCGACTCAGAACTCGACGGTGACGTTGCCGCGCTCGTCGCCTTCGGCCTCGAAGTACTCGCGCTCGGTGAAGCGCATCATCCCGGCGATGACGACGGCCGGGAAGGTCTCGATCGCGGTGTTGTACTTGAGCACCTGGTCGTTGTAGTGCTGGCGGGCGTAGGCGATGCGGCCTTCGGTGCCGGTGAGCTCTTCCTGCAGCTCGAGGAAGTTCGTGTTGGCCTTGAGATCGGGGTAGGCCTCGCTGACCGCGAACAGCTGGCGAAGGGCGCCGGTGAGCATGTTCTCCGCCCCGGCCGATTCCTGGGGACCGGTGGCGGTGGTGGCCGCGTTGCGAGCGGAGATGACCGCTTCGAGGGTCTCCTTCTCGTGCGTGGCGTAGCCCTTGACGGTCTCGACGAGGTTGGGGATGAGGTCCCAGCGCCGCTTCAACTGCACGTCGATCTGGGCCCACGCGTTCTCGATGCGGTTCCGCAGCTTGACGAGGTTGTTGTAGAGGCTGATCACGTAGAAGACCAGCACGACGATGATGCCAAGGATGATCAGGAGAATGATCATGAGGACCTCCGGGTCGCGGCGGCGCCGCGTGAAGGATCCAATGTATCGCTCAGCGCTCCCCGGCCGAACGCACCCCGTGCTCAGACGGCGGCGCGGGCGATGAGCCGTTCGTAGCGCTCGAGGTAGAGGCCGGCGAGCCGCGCCATCGAGAACTCCTCGGCCCGCTTCAGGCCGGACTCGACGAGCCGCTCACGTTCGGTCGCGTCGGTCAAGACGGCGGTGAGGGCCTGTGAGAGCGCCCGAGCATCGCCGGGCGGGACGAGGAGGGCGTCGCTGCCCTGCCGGGCGACGTTGGAGTAGCCGGGGATGTCGCCGGCGACCACCGCGGTGCCGGCCGCCATCGCTTCGAGCAAGACGATGCCGAACGACTCGCCGCCGAGCGACGGGGCGCAGAACACGTCGGCGCCGCGGAGGCGGGCGATCTTCTCGGTCTCGGAGATCGTCCCGAGCCATTCGATCCGAGAGTCCCCGGCGTGGCGGGACTGGAGTTCGGGAGTCTCCGCCCCCTCCCCCGCGACCCACAGGCGGGTGTCGGGCGGGAGGTGTGCCATCGCGTCGAGCAGGACCCGCAGGCCCTTGCGGGGTTCGTGGCGACCGAGGAAGAAGATGGTCGGGCCGGTGGTCGCATGTGGCGTACCGCTGCCGAACCGGGCGAGCTCGACGCCGTTGAACGTCAGGTCGTAGGAGCCGCCGAGCGCCTCCTGGGCCATCTTGCGGGCGTCGTCGGAGACCGCGCACCGGTCGTCGAGGCGGTTGGCCAGGAAGCGGGTCGCCCGCGGCATGAGGTCGTAGGCGAGGCTGCCGCCCGCAGCGTGGAACGTGCCGATCAGCGGCGCCGGCCGCACCAGCAAGGCGGTCTGGTTGGGGCCGGGCGACAACGGCTCGTGGAGATGGATGACGTCGAACTCTTCGTCGCGCATCGCTCGGATCACCCGTAGC
>CAZEML010000293.1:0-3630 GCA_964513285.1 uncultured Candidatus Nemicrothrix sp.
AGCCCGGTGAAGGTGAAGGTGCCGCTGCTCGGGTGCGCGTCGGCCGCGTGTACGTGCCATCGAACGCCGACGTCGCCACCACCGAGCGCGGGGCTGAACTGGAGCACGAACGTGCGGTCGTCGGCGGTGGTCCACCGGGGCGTGAGGAGGTCGCCTTGCGGCGTGAAGACGGTGAACTCGTCCTCGACCGGCGTGGCTGCTCCGGTGAACCGGATCTCGATCGTCGTGACGGGGCCGTCGATCGTCTCACCGTCGGCTGGGTCGGAGGAATCGAACGCCGTGTGCGCGGCGGCTGGGGCGCTGAGCGCCACCAACACCAGCACGATCGCTGCGGTGGCTCGACGCATCAGCGCCATGCGAAGACGGGCTGTTCGTACTCGTCGACGCGCTCGTGACCGCCGTCGAACGCGACCGCTCGGAACTGGTACATGACCGCGCCCGTGGGCGCATGGATGAGATCCTCGCCGACCGGCACCTGGATGACGGGCCGATCCGACTCGGGGATGTCGACGAACTTGGGTGAGTCGGGCCGCAGCAGTTCGGTGATCGCGACCCGGTGGATCGACGCGACCTCGCCGGGGTTGGCGACCGGTTCCGCATCGGCGCCGGCCCAGAACACGAACGGGCGGATCACGTACCCCGACCGGGTCGGGTAGTCGTCGAGGCGGCCGAGCAGGTCGAGATCGCGGAGGCCGACCTCCTCGTGCACCTCGCGGCGAGCGGCTTCCTCGGGGGTCTCGCCATCGTCGATTCGGCCGCCGGGGAAGGCCCACTGGCCGGCGTGTGCGTTCATGCGAGGGGCTCGTCGGGTGAGCATGAAGGCCGCGCCGCCTGCCGTGCCGTCGATCGAACCGCTCAGTCCGTGGTCGTCGGGGAGGCCCGGCACCATGTCGAGGCGGTTGCCGCGCTCCTCGGCTGGCAGCGCCCACCACGTCGTGTCGACGCCGTGCTCCTCGGCATCGGAGTCGAGCACGATTACCGCGACCGATGCGTGGCGTCGACCGTCGAGGGGATGGTCCCTCGGCTCGAACGCCGCGAGGTTGGCGCGCAGTCGCTCGCGCAGCTCGTCGTCGTAGGCGATCACGGGACCGGCCTAGTCGATCTCGGCCAGCTTGGCGTGGAGCTTCTGGGCCGCTTCGGCGGCCTTCGCCCGGATCTCGTCGCCGTCGACGAGGGTCGGCTCGCCGTCCCACACGATCTCACCGTCGATCTCGACCTCGAGCGGCGAGGTCCCCGGGGTGAATGCCAGATGCCACGGGTCATCGGACTCGACGGCCCAGTAGACGCGGTCGTCGAGCGCGGCGGGCATGAGATCCCACCCGGTCTGCAGCCATTGCCAGGCCAGATCCGGTGTGGTGGTCACGTCGTCGGCCCGAGCCGCGACGTACGCGAGACGGAACTCCTCGAGCATGTCGGCGCCGATGCCGTCGGTGCCGAGCGCCACCGGCAGGTCGAAGCGGGTCGGGCGGGCGTAGCCGACGCCGTTGTTCATGTTCGACCGGGGGTTGTGCACCAGCGTGCCCCGCAGGCCGTGGTCGTCGGGGAGGTGGACACCGTGGATGATCAGCCAGTCGTCGTCGCTGTGCTCGACCAACCGCTGCCACGTGTCGGCGTCGCCCTCGGCGACGTGCACGTGGACGCCGACGTCGTGCTTCTGGGCCATCTCCGCCGCGGCGGCGATCGTGTCGTCCGAGCAGGTGAACGCCGCGTGGAGGCCGACGTAGCCCTCGTTCTCACCGTCGCCGAGGAAGCGGTCGTTCTCCGCGAGCCCGGCCGCGGCGCCCTCGGGGCCGTGGCGGTCGGTGATGCCATAGCTGCACGAGACCCGCACGCCGACCTCCTGGCACGCCTCGGCGATCACGCTCAACGAGCCGTCGATCGCGTTGGGTGACTCGTGGTGATCGATGATCGCGGTCGTGCCCCGCTCGAGCGCTTCCAGCGCGCCGAGCTTGGCCGACCATTCGATCGTCTCGAGGTCGAGGGCGAGGTCGAGCCGCCACCAGACGAGCTCGAGGATCTCCCGGAAGCCGCCGGGGGTTCGGGGTGGTGCCGGCATCCCCCGAGCGAGCGCGCTGTACAGGTGGTGATGCGCACACACCAGGCCAGGCGTCGAGACCGTCATGTCGCGATCTTTCCACGACTCCGGCGTGGCCGCGCCGCCTCACCCGCAGGGAGGGGCTGGCCTACTGCCAGGCGCTGGCGCGTTCGCGGTTGCGCTCGGTGCGCATCGGGAGCTCGTGGCGCCACTCGCCGTCGTGGGCGTGGAGCGCAGCGGCGACGGCACCCGCGGTCGGGACGAGCCCGATCTCGCCGACCCCCTTGATGCCGTAGGGCGAGTTGGGGTCGGGCGACTCGACGAGGATCACCTCGGTCGGCGGCATGTCCTTGGGCCGGATGATGTCGAGCGAGCGCAGGGTCTCGTTGAGCGGCTTGCCGTCCTCGTCGCAGGGGAAGCCTTCGGTGAGCGCATAGCCCAGCCCCATGTGCACCGCGCCTTCGATCTGCCCTTCGCACAGCAGCGGGTTCACGGCCCGGCCGACGTCGTGCGCGGCGACCACATTGACGATGTCGCCACTGTCGGGATCGAGCTCCACGAGCTGCGCGGCGTAGCCGAACGTCGAATGGATGACCGGGTTCTCGAGCCCGTCGTTGATCGAGTTGGTCCAGTCGACGACGTAGACGCCTTCGTACTCGACGCCCTCCTTGCAGCCGTCGGCGACGGCGTTGCGGCAGGCGTCGGCGACCGAGCCGGCACCCATGACGGTGCCGCGGCTGCCGGTGGTCTGCCCGGCGCCGAGTTCGCGGCTGGTGTCGACGACGACCCGGATGCGGTCGGGTTCGACCTCGAGCTCTTCGACCGCGACCTGACGAGCCACGGTGTGGATGCCCTGGCCCATCTCGGTCCAGCAGTGACGCACCTCGATCGTGCCGTCGGCGTCGAAGCGGACGGTCGAACGGCTGACCTCGTTGGCGCCGTTGCCCAATCCGGAGTTCTTCAACCCCAGGCCCATGCCGACCGGGTGGCCGGCGTTGACCGCGGCATCCCACGCCGGCTTCACCGCGTCGAGACAGGCGCGGGCCCCGAGGCAACCGTCGTCCATGATCTGGCCCGGACCCCACACCACGCCCGGCTCGACGACGTTGCGGCTGCGGATCTCCCAGCCCGAGATGCCGGCCATCTCGGCGAGACGATCCATCATCCCCTCCATCGCGAACTGCGCCTGGTTGGCGCCGAAGCCGCGGAACGCGCCACACACCGAGTTGTTGGTACGGACGGCGATCGCGTCGATGTCGATCGTCTCGGTGACGTAGGGGCCGCTGGCGTGGCCGGCGGCTCGCTCGAGGACCTTCATGCCGACCGAGGCGTAGGGGCCCGAGTCGCCGATCATGCGAGCCTTCACCGCGAGGAGCTTGCCGTCGGCGTCGCAGCCGACCTCGTACTGCATGCGGATCGGATGGCGTTTGGTGTGGACGAGGAACGACTCCTCGCGAGAGAACGTGGTCTTCACCGGGCGACCGAGGAGCCAGGCCGCCAGCGCGGTCTGGCCCTGGTTCGACATGTCTTCCTTGCCGCCGAAGGCGCCGCCGTTGGAGATGAGTTCGACGGTGACCTGGTCGGTCGGCACGTCG
>CAZEML010000294.1:0-3616 GCA_964513285.1 uncultured Candidatus Nemicrothrix sp.
CCCGGCGCCGGTTCCGACCTCGCCGGCCTCACCTGCAAGGCCGAGCGCGACGGCGACGAGTGGGTCATCACCGGTCAGAAGGTCTGGACCTCCGGCGGCCAGATCGCCGACATGGGCATGCTCATCGCCCGTACCGATCCCAACGCCCCGAAGCACAAGGGCATCACCTACTTCGCCTTCGACATGCACCAGCCGGGCGTGACCGTGCGTCCGCTCACCGAGATGACCGGCCGGGCGCTGTTCAATGAGGTCTTCATCGACGAGGCCCGCGTGCCCCACGCCAACATCATCGGCGAGGAGAACATGGGTTGGTCGGTCGCCAACACGACCCTCATGTTCGAGCGGGCCTCGCTCGGCTCCGCCGGCAAGTCCCCGGCCTCCGCCGCCGGCTCGGGCATGCGTTCGGTTCGCCACGAGCCGGTCACCAAGTTCAACCGTCGCACCGCCGGCGAGGGTGGCGTGCCGCCGCTCGGCATCGGCCTCTGGCAGTACCTCGTCGACGCCGCCGAGAAGTCCGGCAAGAACACCGATCCGGTGCTTCGCCAGGAGCTCGTCAAGCTGTGGTCGACGATCGAGGTCAACCGCCTGTCGATCCAGCGGGCCAAGGATCCCAAGCAGCGCACCGGTGCCGAGCCCAACATCGGCAAGCTCGTGATGTCGGATCTGTTCCGCACCTTCCGCGAGGTCGGCCTCACGGTGATCGGCGCCGACGGCATGCTCGCCGGCGACTCCGAGACCCAGACCGGTGGCGCGGTGGGTGAGATCGCCCTGTTCTCGCCGGGCCCGTCGATCTATGGCGGAACCGACCAGATCCAGCGCAACATCATCGGCGAACGTGTCCTCGGCCTGCCCCGCGAACCGGGCCCGGGCAAGGACACCCCCTTCAACGAGCTGCCCAAGAACTGAGCCAGGGCCGGCCGGGCATCGCTGGGCCGCCATGCCGGATTCGACGGTCGAAGCCGGCGTTCGTTGAGCGAGCCCGACGACATCGTCGCGCTCGCCGCCGAAGGCCTGGACCTCGTCGCGGCTCGCCATGGGGCCAAGGCCGTCGGGTTGCAGTGGCTCCTGCGCCTCGGGCTGCCGGTCCCGCCGGCGCTGGTCGTTCCGATCGGTGGTGCCCCCTCCGGGGAGGCGCTCGCGAACGCTGCGCAGGCGGCCGAGCTCGGTGAGCGGCTCGCGGTTCGGTCCGGCGCGCCGGTGAGCGCGCCCGGGGCTCTCGAGACGGTGCTCGATGTCGCTCCGGCGGATCTGCTGGGCGCGGTCGAGCGGGTGGTGGCCAGCACCGACACCGACCTCGCTCACGTGGTCGCCGACGTCCGCGGAACGGGAGCGCCACTCGCGACCGCAGTGATCGTGCAGCGGATGGTCGACACGACGGCCGACCGCAACTCCGGGGCCGGCGCCGCGACGAGCCGGGACCCGGTGACCGGCGAACGAGGGCCTGTGGGCTCGCTCCTCTGGCAGACGAGCGGGGCCGCGGTCATGTCCGGAACCGCCAACCCGCTCCCGCTCGGAGCGCTCGAGGAGCGACTACCAGCCGTGCATGCGCAGCTCATCGCCGATCTGGCCCGCCTCGACCAGGAGCTGGGATCTGCGGTCGAAGTCGAGTTCGCCGTCGAGCAGGGAACGCTCTGGTACCTGCAGCTGCGCACGTTCGCCGGCGAGGCCACGACCGCCGAGGCCCTGCCCGCGGGTTCCGCAATCGTCGCCACCGGCACCGCCGCGTCCGCAGGCATCGGCCGCGGCCGCCTGCAGATCGATCTCGACGACGCGCTCGACGCAGCCGATCGCGGCGAGTCGGTCGTCCTCGTCCGCCCCACGACCTCGCCCGCCGACGTGCCCGCGATGATCCGTAGCGCCGCGATCGTCACGTCGATCGGGAGCCGCGAGAGTCATGCGGCCGTCGTGGCCCGCAGCGTCGGGATCCCCGCCGTGGTCGGCGTCGAGACGCTCGAGGTCGCGGCCGACCACATCCGCATCGGCGGTCAGCGCATCGAGGTGGGGGACGAGTTGGTGGTCGACGGTACGGAGGGTGTGGTCGCCCGGCCCGGGTCTGGCACCACGGCTACGGTCGGACCATGACCACCGACGCCGACGAGCCCAACCTCGACGCGGCGTACGCCCTCGAGACCCCGGACGACAACCGCGAGCTCTACGCCAAGTGGGCCGCGACGTACGAGGACGACTTCGTCGCGGCTCGCGGCTACGAGTACCACCTCCGAGTCGCCGAACTGCTGGTCGCCGGCGACCGGCCTACCGGTCCCGTGCTCGACGTCGGGTGCGGCACCGGCGTCGTCGGTGTCGCCCTCCGCGAGCGTGGGGTGGAGGCCATCGACGGGGTCGACATCTCCCCGGAGATGCTCGACCAGGCGGCGAGCAAGGGCGTCTACCGGCAGCTCCTCGAGGCCGACCTCACCGTGGGGATGGACGTCGCGGACGACACCTACGCCGGTCTCACCTCCTCCGGCACGTTCACCCACGGCCATCTGCCGCCGGAGCCGTTGGGGGAGCTCATCCGGGTCGCGATGCCCGGCGCCCGGTGCGCGATCGGCGTCAACACCGCCCACTTCGCGGAGCTCGGCTTCGAGGCGTGGCTCGATGTCGCTGTCACCGACGCCCGCATCGAGCCGTACGCCGTGCACCGCATCAAGGTCTACGAGGACAGCGACCCGTCGATCGACGATCAGATGAGCGACGTGGTGGTCTTCACCGTTCGCTGACCGGCCCGCCCCGGCTCAGCGCAACACCGACCGAGCGGCGTTGTGGACCGCGCTCGCCATCGCCAGCGGACCCTGCGGAACGAGCGCGTCGTTCAGCACCTCGGCCGCGACGACCGGGGTCGCGCCGATGTGATCGAGCGCGTCCCACAGCGCGGCGTAGTCGACGACCCCGTCACCGGGCAGCCGCCGCTCGTGCATGGCCTCGTGTTCGACGTCGGCCGCCGGCTCGGCGGAGACGTCGCTGAGCTGCACGCTCGTGATGCGGTGGCCAGGGAGTGACCGAAGCAGCTCCAGGTCGGGCCCACCGGGTTGGCGGACCCAATGCCACGCATCGAGCAGGATGCCGGCCGCCGGCCCCGCGTCCGCACAGATCTCGTTCGCCGCTGCGAGAGTCGGGATGCCGGTCCACGGCAGGAACTCCAGCCCGAGCACCTTCCCCGCCGCTTCGGCCCGCTCGGCGATCGCGGCATAGCCCTCCGCAGCGGCCACCAGATCGACCTCGGGGTTGAGCGTCGTCGCGTGGATCACACCGCAACCGAGCTGGTCGGCGAGCGCGAGGAGACCGTCGATCTCGGCCAGGGCCGCGTCGGAGGGGCCGTCCACCCACCCGAGCGCCGCATCGATCGTGCTGACGGGCAGGCCGCAGTCGGCGACGATCCGGGCGGCATCGTCACCCCCGAACTGCACCTGGAAGCCCATCACCGCGACCGCATCGAACCCCACCTCGCGCGTGGCGGCGAGTGACTCCTCGAGCGCGACGTTGTCGATGGCGAGCGGTTCGGCCCGGAGCCAGGCTGCGCAGTTGGCGAGCGAAGTGACCGTCATGGCGCGATCATCGCATGGTGACCGAGATCGACGGGATTCTCGACAGCCTCGAGCGCTACTTCCAGGCCTCC
>CAZEML010000295.1:0-3470 GCA_964513285.1 uncultured Candidatus Nemicrothrix sp.
ACCGGGGCCGACGCTGCGGGCGCCGCATCACCGGAGCCGCCGTCGCCCGAATCGGGCGGGGCCTGGCCGGTGAGCCGGGCGCGAGCCTCGGCGGCCTTCTTGAGGAGGTGCTCGGGTACTTCGGTCACCGTTGGTTCTCCGGCGGATCGATCAGACAGCAGGTCGGGGTGTGTACGCCCATCCGAAGACGCGCGACACAGACCCAGTGAGGATAGAGGCAGTGTCGCACGTCCGACCAAGCCGAGCAGGAATCATTCGAGCGAAATTCCTGCCGACGCTGTCACCGACGGCACGTTCGTGCCGGACACTCCCCGCACCACCTCACCATCACGCGCGAATTCCCCAGCGCCGGATGTCCGGTTTGGAAATTCTCCGTGGTAAACCGGTGACCCAATCCGAGGGGCGCCGTCCTTCGGGTCTACACTTGTGCTTGCGTTCACGAAGTTCGTGCACGCCGGCTGTCCTCAGGAGTCGTAGCGTGGTTGCTTTCGTGGCATCTCTGATCGTCACCGCCGTGGTCGTCGGTGGCATCCTCGCCTATCAGAACCGCCGTCCCGCCGGCCAGGTCCTCACCTGGGGCGAGGCGATGTTCGGATCGATGATCGTCTTCTTCCTGATGTTCTGGGTGTACGGCGTGGTGCCCCACCAGTGGCTCACCTGGGCCGACAACGAACTCAACTGGCGTACCGACAAGATCCTGTTCGGGCCCTTCGACATCTTCAAGAGCCAGCAGGACGGCGGCTGGTCGCCGATCCGCATCAACTACGTCGTCGTGCGCGACCTCATCGCCGTCGTCATCTATCTCGTCGCCCTCGGCGGCAACGTCGCCATGTGGTCCGCCTGGCAGAAGCGTGGCGACAAGCAAGACGCCGCCAAGACCCCGGAACGGTCCACCTTCGGCCGTCCGCTCGTGAAGGAAGGGGCCTAGCCGGTGACCACGACCGACGCGAATCCCCCGCTTCCGGAGTTCCGCGACGACTACATCCTGCAGCAGGTCGACGCGGCCTGGCTGAGCAAGCAGGTCAAGCCGAAGCAGTTCATCCACATCGATCAGTCCGAGTGCATCATGTGCGAGGGCTGTGTCGACATCTGCCCGTGGAAGTGCATCCACATGGTGCGCCCCGACGCCGTCGACGAGGCGATCGGCACCGAGCTTCCCGGCGACGACCCCAACGACAACGTGATCTTCACCATCGACGACGACGTGTGCACCCGCTGTGCGCTCTGCGTTGATCGATGCCCGACCGGCGTCATCATCCTCGGCAAGATCGGCGATCCCCCCGCCGACGGCGACGCCCACCAGCGCACGAACACCCACGGTTACGGATACGGCATGCGTCTCGGCTGACGCCGAACGCCTGACACCACACGCGAAACGAACACGGACTCATGGCAGACACCGACGACGAAGTGAAGAAGCCGCTCCCGCAACGGCTTCAGGATTCAGCCAACAAGATGGTCGACGACGTCCAGGGCTCTCAGGCCTGGAACTCGATCTTCCGTCCCGGCTCGATCTTCCGGAAGGGCTACACCGACAGCCCCCGTAACCGCAGCTACGTGATCATGAACTCGGTGCTGTACCACCTGCACCCGGTGAAGGTGAAGCGTCACGCGGTCAAGGTCAGCTACACGCTGTGCCTCGGCGGCCTGTCGTTCTTCCTGTTCATCTTGTTGACGGTGACCGGCATCTTCTTGATGTTCTTCTACCGCCCGACCGCCGCGGCGGCCTGGGACGACATCTACACCCTGCAGAACAGCGTGACCTTCGGTCTGCTCGTGCGAAACATGCATCGATGGGCGGCCCACCTCATGGTGCTGTCGGTGTTCTTGCACATGGCCCGCGTCTTCTACCACGGGGCCTACAAGCCGCCTCGTGAGTTCAACTGGGTGATCGGCGTGAACCTCTTGCAGTTCACCCTGCTGCTCTCGTTCACCGGCTACCTCCTGCCCTGGGACCAGCTGGCCCTCTGGGCGGTGACGGTGGGTACCAACATGATGGGGTACACACCGGTGTTCGGTGAACAGGTGCGCTTCGTGCTGCTCGGCGGCGTGGAGATCGGCACCGACACGTTGTTGCGTTGGTACGTGCTGCACGTCTTGTTGCTGCCCTTCGTGCTCGTCATCTTCATGGCGATCCACTTCTGGCGGGTCCGCAAGGACGGCGGCATCTCGGGTCCGCTGTAAGGCACTGGTTTTCGGAAGGAACGTGACGACCTCATGACTGAAGTCCCCGAACATCTCCGGAAGCGAGCCGAGGAGGCTCGCGCCAAGGCAGCGGCCGCGAAGGCCGAAGCCGAGGCTCCCGCCGACGCGCCCGCTGAGGAACTCTCCGCGGAGCAGCAGGAAGCGGCCTCGAAGATCCCCGCCCACCTGCTCGAGCGCTCCAAGGCCGCCAAGGCCAAGGCCGCGGGCGACGACGGTGGTGCTGCCGGTACCGCCGTGGCCACCGCGCCGACCGGTGCCGCCCCCGAAGCCGCGTCGGGCGCCCCGGTGCCGACCGGTCCGGGCGGTCACACCCAGCGACTGCTCACCGTCGTCAAGTCCGGGTCGATCCAGGACGTCAAGGCCGTCCCGCAGGACAAGGTGCACACCTGGCCCCACCTGCTGGTGGTCGAGTTCGCCGCCGCCCTGTTCATCACCGCCTTCACTCTGATCTTCTCGATCTTCGTCAACGCTCCGCTGCTCGAGTTGGCCAACTTCAACGAGACGCCGAACCCGTCGAAGGCCCCGTGGTACTTCCTCGGTTTGCAGGAGCTCTTGACCCTGTTCCATCCAATGGTCGCCGGTGTGACGATCCCGGGTATCGGGCTCATCATCCTCATCTTGGCGCCGTACATCGACCGAAACCCGTCCCCGAAGCCCGAGGATCGCAAGTTCGCGATCTCGCTCATGACCATCCATCTGATGTTCTGGGCCGTATTGGTCATGATCGGCTCGTTCTTCCGGGGCCCCGGATTCAACTTCGTCTTCCCCTGGGAAGCCGGGTTGTTCTTCGAGCTGTAGGACAAGGAGGAAATACCCATGTTGGTTGCTTTTCTCATCGTCGCCGGTGTCGTTCTCGCCGCCGTCGCCCTCTTCGCCGCCATGCGCAGCCGCGAGGCCAGCGATGCCGTGAGCACGCTGTCCCGCGAGACGCGCAAGCGCGACAAGGCCTCATCGGTGCTGGGTGAACAAGACGCCCTCACCGGCAAGCAGGTCGAGAAGGCGCAGGCGCTCGAGCGCAAGGCCGCGAGCAAGGAGCTCGTGCTCGCCGCCCGCCAGAGCGCCCCGCCCGCGCCCTACGTGCCGCCGGACCCCGAGGTCATCGGCGTCAGCCGGCGACAGTTCTTCAACCGCACGATCATCTTGATGATGCAGATCGGTCTCGGCGGCTTCGGTTTGGCGTGCATCGCCTTCCTGTGGCCCCAGCTCGGTGGCGGCTTCGGCTCGGCCATCCGGGTCGGTCTCGTCAACGACGTGCTCGGCGAGAT
>CAZEML010000296.1:0-3440 GCA_964513285.1 uncultured Candidatus Nemicrothrix sp.
CATGATGGCCCACCGGGCCAGCGACACGAAGTCATAGAACGGGTTGAGGTCAAAAACCACGCGCAGGATCGGATCATCCACGAACGACTCGACCGAGAACATCACGCCTGAGGAATAGAACACCAGCCGAAAGAGGTGGGGTAGCAGTTCGACAACGTCGCGCGTTCGGTACGCAATCCGGGCCAGAAAGAACCCTCCACCAAGGTTGAACAAGGTCTGGAGCGCCAGGATCGGCAACAGGAGAAGCCACCGCCAGGTCGGATACTCCTGGGTGACCAGCGCCGTGACGATCACCACCGAGAGCGACCCGCCAAAGGAGATCAGCTGGCTGATGACCGTCGAGATCGGCAGCACCGCCCGAGGGAACTGAATGCTCCGGATCAACCCTTCGTTTCGCTGGAGAACACCCGCCGCATCGGTGAGCGCCTTCTGGGAATAGCGGAAGACGAACAGCCCGACGGTGAGGAATCCGAGAAAGTTGTCGACGCCACGGTCGGTTCCGAGGATCAAGCCGAAGATTGCGTAATACACCGTGACCTGAAGCAGCGGATTCAACAGATGCCAGATGTTGCCGAGCGAGGTGTTGCGGTTCTGGGATCGCAACACGTTCAACGGCATGTGCACCATGAATTCGCGTCGGCGCCAGACTTCTCGGAGGTACTCCGGCAGCGTCTCGCGCGTACCCACCCGGGGCAGATGATCGGTTGGCGGCAGGTGGTCGATCGTGTCGGTCATGTCGGTTCGAGAAGAGTCGACCACCGAGATCACGACGGTCGGCCCAAGTCTACCGGCGACCTTCCGGTGCAGCGGCGTAGGGGTGTTCACCCAGCGAAGGACTCGATGGCCAGTTGCGCTCTGGCGCGGATCAGATGGGCCCCGAGCGCACGGTCAGCAGCAGGTGTGAAGGGCCCGGGTAGTCCCGGGGTCATGGTGAACTCCCCGAACACCGGGCCTCTGGACGTCTCCAGGAAGTCGACGCGAAGCGCCGGAAGGCGCAGCGCCCGGCTCAACATGAGCGCCTGCTCGACGATATCGGGACCGGCTACCGGCGCAGCGAGGGACGGGTCGTACTGAGCGGCCCAGTTGATGGGGCCGACGTCGTCAAAGTCCGGCGTCCAGAGTTTGAACCGCCACCCACCGGGGTCGGTGGTCCCGCCCATGTCACGCTGGAGAATCAAGGCCGCCTGGTCATAGAAACAGAAGACCTTGATGTCGTCAGGCACCGCTTCGGGTACGTCGGGCTTCTCGAGCAACTCTTCGACGAGCACATTGGACGACACCTGACCGGAATCGCGCAACCGGGTGTACTCGCGTCGAACATCGGCCTCGCTCCAAGGCTCCCGAGTCAGGAGCTCATCGAACCGCCCATCGGTCCGACGCCGCAGTGCAAAGACACCCCGGTTGGTCGAGCCGTTGGCCGGCTTGAGCACGAACGCCTCGGGGAGCGTGTCGAAATCGATCGCATCGAGCGACAGAGCCGACGCGAGGTTCTCGGGAACCGCCACCCCGAGAGCTGCCGCGAATCGCGCGCCCTCACGCTTCGGGTTCACCTTCCAGTAGGGATGCCTGGAGCCGAGGGCACTGATCACCGAGCTCTCGAGCCGGATCTCGCCGAGCCCCCGGACGTAGGACGGTTCGGCATCGGGGTAGGCGTCGAACAACGGGCCGAGATCACCCAGCTGGTCCAGCAGTAGTTCAGCGCCGCGTCGATCGGCTTGCGCGCTGAGCTGAGCGGCTGCTCGACGCGTTCGCCGTCCGCGAACCCTTTCCATGAGAGGACCCTACCGAGCGCCGCCGTCGTGCAGCGAACGCCTCATCCCCGGAAGGTCATGCCCTTGTAGCCGGTGGAGAACCCCGCGGCTTCGAGTCTCGCGGCGAAGGCGGTCTCGCGGATCGGTTCACCGTCGACCTTCGCCAGCTCGAGCTTGGTCAATCGGCCGTCCTTGACCAAGCCCTGGAGGGCGTCGATCCAGGCATCGGTTTCGGCGGCGCCCGGGAACGTCACGAGCGACCGGCCGCCGCGCTCGACGACCACGATCGGCTCGCCGTCGATCAACACGACGTGGGCTCCGGCTGAGCGCGCCGGCCGACCGGCCGTGTCGGGCCACGGCACCGCGGCGCCGTAGGGCTGAGCCGGATCGGTCGCCGCCAGCACGACGGGTGGTTCGGGCGTGTCGATCTCGCGTGCGGCCCGAAGCCGGTCGACCGCGCCGGGGAGCGCGAATTGGGCGGCGCCGAGCCCGGCGACGAAGTAGCCCCGCCGCACTTCGCCTCGTTCTTCGAGCGCCTTCAGCACCGGATAGACCCCCGCGAACCCGCCCTCGATCCCCTCCCCGAGCGCGGTCTCGCGCGTGAGGACGCCGTACCGATCGAGGAGTTGATGGGCCTGGGCGAGCGATCGTTCGGTGGGCGAGGGCGCAGGGCGCCGAAGCGGCTCGACCAGCGACCATCGACCGGCCGCGCTCGGTGGGCCCTGCACGGTCACGCCGCCGACGCGAGGGCGAGCACGTCGGCCTCGCGCTCGGCCGGGCTTCGGTGCCGACGCCGACTTCGAGCCGCTAATCAGCGCACGCAACGGAGCCAACGAATCGTTCGTGACCTCGCCCGCCCAGACCAGATCCCAGAGGGCGGTGTGGACGACATCGGTGGCGTACGGCAGGTCCGCGACCTGGACCGCGGCGACGAGGTCGGGCCAGAACGACGCGCCCCGTTCACGGAGATGGGTGCGAAGCGCATCGTGCACCGGGTCGTCGGGGGGTGAGTCGACGTCGTTGGCCAACAACGGCACCTGATCCCGGTAGAGCAGCCGGACCCGTCCGTCGGTGGCACCGAGCGAACCCGCGCCGACCCACACGACTTCGCCGCTCGTGCAGAGTTCGTCGAGATCGCTGCTGCGATAGCCGTTGACCCGGCCGGCGAGCACATCGCGCTCGATGACCGAGGCGGCGATCGCCGCGCCCTGCATCTGTCCGATCACCTCGGCGACCGCGTCGACGCCGCGGCGGCGCGAGCCGACGCCTTGCCACGCGGGAAGGAATCGGGCGAGGGCATCGCCCTCGACCGGTTCGATCTCCCGGCGCAGCGCCGCCAACGAGCGCCGTCGGAGCTGACGGAGCACATCGTCGTCACAGAACTCTCGTTCGGACCCACCCGGTCGAAACTCGCCGCGCAGGAGCTCGCCGGCCGAGACGAGCCGATCGAGGGCCCCGGCGGCTCGCGTCTCGGTGATGCCCAACCAGCGAGCGACGTCGCGGGTGTGGAACGGGCCATGGGTGCGGGCATACCGGCGACACAGATCGCCGAGGGGATCGGCGGACAGCTCGCCGACCTCGCGACCGGAGTCGAAGGGCACGCGCAGCTGCTCTGCGAGGTGATCGGCGAGCCCGCGCAGGTCGCCGAGCAGGCGCAGCGGCTGTGGTCCGCGGTGCGGCAGCTGCGCT
>CAZEML010000297.1:0-3431 GCA_964513285.1 uncultured Candidatus Nemicrothrix sp.
AGGGTGCGCGGCGTGATGCCGAGCCGCTCGGCGGCGGCGGCGGTGGAGAGCCAGGTGAGGGAATCGTCCGACATGTCGACAGACTCTAGCATCCTTTCATGTTGTTCGGTAGTGTTTGAAGCTGGCGGCCACAGGGCGTGGTGAAATAGACCTCGTAGAGCGTTGGAGGAGTGCGAGGAACATGGAATCGACAACGGCGGAGCCCACCGACGCGCGGGCGGCGGGACGAACGATCTCACCGCGGCGCGCGCTCCCGAGTGGACGGGCGCTGGTCGGCGCCTTTCTCGTCACCGTCGCGAGCTTGGGCGCCTTCATCATCGCGACCGGCGGCGACGACGGCCCCGACACCAGCTTCTTGGTGACGACCCGAGATCTTCGGGCCGGCGACACCCTGAGCGAGGCGGACGTCACCTTCGAACCGATGACGCTGAGCGACGAGCTCGCCGGCCGGGCGCTCAACAGCATGGCCGGAGTCGACGGTGCCGTGGTCCTGCGGGACTTCCGGGCCGGTGAACTCATCGACGTCGCCGACGTGATCGGCGGGGTCGCCGGAGCCGACGCCACCGACGGCGACCTCCACGAGATCACGATCGGCATCCCACTCGAACGGACGCCGAGCTCGCTCGTCGCCGGTGACCGGGTCACGATCCTCGCCACCGCCGGCGACACGACCCGGGTCGCGGTGGAGGACGCTCGCGTCCTCGAGGTCGACCGACGGCCCGACCAGATCGGCTCGAGCGGTCGCGGCGTGCTCACGCTCGCGATCGACGACCCCGCCGTCGTCCTCGACGTCGCCCACCTCACCCAGACCACCGACGTCACGATCGTGCGCTCGACCCGAGCGCTCGACGACGTCTTCCCGCCCTCGACCTCGTTCGAGGACACCGACTCGTGAGCGACGATCGCTGGGTCGTGCTCGGACTCGCTCACCCGCGCGCCGGGTGGTTCAGCGAACTCGCGCGCTGGTCGACCGCCGCCGCGATCCCGGTCGACTTCGTGAAGTGCGTCTCGCCCGATGAAGTCCGGGCCCGCCTCACCGGCGGTCGGGCCTACTCGGCCCTCCTGATCGGCGGCGACGTCGCCGGGCTCGACCGCGACCTCGTCGACGCGACCCGCACCACCGGCGCTGCTGTGATCGTCGTCGATCCCCCCGCGAACCGTGAGTGGGGCGAGCTGGGGGTCAACGGGCTCCTTCCGGGGAGCTTCGAGCGAGGCGACCTGATGGCGGTGCTCACCGAGTACGCACCCCCGATCAACCGGGTCACCCCGATGCTGTCCGACGACGACAGCGAACCGACCTTCGACTGGCGTGGCCACCTCATCGCCGTCACCGGAAGCGGCGGCACCGGCGCCTCCACCGTCGCGATGGCGACGGCCCAGGCCCTCGCCGGCGACGCCTCCAACGCCGGCATGGTCGTGCTCGCCGACCTCGCCCGCAACGGCGAGCAGGCGATGTTGCACGACGCTCGCGACGTCGTCCCCGGTGTCCAGGAGCTCGCCGAAGCCCACCGTGCCGGCCGGCTCGGCAGCGACGAGGTCCGGTCGATGGTCTTCGACGCCGCCGGCCGCGGCTACCACCTGCTGCTCGGACTCCGCCGCCGACGCGACTGGACGGCGATCCGGCCCCGTGCGTTTGAGGCATCGCTCCACGGCCTGCGACGGAGCTATCGCTTCGTCATCGCCGACGTCGACAACGACCTCGAGGGCGAAGCCGAGACCGGTTCGATCGACGTGGAGGATCGCAACCTCATCGCCCGAACGACCATCGCCCAGGCCGACCTCGTCATCGTCGTCGCCACCGCCTCCACCAAGGGCATCCATGCCCTCTGTCGCGACCTGAGAGCGATGCGATCCTTCGGGGTCCCGACCGACCGCCTCGTGCCTGTCGTCAACCGGGCGCCGCGCAATCCACGACGACGCGCCGAGATCGGCCTCGCGCTCGACGCCCTCCTCGACCGCAGCGACGGGCTCGACGGCCTGCGAGACCCGGTCTACCTCCCCGAACGCCGTGACCTCGACGACACCATCCGCGATGCCGTCCGGCTGCCGAGTGCGCTCACCCAGCCCCTCCATCGGCTCGCGACCAGCACGATCGACGCGCTCGGCAGTCGCCGCTCAACGGTCGACGACGAACCCGTCGCGGTGACTCCCGGCTCGCTCGGCGCGTGGACGGAGAACGACGAATGAGCGACTTCGGCGCACCCACCCCGCTCGCGGAGATCGAACTCCGGGTCCAGCAGCGGGCCAAGGACGAGGCGCTCGACCTCGACGACGCCTCGACCGAGGCGACCCTGCGGGCGCTCGTCGACCAGGAGATCGGTCGCTGGAACGACGAGTTCCGGCGCGGCGTGCGGGCCTTCCCGCTAAGCGACGCCGACCTCGTCGGCGAGCGGGCGATGCGCAACCTCACCGGGTACGGGCCGCTCGGCCCGCTGCTCGCCGACGACGACGTCTGGGAGGTGATGATCAACGCGCCGGACGCGATCTTCGTCAAGCGCCACCAGGGACCCAGCGGGTACCACCACGAGGTGTTCCACGACGACGAGCACGTGATCCGCACCCTCACCAAGATCCTCGACGACGCCTCCACCGCCCACCGCAAGCTCGACCCGAGCGAAGGCCTCCAGGACGCCCAGCTCGACGACGGCGCCCGGCTCCACATCGTCCACGGCGACGTCGCCCGAGGCGGCCACATCATGGTCAACATCCGGAAGTTCACCGGCGTGGCGTTCCGGAGCCTCGACGAGCTCGTCGACCGGGCGATGTTGTCGGCCGATGCCGCGACGTTCCTGCGGTCGTGCGTGCGCGCCCGACAGACCATCGTGTTCGCGGGCGCACCCGGCGCCGGCAAGACCACGATGTTGAACTGCTGTGCGGCCGAGCTCGACCCGGCGCTGCGCGTCGTGGTGGCCGAAGAGGTCTTCGAGGCCGACATCCCGCTCCCGAACGTCGCGAGCATGCAGACCCGAGCACCGCGCGCCGACCGGCCCGAGGTCGACCTGCGTCGCCTCGTCGCCGGCTTCCTCCGGATGGCACCCGACGTCGCGATCGTGGGCGAGGTCCGCGACCGCGAGGCCCTCCCCTTGTTGTTGACGTTGTCGTCGGGCGTCAAGGGATTCACGACGATCCACGCCGGTTCGGCCCGTCAGGCCCTGACCCGCTTACGGTTCATCTGCCAGTTGTCCGACACCTCCAACGAGTTGCCGATGACGGCGCTCAACAGCCTGGTGAGCGAGGCGATCGACATCGTCGTCCACTGTGTCCGCACCCCCGACGGACCCCGGGTCGGTTCGATCATCTGTGTCGAGGACAACACCGCGGGCGCGGACTCGACCGCCTTCACCGCGACCGAGGTCTTCAGCCGCGATGCCGCGTCCGATCGCCTCGAGTGGACGGGCAACGTCCCCAGCCGTGCCATGCAGGCGTTCGCC
>CAZEML010000298.1:0-3394 GCA_964513285.1 uncultured Candidatus Nemicrothrix sp.
CACGTGGTCGACATCGGCCGGATCGCCGAGCTCGCGACCCTCGACGCCGGGCCGGGCGGCACCACCATCGGCGCGCTCGTCCGCCACGCCGAGGCCGAGCGATCCGCTGCCGTCGCTCAGCACGCGCCGCTCGTCGCCGCCGCCGCACCCCACATCGGACACCGGGCCATCCGCACCCGCGGCACGCTGGTCGGCAGCGTCGCCCACGCCGACCCGGCGGCGGAGATGCCGGCCGTCTGCCTGGCCGTCGGCGCCTCCATGGTCGCCACCTCCGCCGACGGCACGCGGGAGATCGCCGCCGAGGACTTCTTCGAGGGCTATCTCACCACCGTGCTCGAACCGACCGAGATCCTCACCGAGATCCGGCTCCCGGCATGGTCGCCGGATGCCGGTGGCGCGGTCGTCGAGATCAGCCGCCGGCACGGCGACTACGCCCTGGTCGGGCTCGCCTGCACGCTCGAAGTGAGCGGCGGGTCGATCACCGGTGCGGCGCTGTCGTTCTTCGGGGCCGACAGTCGGCCGATCCGAGTCGGCGATGCCGAGGCGGCCCTCATCGGTCAGGCGCCCGACGACGCGGCCTTCTCCGCCGCGGCGGAGATCGTCAGCGCTCAGCTCGACCCACCATCAGACGTGCACGGCACGGCCAACTACCGCAAGCACATCGCCGGGGTCCTCACCCGGCGGGGTCTCGCCGAGGCCGCCACCACGATCGGAGTCCTCGCATGAGCGCGAAGCAGGTCACTGGAACAAACATGAGCGAATCGGTTTCCTTCACGATCAACGGGACGAGTCACACGCTCGACGTCGAAGCCCGCCGGTCGCTCGCTGACGTGATCCGCGAGGAGGTCGGCCTCACCGGCACCCACCTCGGATGCGAACACGGGGTGTGTGGCGCCTGCACGATCCTGCTCGACGGCCAGCCCGCTCGGGCCTGCCTCATGCTCGCCGTCCAAGCCGACGGCCACGAGATCACCACGATCGAAGGGCTCGCCGACGGCGACGAGATGCATCCCGTGCAGAAGGCGATGAAGGAGGCGATGGCCTTCCAGTGCGCCTTCTGCTCACCCGGCTTCCTCATGAGCACGGTCGCCTTGCTCGAGGAGAACCCGAACCCATCGGCCGAGGAGATCCGTGAGGAGCTCTCGGGCAACCTCTGCCGCTGCACCGGATACCAGTCGATCGTCCGCGGCGTCGAGACCGCGGTCGAGCTCATGAACGGAGCGAGCCAGTGAGCAGCCAGACCTCCGGACTCGGGTTCGTCGGCCAGTCGGTCAAGCGGGTCGAGGACGACCGATTCCTGATCGGCGAGGGTCAGTTCGTCGCCGACGTACAGCCGGCGGGCGGCCTTCACGCCGCCTTCGTCCGCAGCCCGTTCCCGCACGCGACGATCACCGCGATCGACACGAGTGAGGCGAAGCGCCATCCGGGTGTCGTCGCCGTGTTCACCGGCGCGGAGTTGAACGAGGGCACCAACCCGTTCGTCCCCCTCGCCCCACAGCCCGGCAGCTACACGCCGCTGTACCGGTCGATGGCCGACGAGACCGTCCGCCACATCGGCGACCCGGTCGCGCTGGTCATCGCCGAGTCGCGTCACATCGCGGAGGATGCCGTCGAGCTCGTCGTCGTCGACTACGACCTCCTCGAAGGCATCGGCTCGATCGACAAGGCGCTCGCCCCTGACGCGCCGAAGCTGTGGGAGAAGGCCGAGGGCAACACGCTCGGCGACCACACCGAGGCCTTCGGCGATGTCGACGGGGTGTTCGCGGCGGCGGATCGGGTCGTGAAGATCAGCCTCGATAGCCACCGCCAGGCCAACCAGCCGATGGAGACCCGAGGCACGGTCGTCGAGATCGACCCTGCGACCCGCCATCTCACCATCCACAACACCTCGCAGGGCCCCCACGTCCTGAAGTGGGCGATCGCGGCCCAGACGGTCGATCAGGGCCGCCTGAAGTCGCTGTGGCAGTTCCTGCGCAACTCGCCGCGGCGCAAGTCCTTCTTCGCCGCTGCGAAGGTCTTCCGCAAGGAGAACGCCGACGACCTCAAGAGCCAGGACAACCGGGGGATGCGGAGCCAGCTCCGCCGCGACTTCTCGCTCCTCAAGCACATGGGCCGGATGGGACTCGGCCTGCTGGCGACCGACGACTACCCGACGATCACCTCGATCGACATCGGCGGCGGCTTCGGCGCCAAGGGGCCGATCGCCCGCGAGGACCTCCCGATCGCGGTCGCCGCGCTCCGGCTCGGCCAGACCGTGCAGTGGATCGAGGACCGGGTCGAGAACTTGAGCGACGGCGGCCAGGCCCGCGAAGAACGGTTCAACGTCGAGATCGCGTGCAACGCCGACGGCACCATGACCGGGCTGCGGGTCGATGCCCTGATCGACGGTGGTGCCTACCCGGCCTTCCCGTTCGGGACGAACCTGATCGGTGGTCTGTGGAAGGTGTACATGCCGGGCCCGTACCACTTCCAGGCGTTCGAACTCCGGTCCCGCATCGTCGCCACCAACAAGGGTCGGGTCGTTCCCTACCGGGGTCCATGGGCGAACGAGACCTGGATGCGTGAGCGTTCGATCGACGCGGTCGCCGCCGAACTCGGCCTGACCCCCGCCGAGGTGCGCAGCAAGAACATGATGACCGAGGCCGACGCGCCCGATGCCTTCATCACCGGCCCGACGATCGACGAGACGATGTCGACCCGCAAGACTTTCGACCGCGCGTTGGAGATGATCGACTGGGACGACCTCGAACGCCGCAAGACCGACGCCGAGCGCCGCAACCACCGGGTCGGACTCGGCATCGCCAGCTACCACGAGGCCGCTCCCGGACCGCCCAACTTCGCCGACTCGCTGAGTCCCGGCTCGGGCATGCTGCTGAAGGAGGACGGTCGCGCCACGATCGAAGCCGACGGCCGAATCGTGATGTACACCTCGCAGGTGCCGCACGGCCAGAGCCATCAGACGACCTACAAGCAGGTCGTCGCCGACGAATTCGGTGTGTCGATGGACGATGTCGAGATCAACTGGGGCAACACCGACAAGTCCCAGTTCAGCTTCATCGGCACCGGCGGCAGCCGCGGCGGCCCGCTCGGCGCGGGTGTCATGCGAGCGACCGCTCGGGAGGTGCGGGACCAGGTCGCCGACCTCGCGGCCGACATGCTCGAAGCGGCCAAGGACGACATCGAGATCGTCGACGGCAACATCCATGTCTCGGGGGTTCCCGCTCGGGGCATCTCCTACGCCGACGTCGCGGCGGAAGCCGCGAAGCGCAACGGCGCGTCCGACGGTCCGGTCTTCACGTACGCCGAGAAGTACCAGGGGGTCGGCAACGGTGGTTGGTCGTGCGCGACCCATGTCGCCGTCGTCGACATCGACCTCGACACCGGTCAGGTCACG
>CAZEML010000299.1:0-3370 GCA_964513285.1 uncultured Candidatus Nemicrothrix sp.
GCCGTCGGGCGCCACGATCAGGTTGCGGCCGAGCGCATCAGGGCCGGCGAGGCGATCCCAATCGGGGACGAGCGCGACGGGTGGCGCATCGCCCGCCGACGGCCTGGCATCGCGCGCGACCGGCGGCGCCGGCGAGGGTTCGAACCCCCACGCCTCGTCGGGGCCCGAAACCGAAGGCTCGGTCGCGGGCGCGCCCGAACACCCTCGGACCTCCGCCACCGTTGCGTGGCGGCCACCGCAGTGCCCACAAGCGATCACAGCTCAGAACCTACGGGACGGGAGTGACAGCCCCACGACGGGGAAGTCGCCAGGCGACCGGCAAGGCGGCGGCGGTGAACCCGATGAGGAGCACCATCGTCCATCGCAAGCCGTCGACCGGGGCGCCGGCGCGCTCGATGAGCGTGATGGCCGCGGCGGCGGTGATCGCGTTGCCGACCTCCTGGCTGATGCGGCTCATCGCGGCGCCGATACCGAGCTTGGCCTGGTCGACCTGACTCACCGCCACGGCCTGGCAGGCCGCGTGGGCCAGCCCCACCCCGACGCTGTAGAGCACGTTGACCGGGATCCACACACTCCACAGCGCCCGGTCCGCGGAGACCGTGGTGGCGAGCAACAGGCCGGCGGCGATCATGCACACCATGCCGGGCACGATGATGGTCCGGTGGCCGTGGCGGTCCGCCAGCCGACCGCTCAGCACCGTCAGCGGACCGGCGATCGCCGGGATGGCGGCGATGACGAGTCCGGCTTGGAACAGGGTGTAGTCCCATCCGCTCGTCAGGAACTGGAGCTGGGTCAAGAACACACCGCCGAAGCTCCCGGCCACCAGTAGCTGCAACACCGCACCCGCCCGAAACGACGGAACCGAGAACAAGCCGAGATCGAGGATGGGGCTCGGGTGGGTCGCGCTCCGTCGAACGAGGAGGGTGCCGAGCACGGCCGAGCCCAGCACCGCGGCCACCGTGCGGGCGTCGGTGAACCCCCAGTCGTCGCTCTGGACGATGCCGAGGATGAACCCGGCGACCGCCCCGACCATCAACAGTGCGCCGACCAGGTCCGGGATCGCCCGATCGTCCTCTGCCGCCTCGAATCGAAGGGTTCGGAGCAGCACCGCGAACACGAGCACGCCGACCGGCACGTTGGCCGCGAAGGTCCACCGCCACCCGACCGACTCGACCAGCGCGCCACCGACCGCGGGTCCAGCGGCGGCGGCGATCCCGCCGAGCCCACCGGTGAGTCCGACCGCCGTCGCTCGTCGCGTGGGCCCGAAGGCGTCCAGCATCAGGGCGAGCATCGCCGGGCTCTGGATCGCGACCCCGCTCGCCTGCACGACCCGTGCAGCGATCAGGGTCTCCACGCTCGGGGCCGCGGCGACGAGTCCCGACCCGACCACGAAGATCGCGAAGCCGGTCGCGAAGACCCGGGCTCGGCCGTAGCGGTCCGCCGCCCACCCGCCCGGGACGGTGAGCGCGCCGATCGTGATCGAGAAGGCGGTGAGCGCCCATGACACCGTCGTCCCGGCGGCGTCGAAGGTCTCCGCGATCTCGCCGAACGCCACGAAGCTGATCGAGAAGTTCAGTGCGGTCAGCACCATCGCCCCGCCGATCGCGGCGAACATCCGCCACGGAGGGCGGCTGACGCCTGCGGCAGGGGAGTGACCGGTCACCCCTGTGGGCTACACCCTCCGCTGGCCGCCGTCGAAACGACGAGAAGTCGGGGAACGAGCGAGCGGCTGGGGCGCGCCGTCGAAACCACCGCCGGGGTCTGTCAGACTCGGGCCATGGCGCTCTTGGGTCTCATTCTCCCCGGTCTGATCGTCGGGCTGATCGCCCGGATGATCGTCCCCACCGGCCGCCGCTACGGCTGTCTCGGCACGATCCTGCTCGGGATCGTCGGTTCGCTGGTCGGTGGCACCCTCGCCTCGGTCCTCGCGGGCGACGGCGTGTCGATCTCGACCGCCGGTTGGATCGGCTCGGTCGTCGGCGCGGTGATCGTGCTCCTCGTGCTGCGCTGGAACGACTCGAAGGGACACCCACGCTGATGGCCGCTCGACTCGCCGATGCGATGGCGGCACTCGAAGCCGCCGGCACCGCCCAGAACCGCAAGATCTACACCCGCCACGGGGCCACTGATCCGATGTTCGGGGTCAGCTACGCCGATCTCGGCAAGCTCGCCAAGACCTTCAAGGGCGAACACGAACTGGCCCTCGAACTCTTCGCCACCGGCAACCACGATGCCCGTCAGCTGGCCGCCAAGATCGTCGATCCGGGTCGTCTCACCATCGCCCAGGTCAACGCGTGGGCGAAGGCGATCGACTGCTACATCACCGCCGAAGCGGTCGCCGGGGTGGTCGCCCGCTCGCCTCATGCCCGGAGCCGAAGCGACCAGTGGCGGGACCGCCGCTCGGAGTGGATCGCGTCGGCGGGGTGGGCGATCGTCGCGTTCACCGCCGAAGCCGACATCTGGACCAACGCCGAGCTCGACGACCTCCTCCGCCAGATCGAGGCCGAGATCCACGACCGACCCAACCGGGTCCGGCACGAGATGAACCAGACGATCATCACGATCGGCCTCCGCAGCGCCGGGCTTCGTCGCCGCGCGATCGCCACCGCCAAGCGCGTCGGCCCGGTCGTGGTCGATCACGGCGAGACCAACTGCAAGACGCCGGAGGCGATCGCCTACATCGAGAAGACCGTCGCCCATCGCGAGGCCAAAGCCGCCAAGCAGGCCGCGAAGGCCTGACGCCGGCTCAGAACCGGCTGATGTCGGTGCGGTACGGCTTGGGGTGATGCTTCGGTGGTCCCGCACCGCCCATCTTCACCATGCGTACGACCCGTCCTCGGTGGCCGGCGAAGGGCTCGAGCACCTCGAGCATGCGGGCGTCGTCGCCGACCTCGCCGGTGAAGGCGTAGGTCACCATCCCCGGAACGTGGAGGTCGCCGACCGGCACGGCGTCGGGGTCACCGCCGGCGATCGCCGATGTGATGCCCGCGGTCCACGGCCCGATCCCCGGGAGCTGCTGCATCCAGCTCACCGCGTCGGCGCCGGGCACGTCGGCGAGCCGTTCGAGGCGGTCGGCGTACTTCGCGGCGATCCGAAGGACTCGGGTGCGGCTCAGTTCGATGCCCGCCCGATGGAAGTCGTGGTCGCGCAGCGACAGGAGCGTCTGGGGATCGGGCAGGATCCCCATCGGGCCGCCGAGCGACGTGTCGCCGTGATGGGTGGCGAGGCGTTGACGGCTCTGGCTGGCGTCGGCGGTGACGACCCGCTGGCCGATCGCGGTCGTGACCACGGCCTCGTACCAGCGGCCGGTGCCGCCGACCCGGAAGCTGCCGAACCGGTCCGCCAGGCTGCGCAGCACCGGATGGTCGGG
>CAZEML010000300.1:0-3322 GCA_964513285.1 uncultured Candidatus Nemicrothrix sp.
TTGATCGCCAGCCCGAGGTCGGGGTGCTCGATGCGGAGCGCCGCCAGGTCGGTCAGGCCCTGGTCGAGGACCCATTGCGTCATCGGGCGGATCAGCCCGGTGACTTCGGCGAGGTCGATGAACTCGATCGGCGGGATCAGGCCCCGCTCCGGATGGTTCCAACGGATGAGCGCCTCGACCCGGTCGATCGCTCCGGTCGCCAGCGCGATGGCCGGCTGGTAGTGCAGCGCGAGTTGGTCGGTGTCGATCGCTCGCCGCAGGTCGCTGACGACGTGGAGTCGGTCGTGATCGGCCTGATCGCGGACCGGGTCGTAGATGGCGACGCCGCCACCGCGACGCTTGGCGACGTACATGGCGACGTCGGCGTTCTTGCGGATCTCGTCCGCGGTGCGCCCGTGATCGGGATACATGGCCACGCCGACGCTGGCCCCGGTCTGCAAGCTCATGCCGTCGATCGCGAGCGGCTGCTCGAAGCAGGCGAGGACCCGCTCGGCCGCACGAAGGGTGCGGCGGGGCGATGCGTCGTCGGCGAGGAGGACGGCGAACTCGTCGCCGCCGAGGCGAGCGACGGTGTCGCCAGCACGCATCGAGGTCCGGAGGCGATCGGCCACGATCCGCAAGAGGCGGTCACCCGCATCGTGCCCGAGAGTGTCGTTGACCTCCTTGAACTGGTTGAGATCGAGCATGAGCAGCCCGACCGATCGCTCGTCTCGCCCGGCTGCTCGGATGGCGTGTTGGAGACGGTTGTCGAGCAACGCTCGGTTGGGCAGACCGGTCAGTGCGTCGTGAAGTGCCTGCCGCCGAAGGTTCTCGGCGGTGTTCACCCGCTCGGTGACGTCGTCGACGTTGATCCCGATCAAGGTGTCGCTGATCGGGAACGCCTCGAGCGAGAGGATCCGCCCGCCGTCGGCGGAGAGGTCCTCGGCCTCGGCGAGTCGGCGGGCTCGACCGTTCGACGCGACATCGTCAAGCAGGGTGGCCAGGGCGGTCCGGCCGGGTCCGGTCAGCGGCCGGGTGACATCGGCGTTGATCAGCTCGGTCGCGGCCTGGCCGACCAGTGCCTCATAGGCGGGGTTGACGGTGACCGCGGTGAACCGTCGTTCGGCGCCGGTCTCGTGGACGCGCGCGACGACGAGGCCGACCTGCACTCGTTCGACCAACTCGGCCAGGTTCCGGTTGGTCTCCCGGACCCGGACCTCTTCGGTGACGTCGACGAGCAGGCCGCGGGCCGCGACCGGGCGGCCGTCGGGCCCGACCTCGACCCGAACGCGATCGCGTACGTGGCGGAGCTCGCCGTGGCCGTCGAGGACGCGGTAGCTGAGTTCGTGATCTTCGCCGGCGTCGATCAACGCTCGCGACTCCTCGGCGATCCGGACGCGATCGAAGGCCGGGAGCCGCGCCAGCCATCGGCCCGGTCCGTTCACTTCTCCGAGGTCGAGTCCGAGAAGCTCCTCGACCCGCCCCGAGAACCGAGCGTCGACGAACGGGTGGGGAGTGGCTTCCCACACGACGGCGTCCAAGCCGCCGATCAGCGTCTCGCGTTCGAGCCGGGCCGCGCGTTCTGACCCCGCGATGCTCGACACGAACACGGCGATCCCGATCGAACAGATCAGGTACGGGAGCATGATGACGAGGGTCGCGTCGGGGTCGTAGCGGTCGATCGCGATGGCGGCGATCGGTGAGCTCGCGACCACGGCAGCGGTGGTGGTGCGCCAACCTTCGGTCGCGGTGAGGCTCGCCGATGCCAGGAGCAACACCCCTCCGGCCGGGGCGATCGACGGATCGATCGAGATGGCGAGCGCGATCGTGACCGTGTCGATCACCACGACCACCCAGGATCGGCGGGTCACGAAACCGATCGCCGAGCGCATGACGAGGTTCACCGGCAGGCCAATCGCGACCGCGAACAGCGAGACCCGCGGATCGACGGGAACGAGCGGGGTCAAAACGGCGACCGCGAGCACGAGGAGCCCGAGCGCGCGGGTCTCGAAATACATGCGCCAGACCCCGAAGGTGGGGCCGTTCGATCTCACGCTTGTCATGGGGGGCCGCCGACCTGTCGCTCAGGTTTCCATCGGCAATCTTGGTCGCCGCCATGAGCCCGTGTCCTGTGGATAGGGCGTGGATTGTCCGTGGATTTCGCTGATCTGCGGTGGAAACCCGGTGGATTTCCTAGATTCGGCGGGTGCCGCACGTCGACGCCGATGACGAGCTCCGGAACGCGCTACTCGAGTGGGGGAGGGAGGCGCTGCGCGACCTCCCCTGGCGGCGAACCCGCGACCCGTGGACCATCCTCGTCTCGGAGACGATGTTGCAGCAGACCCAGGTCGCTCGTGTCGTCGATCGGCTGCCTCGATTCCTGGAACGCTTCCCCGATCCGGCTGCCTGCGCTGCGGCCGCCGCGGGCGATGTCGTCGACGAGTGGGCGGGGCTCGGCTACAACCGGCGCCCGCTCAACCTGCACCGAGCGGCGACGGCGATGGTGGAACGACACGGCGGACGGGTGCCCGAACGGCTCGAGGATCTGCTCGCCCTTCCCGGCGTCGGTCCCTACACGGCGCGGGCGGTTCGCGTGTTCGCCTTCGAGCTGCCGGCCGCGGTGGTCGACACCAACATCGGCCGTGTGCTCGCCCGGTGGGGTGGCGCGTCGTTGTCGCCCAAGGCCGCTCAGCAGCGAGCCGATGACCTCGTCGTCGCGCCCGAGGTCTGGCTCTGGAACCAGTCGATCATGGAGTTCGGCGCCGTGGTCTGCACGAAGCGCTCACCGAGTTGTGATGAGTGCCCGTTGATCCGGTTCTGTGCGTGGCGAGGGGAGGGAGACGACCCTGCGGTGGGTTCCGCCGCGGTCTCGGCCCCGCAGGCCCGCTTCGAGGGCAGCGATCGACAGCTCCGCGGTCGGCTGGTCGACGCCATGCGTCGAGGAGCGGTCGATCGACGGACCGTGCCCGAGGTCATCGGGGCCGACGACGACCGGGCGCAGCGGATCGTGGCCGGGCTCGTGCGCGACGGTCTGGCCGTCGAGGACGGCCAGACGCTTCGCTTGCCCTGACCGGGTCAGTCCTGCGGGCCGGTGACCTTCGCGATGAGGGCGTCGACGGTGGCGTCGGCGATCTCACGCATTTCGTCGTCGGTGCGGTCCTGGATCGGGTGCGGGGTGAAGACCCGTGCGGTCGGATGTCCGAGCGCGGAGGCCTGGGTCTCGGCGGCGTCGATGAATCCCTCCGAGGCCACGAAGACCCCGGGGATGCCGCGTCGTTCAAGGTCGCTGATGTCGTGCACACTGCACGTCGTGCAGCTGCCTCAATCGGCGAGCGCTTCGATG
>CAZEML010000301.1:0-3316 GCA_964513285.1 uncultured Candidatus Nemicrothrix sp.
CACGCGTCCAGGATCGACTGCCAGCCGGTGCAGCGACACAGGTGGGCCAGCAGGGCGTCGGCGGCCTTCGCCCGGTCATCGGGCACGACCCCCTTGGCCCGGAGGCCTTCGAATCGACAGACGATCCCGGGGGTACAGAAGCCGCACTGACTTCCCCCGGAGGCGGCGAACGCATCGCCCCATCGGGCCCGCGCCTCGTCGGGCAGCCCTTCGACCGTCGTGACCGAACGCCCGCGGACCCGCCGAACCGGGGTCACACACGACACCCGGGGCTGGCCGTCGACGAGCACCGTGCAGCACCCGCACTGGCCCTGCGGCGAGCAGCCGTCCTTGACCGACGTCGCGCCGACCTGACCGCGGAGCACGTCGAGGAGGGTGGCGGTGTCGTCGTCGACGACGACGGCCTCGCCGTTGACGGTGAGTTCGATGGAGGGCATCGGCGACGACGCTACCGGTCACGCTCCCCGGGGCGAATCGTCTACGCCACGACCATCTGTGCACCGCCCCGCCACCGGTCGACCGACGTCGGCCGATTAGCGTGACCGTCCGTGCAGCCACTCCCCCGTCGTACCTTCCTCGCCGGTGGCCTCGCCGCCGGTTCCCTCGTCCTCGCCGCATGCGGCGGATCCGACGATGACTCCAACGATGCCGGCGGTGGAGCCGGCACGGCCGAAGCCGAACTCGCGTTCCTGGTCGCGACCTTCCCCGACGGCTTCCGCCAACAGGCGACGGTCGTGGCCGGCCCCGAACAGCGGATCGCGTTCGTCGTCGCCGACCAGATCGACAACCTGCGCGACACCGCTCCCGCGACGCTCGACCTGGTGATCGCAGGCGCGGACGGCAACCTGCTGGAGACGGCCGTCGAGCGCCGGGTCGACGGCATCATCACGCCCTACTACGCCGCGACGCTGACGTTCCCGGCGGCCGGGCAGTACACCGCCTCACTCCCCGGGCACCCCGACGTCGCGCCGGTCGACTTCCTGGTCCTGGATCGAGCGGCGGTCCCGATCCCTCAGGTCGGCGATTCGCTCCCCGTCGTCCCCACCGCGACGTTCGTCGACCTCAAGGGTGTCGCCGACCTCTGCACCCGGGCGGTCGAGTGCCCGTTCCACGAGATCGACCTCATCGACGCCGCGGCCAACGACAAGCCGACGGTGCTCCTCGTCGCGACCCCGGGCTTTTGCCAGACCGACATCTGTGGCCCGGTCGTCGATCTCCTCATGGACGAAGCCGCCGACCGCGACGACCTCAACGTGATCCATGCCGAGGTCTACGTCGACCCCGCCGACTTCGAGACGGGCGCGTTCCCCGACCTCACCGACGTCGTCAACGCCGCCGCCCTGCCGTTCGAGCCCGCCCTCTTCGTCGCGGACGCCGACAACGTCATCCTCGCCCGGCTCGACACCACGTTCGACCGCAGCGAACTGCGCGCCGCGCTCGCGCTGGTCTGACGCCGGAGCCGAAAACGACGAACGCCCCGCCGAAGCGGGGCGTCACGTCAGAAGGGGAAACCCGTCAGCTGAACGACTGGCCACAACCGCAGGTGCGCTGGGCGTTGGGGTTGTCGATCGAGAAGCCGGCGTCCTGGAGGCCGTCCTTGTAGTCGAGGGTCGCGCCCTCGAGCAGCTGGGCGGACTGCGGGTCGACGACGACGTCGACGCCGGAGAAGTCCTTGGTGATGTCGTCATCGGCACGGTCGGTGTCGAAGTACATCTCATAGGAGAAGCCCGAGCAGCCACCGGGGCGAACGGCGACGCGCAGGGCGAGGCCCGCTTCGCCTTCGGCGGTGATGAGCTCGTTGACCTTCGAAGCGGCGGTGTCGGTGAGCATGATCATGATGGGTTCCTCCTGTGGGACGGAGACGACGTGATGTCGAACCTGTGAACGTGAGTGTACCGGTTGGTATTCCATCGGCAGAACCGGAACTCGCCTCAATGAGCCAAATGCAACAGGCCTGTTCCAGGAGGTCTTTTCGCACTCTATCCTGGAGGCGTGGCCACGACCGCACCCCCCACCCCCGAATACGTCATGGGGCTGATGCGCGGCGTCATCGATCCCGAGCTCGGCAGCGACATCGTCGAACTCGGCATGGCGAAGGGCGCAACGGTGACCGACGACGGTTGGATCCGTCTCCAGATCGACCTCACCACGAGCGGCTGCCCCCTGCGCGCCCAGATCCAGAAGGACATCCGCGCCCGCTTGACCTCGTTGCCCGGTGTCAGCCGGGTCACCATCGACTGGGGCGAGCTCACCCAGGACGAACGGTCCGAGGCGATGGCCAAGGCCCGCTTCAACGTCAGCCAGAACGCCCCCGACACGAGCATCCCCTCGACGACCAAGGTCGTGATGGTCGCGTCCGGCAAGGGCGGCGTCGGCAAGTCGTCGATCACCACCAACCTCGCCGCGGCGCTCGCCGAGCTCGGTTACGCGGTCGGCGTGATGGACGCTGACATCTGGGGGTTCTCGGTTCCCCGCATGCTCGGCGTCGAGGGCGACCTCGTCTCCAAGGACGGCAAGATCCAGCCGCTGGTGCGCGAGATCGGCAGCGGGCGCCTCGAGGTCGTCTCGATGGGCTTCCTGGTCGCCCAGGAGGACTCCGCCCTGATGTGGCGGGGCCTGATGCTCAACCGCGCGGTCCAGCACTTCTGCCAGGACGTCGACTGGCCGAGCGATCTCGACTACCTGCTGATCGACATGCCGCCCGGCACCGGCGACGTCCAGATGGGGCTCGCCAAGATGCTGCCCCGGGCCGAGATGCTGATCGTCACCACGCCGGCACTCAACGCCCAGAAGGTGGCGGCCCGCGTCGCCGACATGGGCGCCAAGAACTATCTCCGCATCGTCGGCGTGATCGAGAACATGAGCGAGTTCGTCGCTCCCGACGGCAGCCGCCACTCGCTGTTCGGCGAGGGCGGTGGGCGCCAGCTCGCCGACGACATCGGCGCACCGCTGCTCGGACGCATCCCGATCGAGCCGGTGGTGAGCGAAGGCGGCGACACGGGGGAGCCCGCATCGCTCGGCGACGGTGCGGCGGCCGAACAGCTCCGTGCCATCGCCACCTCGATCGCCGAGGAGTACATCCCGCCCGTCGAGATGGCGGGCTGCAGCGCCCGGATGCTCGACGCCGCGATGGCGGCCCTCGACGCCCTCGACGAGGACGACGCCGCATCCGCCTGAACCGAACGGCGTTCACACCTCGGCTCAACTCCACCGGCGAATGTGCCGAAAGACCTGGTGTCGGTCGATCGATCGACCCAGGACCGTCCCGGTGCTGGAGACGAGACGAGGACGAGATGAGTTCGTGGAACCGGCGGGT
>CAZEML010000302.1:0-3273 GCA_964513285.1 uncultured Candidatus Nemicrothrix sp.
CGTCGCGTTCACCTCGCCGCCCAACATGAGCGCGACGTCGATCTCGCCACGGGCGATGCGGTCGCCGAGGTCGCCGACGAAGGCGATCGGGGTGTTGCCACCCCAGGAGGTGAGCACGGTGTGGGCATCGGGCGCCCCGATCGTGCGGGCGACGGATTGGCCGATGTTGGGGTGGCGGAATAGCCCGGTCACGACCCCGATGAGGTCGACGGCCGCGGGATCCACACCGGCGTCGTCGAGGGCGGCGCGGGCGGCCTCGTTCATCAGCGTGTCGACCGTGATCGGCCGTTCGACGTCGGGAGCGGGGCCGATGATCTGGCTGCGGCCGACCAGCACAGGGGTTCGGGGCGGTACCGGCATGCGGCGTAGGGTAGGGCGGTCCGGCCTCGGGTGAGGAACCCGACGGGGACGAGGATCGAGCCATGACGGTCACACCCGAGCACATTCTCCTGACCGACCGGGTCGCCGTCGTCACGGGTGCGGCGCAGGGCATCGGGGAGGCCACCGCGATCGCGCTCGCTCGCTTCGGATGCGATGTCGCGATCTGCGACCGCGAGGCCGACGGGCTCGCCGCGACGGGGGCGGAGATCGAGGCGCTCGGACGGCGCGTGCTCACCGACGTGTTCGACGTGCGCGATGGCGAGGCGGTGGAGGCGTTCTTCGCTCGGATCGCACGCGAACTCGGACCGGTCGATGTGCTCGTCAACAACGTGGGCGGTGGTTTCCACGCACCCTTCTCGGCGGTCTCGCCGAACGGGGAAGCGGCGCTGGTGGCGGAGAACTTCGGCACGGTCACCAACTGTGTGCGGTCGGCGCTCCCGCGCTTCGCCGACGGTGGCGCGATCGTGAACGTCACCTCGGTCGAGGCCTATCACGCCGCTCCCGGCTTCGGGGTCTACGCGGCGATGAAGGCGGCGGTCGAACAGTTCTCCAAGACGCTCGCCCTCGAACTGAGCGGGCGAGGGATCCGGGTGAACTGTGTGGGGCCCGACATGATCCCGACGCCGGGCGATGCCGACCTCGCCGGCGCGAGCGGCGCGATGTCGGGCGAGCACCATCCGACCCCGCTCCGACGGATGGGCACGACGGACGAGTGCGCTGCCGTCATCGTGTTCCTGGCGTCGGATCTGGCGTCGTTCGTCACCGGGGTGACGATCCCCGTCGATGGCGGCACCACCGCCGGCGCGGCATGGAAGGTCGCGCTCGACGGGACCTTCCGGATGTAGGGGAAGGTCGCGCACTGGCTGATCGGTTGCTGAGGGACCTTCCGGATGGAGGCCGGCCCGAGGTCGTCAGCGGTTGCGGCGGTCGCGGACAACGACCGACTGACTGGCGATCGCCTGGAGGTGGCCGGTGTCGTCCCAGATGCGGAGCTGCCCGTGGCCGAAGCCGTTGGAGATTCCGCCGGCTTCGATGTCGAGCAGGTACCACTCGCTCGGCCGGACGTCGATGATGCGCAACGTGTTGTCGAGACTGTTCGACCCGACCGGTTGCGAGGCGACGTTCGAGATGCCCATCGGGACGAAGTCGCCCAGGACGGCGAGGGTGGCGGCGCTGTTCTGCACGCCGTCGGGTGGCTTGGTCCACACACAGAGTCGGCCGGGTCCGTGGCCGGTCGGACCGCCGAGCCGTTCACCGGTGGTGGGGGCGAATCGCTGGTCGAGGTGCTTGCCGAGCGAGTCCTGGTCGTAGTCGTACTCGCGGGGACGGCATTGGTCGGGCGGGCGGACGTCGGGCGGCGTGGGCCAGGTCTCGTGGAGGTCGAGGTCGCGGGTGCCGAGGGCGGCGTTGACCGTGATGATCTCGCGGTCGCCGACGTGGCCGATGACGCGGGCCTGGGTGGTGTACCGGCCTGAGACCGACACGTGGACGTCGAGGTCCATCGTCTCGCCGACCTTGGCGAAGTCGAGGTACTGGGCGGTCGCCCACACGACGGGGCGTCCGGTGGTCTCCTCGAGGGCGGTCGTGGCCGCGGCCAGGCCGGCGCCGCCGAACAGGAAGATCTCCCGGACGCTGAGGCGAGGGATGATCGGGAGGTACCAGCGATGCGGGTTGTGGGTCGCTTCGAGGCCGAGCCACTCGCGGGGGGAGATGACGGTCATCGGAGGTTCGCCCGGATCTCGTCGGCGGCTCGCTCGGGCTTGGTGAACGGACCGAAGTGGGTCTCGCCGTCCCACACGACGAGTTCGCCGTTGGGGAAGGTCTCGGCCACCCGCGGTGCGATGATCGCGGGCGGGGCGCCGTCGGTCGACGCCACGATGGTCATCGGCGCATCGATCTCGCCGAGTCGGCCGAACAGGGTGCCGTCGACACTCTCGAAGGTTCGGGCTTCGCTCTCGGGCTCACACTTGAGCGTGACCTCGCCGGTGTCGGTCGGCCGGAAGCCGTGGCGCACATAGTCGTCGAGCACGTCGGGGTCGACGGCGGAGAACGGTGGGCGCGAGGCGTACCGCTCGATCACGGCCTCATAGGAGTCGAACGTGGCTCGGCGATTGCGGGCGATCTCGGCCATCGGGCTCGGGTTGTCGCCCAACGGGGGGAACAGGATCGGCTCGAACAGCCACGCGGTGCGGATCGAGCCGGGTCGCCGCAGCTCGGTACCGGTGATGGCGGCCCCGCCCATCGAGTGGCCGACGAAGTCGATCGGCTCGTCGACGCCGAGGGCGTCGAGGGCGTTGGTGAGATCGTCGAACATCCCGGTCCACGCGAAGCTGCCGTCGTCGGGCGCGGAGCTGTCGCCGTGACCGCGGAGGTCGACGCCCCAACAATGACGGACGTCGCTGAGGCGCGTGGCGATCTGTTGATAGCAACGACCGTGAAAGCCGGTGGCGTGCACGAACACGAGCGGCGGGCCGTCGCCGCCGAGGTCGTGGATCGCGAGATCGACGCCGTTGGTCGAGGGGGTGCGGAGCATCAGGCGGAGGCTTCGTCGATCAGGTAGTGGCCGTCGTCGTCGGCTTCGACGCCGAGCACGGTCAAGAAGCGCCCGTTGCCGATCGTCATCGCGCACACGGCGGTCAGCTCGATGATCTCGACGTCGGTGAACAGGTCCCGGACCTCGGCCATGAAGTCGTCGTCGATGCGGTGGTGGTCGGTCGCGAACCGGTCGGCGAACTCGCCGGCGAGCTGTTCGCGTGCGTCGAGCTCGCCGAGCCCGTGGACGCCTCCGGTCGAGCAGGAGACGACGGCTTCGACCAGGTCCTCGTCGAACCCGTCGGCGGTGGCGTTCGCAGAGCGGCTGTTGAGACACACAGGGCATCCGTTGGCGGCGGC
>CAZEML010000303.1:0-3224 GCA_964513285.1 uncultured Candidatus Nemicrothrix sp.
CCTCAACGCCATCGATCTCGAAGGCGCCATGCAGCAGGTCGAAGGCACCGCCCGCTCCATGGGCATCAAGGTCGTCTGAGTTTCATTCGCTGACATTCGTCAGAACCGCGAACACCTTCGGGTGAACGCACCAACCGGAACCAAGTCGGTTCCCCGCTCGCACCGGACGACCTCACCGGGCGGCGTGAACAGAGAGGGAGCCAACCATGGCGAAGGACAAGCAGTACCGCGACAACGCAAAGAAGTTCGACCGTGACCGGTTGCACTCCGATGAAGAGGCGATCGCCATCATCAAGTCGCTCGGCACCAAGAAGTTCGACGAGACCGTCGACATCGTGATCCGCCTCGGGGTCGACCCCCGCAAGGCCGATCAGATGATCCGCGGCACCGTCGCCCTCCCGTCGGGCACCGGCAAGGACGTGCGAGTCGCCGTGTTCGCCCAGGGTGAGGCCGCCACCGCAGCTCGCGAAGCCGGTGCGGAGTTCGTCGGCGCCGACGATCTCGCCAAGGAGATCGAGGGCGGCATGACCGACTTCGACATCGCGATCGCCACCCCGGACATGATGCCCACCGTCGGCAAGCTCGGCCGTGTGCTCGGCCCCCGCGGTCTCATGCCCAACCCCAAGACCGGCACCGTCACCCCCGACGTCGTCAAGGCCATCGGCGAGTTCAAGGGCGGCATGGTCGAGTACCGCACCGACCGCTTCGCCAACGTGCACGTGCCGATCGGCAAGGCCAGCTTCGACGATGCCGCGCTGCTCAAGAACCTGCGTGCGCTCGTCGGTGAGCTCGAGAAGGTCAAGCCGTCGTCGTCCAAGGGCAAGTACGTCAAGAAGGTCGTCGTCTCGACCACGATGGGCCCCGGCGTTCGCATCGAACCCGGCGCCATCGGCAGCGAAGAGGCCTGAGCCGGCGGGGGCCGATCCGGTCCCCGGCCGACCTGGACCGTCGGAGTAGCTTCGACGGCCGATGTCTGGCCGAACCCGTCCGTACCGCAGGTGGGTCGTCTCGTTCGTCGCGCTCCAGCTCGGCACGCTCGCGCTGATCTTCGTCGCGAACCTCGTCCCGGACGGACGGATCCTCGACCAGGTCGAGACCGACCTCGCGTCGGGCGACATCACGACCGAATGGCCCTCGACGGGCTGGACCGGTACGCCCCAGGACACGTTCGGGGAGTGCTTCCTGCTCGTCGGCGGCTACGACGACGGCACCTACGGGACGCTCGAGACGATCACGGGCGCGCCCAACTTCCGCGAGTGTGAGCGCCTCGACGCCGCCCTGCGCGCCCGCGCCGCCGGCGAGGTCATCACCGCCGAGCCGCACTTTCGGTACTGGCACGGCCTGACCGTCGTCGCTCGCCCGTGGATGGCCATCGGCGACGTGGTCACCCTGCGGGTGGCGTCGGCGCTCGTTCTGATCGGCGCCGCCGCCTGGCTCGCGCATCGGGCGGCTCGACTCGTAGGCCCGCTCGGCGCGGCCGCCCTCCTCGCCCCGGTGATCGCGACCGGCGATCTCCACGGGCTGATGTCGGTCTTTCACCATCCGCTGATGCTGGCGTTCGGGTTGGTGTCGATCGGGTTGCTGCTCGACCGCTCGGCCCGGGGCGTCGCTCCCGGCGACCTGGCCTGGCTCGCGGCGGTGCTCGGCGCGGTCTACAACGTGATCGACCTGTTCAACTTCGTCCCCGGCGTCTGGCTGGTGGCCACCGGCGCGGCGATCGCCGCTCGCCCGGTCGGGAGCGATCGACGCGATCGCGTCCGCGCCGGCATGGGGGTCGGGGTCGGCTGGGCGGTCGGCTACGGCGTGATGTGGCTCAGCGTCTGGGTGTGGGCCGCGATCGCCACCTCGCCGGGGCAGATCTGGGACGACGTCGTCACCAAGATCCTGTTCCGGGTGAGCGGCGACGAGGAGTTCGAGAGTGCCGGCTTCGGCGCGGGCTTCCTCCGCAACCTGGAGTTCTGGTCCGAGCGCCCCCTCGCGGTGCCGATCGCCGGCGTGCTCGTGGTCGTCGGTGCCGCCGGCCTGTGGCGGCTCCGGTCGGACCGGCCCGTGCTCCTCACCGTCGTCGCCGCGATCGCCCCCGCCGGGCTGGTCGTCCCGTGGATGCTCGCCTCGGGTCAGCACCACGAGAACCACGCCTGGTTCGAGTACCGATCGTTCCCGATGCTGCTGGGGCTCGCCCTCTTCGTGGTGGTGCTCGCCCGCCGAGGTCGCTTTTCCGCCTCGGCCTCCTAGCCTGAAGGCACAACTGAATCTTTGCTCACCGAAGACCTCCGGTGCTCCACGGCTGTGGAACCAATGGGCATCGTCTCTTGCAGACACCGCCCGCCGGACGAGGAAGGCACCTCTGTTCCGACACCGGCTGGTGTCTGTCTGGGCGTCTACCGACTCGGTGGGCGCCCATTGTTCGTTGTGAACCCGTTGTCCCGCTCATTCGGAGTGGGGCCCGACCAAGACAGAGGAGGTGAGATGGGAGACCCGAGATCAGACAAGGTCGCCGTCGTCGACGAGGTTCGCGAGAAGTTCGACGCAGCCGACGGTGCACTTCTCACCGAATACCGAGGACTCGACGTCCCGGCATTGGCCGACCTCCGCAAGGAGCTGCGGGCCGCCGGCGGCGAGTACAAGATCTACAAGAACACCCTCGTTCGCATCGCTGCGCGCGAGCGTGATCTCGATCTGGACGATCTGCTGACCGGCCCGACCGCAATCGCGTTCGTGGGCGAGAAGGCCGATGGTTCGCCGGGAGACGCGGCTGCGGTCGCCAAGGCGCTCAAGGAGTTCGCCAAGGCGAACGACAAGCTGGTGCTGAAGGGTGGTGTCCTCGACGGCTCGGTCCTGAGCGCCGATGACATCAAGGCACTCGCCGAACTTCCGTCCCGCGAGGTCCTGCTCAGCCAGATCGCCGGACTCCTGCAGGCCCCGCTTGCAGAGTTCGTCGGCTTGCTCGACGCCGTGCCGCGAGAGTTCTCGTACGCACTGCAGGCCCTCATCGACGAGGGTGGGGCCGGCGAAGCCGGTGCCGCCACCGAAACCGCCGAAGCCGCCGACGATGCGGCCGAGGAAGAACCCGCCGAGGCAACCGCCGAGGCTGCCGCTGATGATAGCGGCGACGACACAGAAGAACCGGCTGCTGCCGGCGACGACACTGCCGAAGGCAGCAACGAAGAGGAGGAGTAGCCATGGCTACGACTGAAGAGATTCTCGATGCGATCGGTTCGATG
>CAZEML010000304.1:0-3184 GCA_964513285.1 uncultured Candidatus Nemicrothrix sp.
GCTGGCCCGCGACCTCGTGCCCGACCCGAGCGTGGTGCTCTGAACGACTAGCTGTCGAGGAACGGTGCGGGCGCGGTCCCGACCTGTTCGGTGCCTGACGCCGTAGTCGACCGCCGCCGGCACGACGGACCGAGTCTCGGGATGGGCCGGTGGCCCGCTCTCGCCCGGGAGGGGGGGGTGGGGATTCGTCCCCATTCCCGGATTCCCGGCGAATTCGTACGTTCGTCTCATGAACAACACCGCCTCCCGAACCTTCACCCTCCGAACCTCCGAGCTGCTGCTGATCGTCGCCGCCGTGGTCATCGCCGTCGGACTCGTCGGCGTGACCGTGGCCCGGGCGGGCGGTGGTTCCGACAGCGCTCCGGTCATCGAGCCCGCTCCGGTCGAGCCGGTTGCACCGGCCCCGGCCGAGCCCGTCCCCGCTCCCGAGCCCGCCCCGGCGGATCCCGTCGAGATCATCAACCACGGCCCCGACGACATCCCGAACCCGGAGCGCCCCGATCACCTGATCGAGGGTGAGAACGGCGGCAAGCCGGTCCCGGCTCCCGAGCCCGCCCCGGAACCCGCTCCCGAGCCCGAGCCGGCTCCGGCCCCGAAGCCCGCCCCCGAGCCGGTGCCGGTCGTGCCCCACGTCGTCGACATGCGTGACAGCACCGCCGTCGCCGTGCTCGCCGAGGTCGGGATCGTCGCCACGGTGATCCCCGAGTGCAGCATCAACCCCTGCAACACGGTCGAGATCGTCTGCCAGGACGAGTTCGGCAACCCCGGCGGCGAGAAGTGGATGATCGTCCGCAGCCAGGAGCATCCGGCCGGCACCAAGGTCGCCCACACCGGCGGCCAGATGGACATCGTGACCGGCGAGTTCTGCCCCTTCGGTGTCGCCGAGCCCGAGGTGATCATCATCGAGCCGCCGGAGGTCGAGCCCCTGCCCGAGCCGATCATCGATCCGCTGCCCGGCCCGACCCCGCTTCCCTGCATCGGACTGATCTGCCCAGATCCGATGCCGATCATCGATCCGCTGCCCGGCCCGACCCCGCTTCCCTGCATCGGACTGATCTGCACCAGCCCGATCATCGATCCGCTGCCGCTTCCCACCCCGACGCCGTTGCCCCTCCCCACCCCCAGCCCCTCGCCGTGCGGCGCCTTCGACCCGGGCTGTCTGATCGAGTCGATCTTCGACTGACCCCTCCTCGTCACCACAACCGAACCCCCGACCACAGCGGTCAGGCACGGAGGTCCTCCCCCTCCGTGCCTCGGCCGTTTTCGGGTCGTGGGGGTCTGCCGGCTCGGTGGGGATTCGTCCCCATTCCTCGATCCGGCCCCCATTCGTACGGTCATCGCATGCACACGAACCGAACCTCCCTCCTCGCCCTCGTCGCCTTCGCGGTGACCGTCGGTGTCGTCTCGCTCGCCGGCGCCTCGGCTCCGTCCGAGGCGCCCGTCGAGCCCGCCCCCGCCGGCCCGGTCGTCCCCGACGTCGTCGGCCTCACCGAGCGCGACGCCTTCCTCGAGCTCGACGGCCAGTACATCTACGTCGCCACCACCGAGTACTGCCGGCTCTTCCCGTGCGCCACGGTCGAACTCCTCTGCAAGGCCGCTGATGGCACCGTGGGAGACGGCTCTGAAGGGTCGCCCAAAGCGTTGACGGTGCACAGCCAGATGCCCGTGGCCGGCACGCCGATCGACGAAACCGACGGCTATGTTCACCTCGTGCTGCTCGAGACCTGCCCCTTCGGCTCCTTCTAGGAGGTCGACCGATCATGGACCTCTCGTCATTCGCACTGCGCCGCTCGGAGATCGGCTTGCTCGTCGGGGCCGTCGCGGTCGCGCTCGGCGCCGTCGGGTTCACGGTCCTCACCGGGGAGGACACGGCGACGACCGTCGCCGGCGAGACGCCGGTCACCGTGCCCGACGATCCGACCACGACGACCGCGGCGCCGACCACCACCTCCTCGACCACGACCACGACCGCAGCGCCGACCGCCACCTCCTCGACCACGACCGCGGCGCCGACCACGACCTCCTCGACCACGACCGCAGCGCCCACCCCGACGACCACGGTTGCGCCGACCACGACCACCGCCGCGCCGACCACCACGACGACCACCGTTCCGATCTATGTCGTGCCCTCGTTGATCGGCCTCACGATCGCTCAGGCCGAGGAACAGCTTGCCGCCGCCGGTCTCAGCGGCAGCGACACCCGACACTGCCAGGACTCCCAGGCCATCGAGTGTCTCACCCTCTGTGCGGGTGGCAGCGCCCGCAGCATCGGGGTTCGGGTCTTTGCCCAGTCGCCGGAAGCCGGGACGCGTCTTCTCGACCCGGCCGTCGTGGCCTACGACTCCAAGGAGACCGAGGAGTGCACGTTCGGCGACGACTCCTTCGACGACGGCGGAGGCGCCGACACCAGCATCGATCCGGGCGGTTGATCAGCGGCCGAGCATGGCCTTCTGCCGACGGCGATGGTCGCGAAGGATCGCTTCGGTGTAGCCGTTCTTCTGCACTCGACCCTCGAGGACGAGGGCGAGGGCGGCCTGGAACGGGATCGACGTCTCGTAGTCGACCGCCATCGGCTCATAAACCTCGTCGTCGGCGTTCTGGCCATCGACGGCGACCGCCATGCGCTGCATCGCTTCGGTCACCTGGTCCTCGGAGACGAGGCCGTGGTGGAGCCAGTTGGCGACGTGCTGGCTGGAGATCCGCAGCGTGGCGAGGTCCTCCATCAGGCCGACGTCGTCGATGTCGGGCACGGTCGAGCAGCCGACGCCCTGACCGACCCAACGGACGACGTAGCCGAGGATCGACTGACAGTTGTTGTCGAGTTCGGTCTGGATGTCGTCCTCGGTCAGCTCACCTTCGAGCAGCGGGATGGTGGTGAGCTCCTCGACCGTGCGGGGCGCTCGGCCCTGGATCTCCTCCTGGCGGGCCGCGACGTTGGTGTCGAAGTAGTGGGTCGAGTGCAGGGTCGCGGCGGTCGGCGACGGCACCCAGGCGCACGTTGCTCCCGACTGCGGATGACCGGCCTTGGTGGCCAACATCTCGGCCATCTCCGACGGCTTGGCCCACATGCCCTTGCCGATCTGCGCCCGGTTCTGCATGCCGGCGGCGAGGCCGGTGTCGACGTTGGAGTCCTCGTAGGCGAGGAGCCAGGTGGCGCCCTTCATGTCGCCCTTCTTCAGCATCG
>CAZEML010000305.1:0-3153 GCA_964513285.1 uncultured Candidatus Nemicrothrix sp.
TCAGCTCGGCGAGCGCTTCGGCCGTCTTTTGCTGCACGGCCATGTTGGCCTGCTGGATCCGCATCATGCCGAGCCGGTTGGCCATGTCGTCGCGCAGTTCGCCGACGGTCTCGAACTCGGAGTTGGCCTTGGCGAACTCGTCGTCGAGGTCGGGAAGCACCGCTTCCTTGACCTCCTTGACCGAGATCGAGAACTTCAGCGGCTCGTCCTCGTCGGGGTCGAGATGCTCGGCTTCGAACTCGACGTTGTCGCCGGCCGAGGCGCCACGGAGGTTCTCGTCGATCTCGGCGACGACCGCACCGGAACCGACCTCGTAGTCGTAGTCGGTGGTGGTGAGACCCGGGACGGGCTCGTCCTCGTGGGTGGCCTCGATGTCGATGGTGACGTGGTCGCCGTCGTCGGCAGCGCGCTCCACGGCTTCGAGCTCGGCGAAGTTCTTGCGGAGGTTGTCGATCTGCTCGTCGATCTCGTCGTCGCTCGGCGTCGGGTTGGGGATCTCGATCCGCAGCCCGTCGTAGCCGGCCGCGCTCACCGACGGCCGGATCTCGACCACGGCTTCGAACTGGACCGGCCCGTCTTCTTGGCCGCCGGTGATCTCGATCTCCGGCGGGGCGACGACGTCGACGTCATGCTCGATCACGGCCTTGGCGTAGTACTCCGGCATCGACTCACGCAGCGCTTCCTCGCGGCCGACGGCAGAGCCGAACTGGGCCTCGAGCAGACGGCGGGGCGCCTTGCCCGGCCGGAAGCCCGGCATGCGGACCTCCTTGGCGATGCGCTTGAACGCAGCGTCGACGGCGGTGTCGAATTCCGCCTCGTCGACCTCAACCGAGAGCTTCACCCGGTTGTCTTCGAGGGTCTCCACAGTGCTCTTCATCAGGAGGTCAAGCCTAACGGGACCGGCTGCAGGTCCGTGCCGCCTCGAAGGCCCCAGTTTGGCCACCGGCTCAAGTTGCTCCGAACCAGACCGAGGCTGCTCGCATGGCGCACGCGGCGATCGAACCGGAGCGGCTCGCGGGCCTGCTCGTCGAGTCGCGGGTCGCCGTCGTCGCGCTCGACGCCGAAGGTCTGGTCACCGGCTGGTCCGAGGCTGCCGTCGAGCTGTTCGGTTGGGCTGGGGACGAGATCATCGGGCAGCCGCTGTCGACGGTGTGGCCCGACGAGAACCGGGCCGCCGACGTTCGTCTCTACGAAGGCGTCATGCGCGGCGAGCACCCGCACTTCCGGGCGTGGCGGCGTCGCAAGGACGGCTCGCACTTCCTCGCCGAGGTCAGCAGTTCGCCCATCACCGAGGACGGCCTGCGGACCGGGTCGATGGCCTTGGTCCGCGACGTGACCGCCGCGGCCTCCGGTGCGGCCGATCTCCACCGACTCCTCGGCGCGTCGAATCTCGCCATCATCGGCATCGACCAGCAGCACAACATCCGAAGCTGGGGTGGTGCGGCGCAGGCGATGCACGGCTGGACCGCCGACGAGATCATCGGTCTGCCGATCACGACCCTGTGGGCCGACGTCGACGGCGGTGCTCACAGCGAGGCCATGGTCGTGACCGACGCTGGGGAGTCGACGGTCTTTCGGGCGTGGCGGCGCCGCAAGGACGGCAGCCGCTTCCTCGCCGAGCTCACCGCGTCGCCGACGACGGCGAACGACGGGTGGGTCGGCTCGGTCTCGGTGTCGCGCGACGTCACCGCCGAACACGCCCTCGGGCAGCGCCTGGCTGCGGCCGAGCGCCGGTTCGCGGCCGCCTTCACCGGCGCGGCCCTCCCCCTCGTGATCTGCGAGCTCGACGGCTACATCGTCGAAGCCAACGACGCCTACGCCCAGCTGGCGGACTCGATCCCGTCGCCGACAGGCGACCGATTCCTCGACCTCGTCGCGCCGACCGACCGTCCCCAGCTTGCGGCCGCGCTGCGGACCCTCGCCGCCACCCGAGCCCGGGTCGAAGGCGTGGAGGTCGCCGCAGCGACGCCGTCAGACCGCACGCTGAGCGTCTCGATCGCCCCTGTCGACGAGGGGCCCGACGCTCCCCCGCTCGCGCTGGTGCAACTGACCGACGTCAGCGAGTACCGACAGGTCCAGGCGGAGCTGGCGGCCATGGCGACGATCGACGCCCTCACCCGGACGTTCAACCGCTCGTTCTTCGGACCGCTCCTCGACTCGATGGAGCCCGGGCGGTCGGTGGCGGTACTCTTCGTCGACCTCGACGGGTTCAAGTCCATCAACGACACCCTCGGCCACCGGGCCGGCGATCTGGTCCTCCAAGCGACCGCGGACCGACTGGTCGACGTCATGACCGAGCAGAACTTCGTGATCCGTTTCGGTGGCGACGAGTTCGTGCTCGTGTGCCCCGACATCGACGACCCCGACGCCGCGTCCTTGCTCGGCGATCATCTGCGCACCCTGATCGCCGAACCGATCGGCATCGGCGAGACGTCGGTGTCGGTCACAGCGTCGATCGGTGTCGCGCTGGTCACGACCGGCCCGGAGCTCACGCCCGACAGCGCGGTCGGCGCCGCCGATGCCGCGATGTATCGGGCGAAGGCGAACGGGCGCGACAGCACCGCGATCGCGCCGCTACCCTGAACCCACCTGCGGGTGTAGTTCAACGGCTAGAACCTCAGCCTTCCAAGCTGATGATGCCAGTTCGATTCTGGTCACCCGCTCGCTGACAGAGCCCCGGACTCCGGTCCGGGGCTCGTGTCGTCTTCCGACGAAGGAACGAGCTCAGCGACCGGGTTGGGCGACGGTGATGCCGGCCGGCTGGTTGCCGTCCATCGCCCGGAGCGAGGCTTCCACGCCGTCGAGCCCGACGGTGCCGGCGACGAGGCGGCCCGGATCGAAGCGGCCGTCGGCGACGAGCGACAACAGGTCGGTGAAACCCGCCGCGCCGAGCCCGCGCATGCCGTGGAGGCTGAGTTGGCGGGCGTAGACGAGTTCGAGCAACGGGAGCGGGACGACCTCGTTTTCGCCGACCGGCATGCCGACCTGGACGTGGCGGCCGAGCTTGCGGAGCGACCGCAGCGAGTTGTCGAAGGTGGTCGTGATGCCGAGCGCGTCGATCGCGACGTGGGCGCCTCCGCCGGTCGCATCGCGCACGGCTTCGGCCGGATCGCCGGAGCCGGCGTCGACGACGATCTCGGCGCCGGCGGCCTG
>CAZEML010000306.1:0-3139 GCA_964513285.1 uncultured Candidatus Nemicrothrix sp.
CGCCGCTGATGATCGCCCAGTCGTCGACGGTGATGTCGTTGAGGACCTTGTGGATCACGTCGGTCATCGGGGCGTACTCGTGCTCGGGGTCGCGAGCGGTGATCAGCCCGAAGTCGTTCATGAACTTCATGAGGCGGGGGATGTTTTCCTGCGCCTTGGTGTCCCACACCGATGCGGTGTGACAGCCCGACTGGTAGCCGGCATCGACGATCGGGGAGATGACGGTGGAGGCCATCATCTCGAGCTCCTGGGAGGTCATCAGACCGGTCGTGTCCTGGGAGCCGACGATGTTGACCTCGACCCGGGTGTAGGACCCGGCGTGCAGCGTGGCGCCCGAGGTGCCGACCGCGTTGCGGTTGAAGATCTTCTCGACCGCGGTGAGGCCCTGGCCCTCGTGGGAGACCTCTTCGGACGGGGCGAACACCGCCGGGGTGTCGATGCCGAGGGTGTTGGCGGCGAAGGTCTGGAGCTTCTTGCCGAAGACGATGGCGTAGGAGCCGCCGGCCTTCATGAACTCGACCTTCTGCGGCGTGAAGGCCGACGAGATGTCCATGACCTCGTTGCCGTCGGCGTCGATCAGCTTCTGGGTGTGGGTGTTGATCGTGAAGATGGTGCCGGTGTCGATCGAGTAGGTCTGCTCGAGGACGGCTTCGCCTTCGTTGTCGACGATGAGTTCGCCGTCGGCGTCGAACTGGGTGACCCAGTTCTTGAGGTCGAGACCGATACCGCCGGTCACGCCGACGGTGGTGAGGAAGATCGGGGAGATGCCGTTGGTGCCGCCGACGATCGGGGCGTAGTTGATGAACGGCACGTAGGGGCTGGCCTGCTTGCCGATCCACAGAGCGACGTTGTTGACGCCGGACATGCGCGACGAGCCGACGCCCATCGTGCCCTTCTCGGCGACCAGGAGGACCCGCTTGTCGGGGTGTGCGGCCTGGAGGTCGCGCAGCGCCTGCTGCTGCTCCTTGTTGTGTTCGAACATGCTCTGGCCGTGGAGCTCGCGGTCGGAGCGGGAGTGCGCGTCGGCGCCGGGGGAGAGGAGGTCGGTCGAGATGTCGCCGACGCCGGCGACGAAGGTGACGACCTCGATCTCCTCGTCGATGTCGGGAAGCTCGGTGAAGAACTCGGCGTTGGCGTAGCTCTGCAGCAGTTCGGTCACGAGGGCGTTGCCGGCCTGGTGGGCCTCGGCGAGGCGGGCCATGTCGGCCTCGTAGAGGAAGACCTGGGTCTTGAGCACGTCGGCGGCCTGCTGGGAGGCGCCCTCGGTGTCTGCAGAACCATTGTCGCCGAGCAGCAGATCGAGCAGCACCTCGATCGACGGCCCGCCCTTCATGTGCGACAGCTGCTCGAAGGCCGACTCGGCGGAGATGCCGTCGATGGTGCGAGCGCCGGTGATGACGTCCTTGAGCACCTGGGCCTTGAGGCCGGCCGCGCTGGTGGTGCCGGGGAGGACGTTGGTGACGAAGAAGTCGAGGCAGTCGGCGCGATGGGGGCTGTCGGCGTCCTCCATGTGGCCGACGATCTCGGCGAGGAGGTCGGCGCCGTCGACCGGCTTGGGGTGGAGACCGTGTGACTCGCGGTCGGCGATTTCGCTCAGATAGTCGTCGTACAGACTCATGACGGGGCCTCGTTTCAGGTGCTGCTGGGGCCCGCGGGAGGGGCCCGAACCACACCCCAGCCTATCTTGTATTGAAGTTGTATTGAACGGCTCTGGCGGGGTGCAGCCCCGATTCTGCCTCAGCTTCGACGTCAGGCGGCGCAGCAGCGAGGGCTGATCACTCGTTCGTCCAGCCGTGGCGGCTCGCCTCGGCTGTCGTTTGCCAGTCCGCGAGGGCGGAGATGAACGAACCGATGTCGGAGTCGGCGTCGGCTTGCCGGGCGGTGACCTCCATGTCGGCCAGGAAGTCGCCCAGTTGGTGGGGTGGCAGGTCTCGGATCCACTCGCCCAGGTCGCCCTGCTCGGCGGCGACGAGGTGATCGAGGACCGCAGTGAGATCGCGGACGATCGACGCGGTCTCGGCCGGCTCGGGCCGCTGGTCGGTTTCCAACGCCGCCCGGCACCGCTCGATGAGATCTTCCACGAACGCGGGCGTCACGGTCGGTCGGCTCACGGTCGGGCCTCGGCGTCGAGCCCGGCGCTCAGGGCTGGTACGGCAGGGAAGAGTGATGGAGGACGATCCGAAGCGTGCCGTCGGCGTCGCGGCGGTAGCCGAAGCTCTTGTCGACCGTGGTCACGCCGCCGTCCTTGTCGGTCATGATCACCCAGCCCATCCATATCGCGACGTCGCCATCGATGAACGACGCCGAGGTCTCGGAGCGGACCGAGCGCCAGCCCTTCAGGGCGAAGCCGCCGTCGAGCGGGTAGGTCGGGTCGTGGGCGACGAAGTACGAGAGGGCGCCGTCTCGGGTCGGCCGGAACGTCTGCTCGCCGCTCGCCATCGTCGGCTTGAAGAGCACCGGTCCGAGGTCGTAGCCGTAGGCGGCGTCGATGATCTGCTCCGCGACGGTGCGAGCGGCGTCGATGCCGTCGGTGTCGTAGGCGGTCGCGATCGCCACGAGTCCATCGCCCCAGGCGATGCGGGCGGCTTCGAGGTCGGCGTCGGTGATCGTCATGGCGGGGGCCTCCTAGGGGGGACGTGTCTCTCAGGCTAGAGGGCCGCGGCTGTTCGTCAGGAGCGAAGCGCCTCGAGTTTGGCGACGAACTGGCCCTCTGACCACCCGACCAGGGCGTCGGCCGACCCGTCGCCGTCGATGAACGCGAAGTGAGGGATCGACGAGACCCCGTGCTCGGACGCAAGCGCGTGGGCATCGCTGCCGGTGAGGTGGGTGAACGTGCCGACACCGGTGTCGGCGATCATCGCCTCGACCTCGCTCGTGGACCCGTCGACCACGACCCCGATGAACTCGATGTCGGGGTTGGCCTGCTGAAGCTCTGCGACCGCAGGAGCTGCCGAACGGCAATGCGGTCACCAGGGGGCCCAGAACCAGAGGACCTGGTCCGAGGCGACGACGAGGGTCGTCGTCGGTGCTGCCGTGGTGGTCGGGGCCGGTGCCGCCGTCGTCGTCGGAGCCGCGGTGGTGGCCGGTGCTGCGGTGGTCGTCGGTGCTGCCGTCGTGGCGGGGGCGGCGGTGGTGGTCG
>CAZEML010000307.1:0-3076 GCA_964513285.1 uncultured Candidatus Nemicrothrix sp.
GAGGTCGCCCAGTTCACGGGCGGCTTCGATCTTGCGGGCGATGTCGATGCGGCCGCGCGTGGTCAGGTCGTCGTGTTCGGCCTTGAGCCGATCGAAGGCGGCCTGGGAGAGCTGCTGTGCGTCTGCCATCCGAACGAGGCTAGCGGTCCGCGGCGACCCTTTGAGTGGGCCCGGTGCGCCCGGTAGGGTTGACGGCCGTGATGATCACCTCGCTCATCATCAGCATTTCGTAGCGCGCGCCGGGTCTCCGGCGTGCGCCTTCCCCGTCCACTTCGGTGGGCGGTTTTTCATGTCTCAGGGAGTTTTCGTTCATGGCGCATCGCATCGGCATCATGGGTGGCGACGGCATCGGTCCCGAAGTCGTCGCTGAAGGTCTCAAGGTCATCGACGCGCTCGGCGTCGAGTACGAGCGGATCGACTATGACCTCGGTGGCGAGCGCTACCTGAAGGACGGCACGATCCTCACCGACGAGATCATCGAGGAATGGCGCGGCATCGATGCGCTCTACGCCGGTGCCGTCGGCAGCCCGGGTGTACCGCCTGGCGTGATCGAGCGTGGCCTGCTGCTGCGCATGCGCTTCGAGCTCGACCTCTACATCAACTACCGCCCGTTCAAGGCCCCCGGTCACGACTTCGTCGTGATCCGCGAGAACACCGAAGGCACCTACGCCGGTGAGGGTGGCTTCCTTCGCAAGGACACGCCTCACGAGATCGCGACCCAGGGTTCGGTCAACACCCGCCACGGTGTCGAGCGGTGCGTTCGCTACGCCTTCGAGCTCGCGATGAAGCGCAACAAGCACCTCACCCTCGTGCACAAGACCAACGTGTTGACGTTCTCGGGCGATCTCTGGGAGCGCACCTTCAACGAGGTGGCTGCCGAGTACCCCGAGGTCGAGACGGCCTACAACCACGTCGACGCCGCGTGCATCTACTTCGTCGACCGGCCCGAGAGCTACGACGTGATCGTCACCGACAACCTGTTCGGCGACATCCTCACCGACCTCGGCGGCGCCGTCTCCGGCGGCATCCGCCTGGCGCCGCCCGCCAACCTCAACCCCACCGGCATGTCGATGTTTGAGCCGGTCCACGGCTCGGCCCCCGACATCGTCGGCACCGGCAAGGCCAACCCTGTCGCCGCCATCCTGAGTGGCGCGATGATGTTGGACCACCTCGGTGAGACCGAGGCGGCCGATCGCATCCGGGCCGCGTGTGCGGATGCGGAGACCCTGACCGGAACCACCAGCGAGATCGGCGACCAGGTCGTCGCTCGTCTCTAGGAGACTCTTATGCCCATCACCCCGACGCCCAACATCTGGATGAACGGCGAGATGGTGCCGTGGGAGGACGCCAAGATCCATGTCCTCACCCACACGCTCCACTACGGCACCGGCGTGTTCGAGGGCATCCGTGCCTACGAGACCGCGGAGGGCCCGGCGATCTTCCGCCTGACCGAGCACATCGAGCGGCTCTACAACTCGGCGCAGATCCTCGGGATGCCGATGCCCTACGACGTGCCCACCCTCGTGCAGGCGTGCAAGGACGTCGTCGCCGACTCGGGCCTCGACGCCTGCTACCTCCGGCCGATCGCGTACTACGGCTACGGCGAGATGGGGCTGGCGACCGGCGCCTGCACGACCGACATCGCGATCGCGGCGTGGCCGTGGGGCGCGTACCTGGGCGACGACGCGGTCACCAAGGGCGTGCGCATGAAGATCAGCTCGTGGACCCGTCACGACCACAACATCATGCCGCCGGCCTCCAAGACCACCGGCAACTACGCCAACAGCACGCTCGCCAAGATGGAAGCGCTCAACGCCGGCTACGACGAAGCGATCATGCTCAACGGCGCCGGCCTCGTGAGCGAGTGCTCGGGCGAGAACATCTTCGTCGCCAAGGGTGACGTGATCCTCACCCCGCCGACCTCGTCGGGCGCGCTTCCCGGCATCACCCAGCACACCGTCATGTCGCTGGCCGCCGACAACGGCATCGACATCCAGGTCGGCGACATGGCCCGCAGCGACCTCTACACCGCCGACGAGATCTTCGTCGTCGGCACCGCTGCGGAGGTCTCCGCGGTGAACTCCGTCGACGATCGTCCGGTGCCGTGCCCCGGCCCGGCCACCAAGGTCCTCGCCGACGCCTACGCCGATCTCGTGCGGGGCAAGAACGACAAGTACAAGCACTGGAACGAACTCGCGAGATGACTGGCACCGAGCCGCACGGCGCGAAGCCCGAAGGCGACCCGACCAGCATCGACCGTTCTGCGCAACACGATCCGTCGTGGCCCACGGCGGTCGACATCTACGACACGACGCTGCGTGACGGCAGCCAGCTCGAGGGCATCTCGCTGACCGTCGACGACAAGCTCCGCATCGCCGAGCAGCTCGACCGGCTCGGCGTTGCGTTCATCGAAGGTGGCTGGCCCGGCGCGAATCCCAAGGACGACGAGTTCTTCGAGCGGGCCAAGACCGAGCTGAACCTGTCGACCTCGGCGTTCGTCGCCTTCGGCTCGACTCGCCGGGCGGCCGGCAAGGTCGACAGCGACCAGACCCTCGCCAACCTGGTGTCGGCCGGGACCGACGTGGTCTGCATCGTCGGCAAGTGCTGGGACTACCACGTCACCGAGGCGCTCAAGACCACGCTCGACGAAGGCGTCGCCATGGTCGCCGATTCGGTCGAGTACCTCGTCGCCCAGGGCAAGCGGGTGTTCTTCGACGCCGAGCACTTCTTCGACGGTTTCAAGCGCAACCCCGAGTTCAGCCTCCGGGTGATCGAGGCCGCCGCGATGGCGGGCGCCGAAGCGGTCGTGTTGTGCGACACCAACGGTGGTTCGCTGCCTCCCGACATCGAGGCGGCGGTCCGTGCGGTCGTCGCCCACGTCGACTGCGGCGTCGGCATCCATCTCCACAACGACACCGGCTGCGGCGTGGCCAACGCCCTCGCGGCCGTGCGGGCCGGCGCCACCCAGGTGCAGGGCACGATCAACGGCTACGGCGAGCGGGTCGGCAACTGCGACCTCGTGCCGATCATGGCCAACCTCGAACTCAAGATGGGCATCCAGTGCCTGCCCGAGGGA
>CAZEML010000308.1:0-3075 GCA_964513285.1 uncultured Candidatus Nemicrothrix sp.
CCTTCTCGTGGCGGGCCTGAGCCTGCTTGTCCGGTGCGAGCACCATCACCATGTTTCGGCCGTCCTGGCGGGGGTGGAATTCCACCTTGCCGACGTGATCGACCTCTTCAGCGACGTTGTCGAGGATCTTGCGCCCCAGCTCGGGGTGCTGCATCTCTCGGCCGCGGAACATGATCGTGACCTTGACCTTGTGACCCTCGCCGAGGAACTTCTCGACCTTCTTGGTCTTGGTGTCGAAGTCGCCGGGCCCGATCTTGGGTCGGTACTTCATCTCCTTCACCGTCAGGTTCGAGGACTTCTTCCTCGATTCCTTGGCTCGCTGATCGGCTTCGTACTTGTACTTGCCGTAGTCCATGATCCGGCAAACCGGTGGGTTCGCCCGATCCGCGACCTCGACCAGGTCGAGTCCGGCAGCCCGAGCGATGTTGAGCGCTTCGGGTAGTGGCTTGATGCCGATCTGCTCACCGTCCTGACCGACGAGGCGGACCTCGCGGGCTCGGATGCGGTCATTGATCCTTGGCTCGTTGCTTGGCGGTGCTATCGCCCTGAACTCCTCGTGAGCACGGAACCTCCGTAGTTGGGTGGGTAATGCGTTGCCATCGCTGACATTCGTCAGCAACTCGCTGACATTCGTCAGAGCCCCCGAAACCTTCAAGGACCTCCAGCCGAGGCTGGAAAACGACAAAGCGGACGTCGGGAGTCGACGTCCGCGAAAACCACGCGCCCCGGAAGGCTCGGTGTTGCCGATTCGGCCGACCTGGCGCATCTCGATCGATGGCCAGGTGGGGATCCGGCGAACCGGGCCCCACTTCCCTCAGTTGTACGCCCGTTAGGGTACCAGCATGAGTTCCCTGTGGACACCTGGCGGCGAGCACGAGGTTCCTCGTGACTCCGACCCCGCATTCAGCACCGAGCCCGCGGTCGGCGCGCCGACCGGCCTCGATCCCGAGATGGAGGATGCCATCGCGGCGTCACTCCCCGACGGCATCACCCTCGATGACCTCTCCCCCGAGCAGCTCGCTCAGGCCGAGGCGGCGGTGAAGGAGATGGCGGCCGTGCGCGAGCAGCTCGTCGCTGCCCCGGCCGCGAACGTGGTCGCCAACCACGCGATGGGCCTGTTCGAGCTCGCCGCGCTCCACCTGTCCCAGCAGCAGCCGAACTTCAGTGAGGCCACCGTGGCGATCGACGCCATGGCCGCGATCGTCGAGGGTCTCGGCGACCGTCTCGGCGACGCCGAGCCCACCCTGCAAGAAGGTCTGCAGCAGCTGCGCATGACCTACGTGCAGCTGAAGAACCAGACCGGCGAGGGCTGAGCGCGCCCCACGCCTCCGGTTGACATCCGGAGCGGAGTCAACCATCCGGGCTTGTTCTCGGAGGCGTGACGCCGAACACGTGGACACCACGTTGGCGCCCCCATACGCTTGTGAATGAGATCACAAGCACCGGGAGGTGGACGGTGTCTCGCCCACAGGTCGTCATCATCGGGGCCGGCTTCGGTGGCCTCGCCGCCGCGAAAGCCCTCGCGGACGCGCCGGTCGACGTCACCGTCGTCGATCAGCGCAACCATCACACGTTCCAGCCGCTGCTGTACCAGGTCGCCACCGCCGGCCTCGGCGTCGACGACATCTGCTACGCGACCCGCGGCATCTTCCACCGTCAAACCAACGCCCGGGCGCTCCAGGCTCGTATGACGGGGCTCGATCTCGATCGCCGGCTCGTCGAGCTGGCCGATGGCGAACCGCTCCCCTACGACCACCTGATCCTCGCCCTCGGCGCAGTGACCGCGGACTTCGGCGTGCCCGGTGTGGCCGAGCATGCGTTCGGCCTGAAGAACGCCGAGGGGGCCCGCACGATCCGAACCCACGTCCTCCGCCGGTTCGAGGCCGCGGACCGGCTCGAGGACGCGGACGCACGAGCCGCCGCGATGACGATCGTGATCGCCGGCGGCGGTCCGACCGGGGTCGAGATGGCGGGCGGGTTCGCCGAGCTCTTCGACCGAGTCCTTCGTCGGGACTTCCCGTCCCTCGACATCGATAGGGCACGGGTGGTACTCGTCGAAGGCCGAGACGAGGTCCTCGGAGCCTTCACCCCCAAGCTCAGCCACAAGGCTCGGCGCCAACTCGAGAAGATGGGCGTCGAGCTCCACACCGGCGTCAACGTCGAGCGGTACTCGCCCGGCCTCGTCGAGCTGGCGAACGGCACGACGATCGCCGCAGACACGCTGGTGTGGGCGGCCGGCGTCCGAGCCCACCCACTCGCCGAACGGCTCGGGCTCGAGACGACTCGCGGCGGGCGCGTCGTGGTCGACGAGCACCTTCGCCTCCCCGACCATCCGGAGGTCTTCGTGATCGGCGACCTCGCCGCAACCACGCTCGACGACGGTTCACCCGTTCCCCAGGTCGCCGCCGCGGCGATCCAGGGCGGCCGCCATGCTGCCGGCCTGATCGAGGCGACCGAACGACGAGCCACGATCGACCCGTTCCGCTACAAGGACAAGGGTTCGATGGCCACCATCGGCCGCAACGCCGCGGTCGTCGAGTTGCCCTCGGGCCTTCGCCTGTCGGGGTTCCTCGGTTGGGTGGCGTGGCTCGCCCTTCACCTGGTGATGCTGATCGGCTTCCGGAACCGGGCGAACGTGCTCGTCAACTGGGCGTGGAACTACCTCACCTACGACCGCGGCAGCCGCCTGATCGTGGAACAGGATGCACCCCTGCCGGAGATCAACCCGCCGCGCTGATCGCGGCGGCTGAGCGTCGGGCTCAGATGGCGACCATCGTGACCCCTACGACCGTGATCACCGCGCCCAGTACGAGCGGTCGGGTGAGGGTTCGAGGCACGAGGGCGAGCCCGAAGAGAATCGACGTCGACCGCAACGCGGCGACGTTCGCCGCATCGGCGCGGGAGTACGCCAGCAGGATCAGGGCGTACGCCGTCGAGGACGCGAGCCCCACGATCACGCCGGTCCGGGCCGAGGCTCGGAGCCGCGCCATCGGCACGCGGTTCACGACGACGGCGAGCGCGGCACCGAGGAAGGACGACGTCGCGAAGAACGCCCAACCGTTGACGTCCTCGACC
>CAZEML010000309.1:0-3073 GCA_964513285.1 uncultured Candidatus Nemicrothrix sp.
CCGACGTCGGTGTGAAGGTCGGCGAAGGCGACACCGCCGCGACGTTCCGGGTCGCCACCCCGCAGGACGCCGCCGTGTTGCTGGCCGCATTGTCGACCCGCCGGGCCGACTGGCTCGCCGGCGCCGGCGTCACCGCCATCAACCATCACTCGATGCTCTCCGATCAGCGCACCGCCGCCATGGTCACCCCCGACGCCCGCATCACCTGGCTGTGTGTCCCGCGGATCGACTCGGGCGCGATCTTCGCCGAGCTGCTCGGCGGCGAACCGGCCGGGCACTTCTCGGTTCGTCCGGCCACCGGGGCCGAGGGTGCGACCCAGACCTACGTCGACGACTCGCTCGTGCTGCGCACCGACTGGCCGACCGTTTCGGTCACCGACTACCTCGACTGCTCCGAAGGCCGCCCCAAGCGCATCTCGGGCCGCACCGACCTCGTCCGTGTGCTCGAAGGCACCGGTGTCGCCCGCATCGAGTTCGCCCCCCGCCTCGACTTCGGCCGCTTCCCGACCCAACTCGACGTCCGCGACGGCGGGCTCGAAGTCGTCAACGCCGCCGACCTCGTCGTGCTCCGCTCCCCCGGGGTCGAGTGGACGATCGAGGACGCCGGCGCCCACCAGACCGCCGTCGCCGAAGTCGACCTCTCCAACGGGCCGGTCACCCTCGAGCTTCGCTGCGGCACCGCCTCGCTGCGCCCCGACCGCACCGACGAGGTCGACCGTCGCGCCGCCACCCGCGCGTTCTGGTCCGACTGGGCAGCGACGCTGGAGATCCCCGACGACCTCGTCGGCGTCGACGCCGACCTGGTCCGCCGCTCCGCCCTCACGCTCAAGGCGCTCTGCTACGGCCCGACGGGCGCCATCCTCGCTGCACCCACGACCAGCCTCCCCGAGTTCATCGGCGGCGTTCGCAACTGGGACTACCGCTACTGCTGGATCCGCGACGCCTCGCTCTCCGCCGGCGCGCTCGTCCGCCTCGGCTCGATCGACGAAGCGATGGACCTCCTCGACTGGCTGTTCAGCGTCATCGACTCCTCCGAAGTCGGCCCCGAACGACTCGCCCCGCTCTACACCGTCACCGGCGGCGCACTGCCACCGGAGGCCACCATCGAGGAGCTCGCCGGGTACGCCGGCTCACGCCCGGTGCGGGTCGGCAACGCCGCCGACCACCAGGTCCAGCTCGACGTGTTCGGCCCCGTCCTCGAGCTCATCCACCAGCTCGGCGAAGTCGACGCGCCGCTCTCGGCCCGCCACTGGCATCTCGTCGAAGATCTCGTCGAGGCGGTCGACAAGCGATGGACCGAACCCGACCAGGGCATCTGGGAGGTCCGCTCCGCGCCCCGCCACCACGTCAACTCCAAGGTCATGTGTTGGGTCACCGTCGACCGGGCGATCCGCATCGCCGGCGAGACCTTCGGCCGCGAACGGCCCGAGTGGGAAGTTCTGCGCGACACCATCCGCGACGACATCTTCGCCAACGGCTGGAACGACGAACTCAACTCGTTCACCACCGCCTACGACGGCACCGACCTCGACGCCTCGGTGCTCGCCGTCGGCCTGTTCGGGATGCTCGACGCCGACGACCCTCGCTACGCCGGCACCGTCGCCGCAGTCGAAGCCTGGCTCCGCACCGGTGACACCGTCTACCGCTACAAGCACGAAGACGGCCTGCCGGGCGAAGAGGGCGGCTTCAACCTGATGACGTCATGGCTCATCGACGCCAAGGTCCAGATCGGTGATCTCGACAGCGCCAAGCAGCTCTTCGCCGCCTACGTCGACCTCGCCGGCCCCACCGGCCTCATCGCCGAAGAGGTCGACCCCGCCAACGGACGGGCGCTCGGCAACCATCCCCAGGCGTACAGCCACCTCGGCTTGATCTCGAACGCGCTGTCACTCGCCGGGCGCTAGCCCTCGGGCTGTTCGCAAGGCGCTCGCCGGCCGCGGGGCGCGCTGGCTCGCAGCGGGTCCGGACGGGTCGATCAGAGCTGGACGGGGCTCTCGGACATGCCGAGGGCGTTGATCTCGACGACCTCGGTCACGCCGTCGACCCGGTCCTTCATGATCCGCTCGATGCCGGCCTTGAGGGTCTGGGTCGAGGCCGGGCAGGTCACGCACGCACCCATCAGCTCAACGGTGACCACGCCGGTCGCTTCGTCGACGCCGACCAACTCGATGTCGCCCTCGTCGGCCTGGATGGCCGGCCGGATGGCGGTGATGACCTTTTCGACCTGTTCGAGCACGGGGGATCTTTCGTCGAGCGCCACGGGAATGCTGCGCGATTCAGCACCAATTCTGGCAGCTGCCGATGTCAACGCCGACATCGGCGTCCGCATTCCCACGGGCGTACCCTGGCCGGATGCAGATGGTCGAGCTGCTGGCCCACCAGGGCGGTTGGGACGAGATCCTCATGGTCGCCGGACCGCTGCTCGTCTTCGTGTTCCTCCTCGTGGTGGCTCGCAAACGAGCCATCGCACTGGCGGAGGAAGAGGCGGCGGCCGAAGCACTCGCAGCCGAAGAAGCCGCAGCGGAAGCATCGGCGACCGACGACTGACCCGATCCGGGAGTGTCACACCCCCTTCGTAGTGTCGGGGCATGGTCACGTTGGCGGGTGTGCATGAAGCGCTGAGAGCAGTCAATCCGCACCCGTTGTCGCGCCGTGAGCTCTATGGGCTGATCTCGGATCTGGAGAAGCTCCGGTCTCGGGTCGACGAACGGCTGATGGCGGCGAAAGCGGCGTTGGATTCGTTGGGCGACACGGGGGCCGACTCGGCGGTCGTGGGCCGATCAGTGGGGCGGCGGTCGGAGCGTCAGGCCAAGAAGGACCGGGTCACGGCGCGGGGTCTCGCCGAGATGCCGACGCTGGCCGACGGGCTCGCCGAAGGACGACTCAACGTCGAGCACGCGGCGATCGTCGCCGCCGCCGCGGAAGAGACCTCACCAGAGGTCGCCGCTGAGCTGGTGCCGTTGGCGGAGTCGATCCCCGCCGACCTGTTCGCCCGCAAGGCCCGCGAGTTCGTCGGACGCCACACATCCGCGGCCGAAGCCGAGGAACGGCACCGCCGCCAACGCGAACGACG
>CAZEML010000310.1:0-3072 GCA_964513285.1 uncultured Candidatus Nemicrothrix sp.
GCGAGCACCTGGGTGACCAGGGGTTCGTCACGGCCGCTGCCGAGCAGCTGAAGCGTCTCGGCTTCCTTGCGGGGGCCCTTCGGCGCGAACACCGTCGTGATGGTGAGGCCGTCGAGGTCGGCATCGGCCTCGACCTTCAAGACGTCGCCCACCGCGGCACCCGACGGGAGAAGCCCGCCGTCGAGGGTGCCCTTGGGCTGCTTGGCTCCCGCCGCGCGCCAGGTCCATTGCCCGTCGCCGCGATCGGAAGTGAGTTCGATGTCTAGCCTGCGTGCCACGGGGGGAAACGGTATCGCCCGGGACGTTCGGCGGCGACCTCGTTCTCCACAAGCATCACGTCGGCGCCAGGTCGCTCGGGTCGACGTTGCCGCCACACACGATGACGGCGACCCGTTCATCGGGCGCGGGCGCGTAGGCGCCGGCTCGGAGCGCGGCCACGGCGGTCGCCGCGGCGGGCTCGACCGCCAGCTGGGCTTCGTCCCACAGGGCTCGACGAGCCGCCATGGTGGCGTCGTCGTCGACCAACACCGGCTCGACCCGGTCGCGCAGGATCTCCCAGGGGAGCGATCCGATCTGCTTGGCGCCCAGCGCATCGGCGGCGACCCCGGCAGGTGTCACCGAGACCGGCTGATCGGCCTGGACCGCAGCGTGCAGGGCGTTGCAGGCGTGGGTCTCGACCGTGACGAGGCGCACGTGGGGGAGCGCCAGGCGGATCCCGGCGGCGAGCCCACCACCGCCTACGGCGACGACCACCGTGTCGAGACCCTCGACTTGCCGTCCGAGCTCGACGCCCAGCGTGGCCTGGCCGGCCACGGTGAGTGTTGCGTTGTACGGGTGGATGTTGAGGGCGCCCGTTTCGGCCGCCCGGGCGTCACAGGCCGCCTGAGCGTCGTCGTAGAGCTCGCCCACGATGTGCACCGTGGCGCCCTGCGCCCGCAGCCGAGCGATCTTGGCCGGGGCGGAGACCCCAGGCACGAAGATCTCGGCGGGCACGCCGAGCACCCGAGCGGTCCGGGCGACGGCGATGCCGTGATTCCCGCCCGAGGCGGCGATCAGGCCCGAGGGCGGGATCTCACCGCCGAGGGCGCTGTTGAGGCTTCCTCGGGCCTTGAACGAGCCGGCGTGCTGCAGCAGTTCGAGCTTGAGCGCCACCGAGCCGGCGATGCCGAGGTCGCCCGGCGTGGTGTGCAGGATCGGCGTCTCACGGATCCGGTGAGCGCAACGTTCCGCTGCGGTGGCGATGTCGTCGGGGTTCGGAGGCGAGACGTCCATGTCCCGAGAGGTCTAGTCGCACGAGTCGAGCGCCGCAGCCATCCCGCCTCCTCGCTTCGCGTGAACCGCCGGAAATCTCCGTTATGTAAAGTGATGGATGAACGCATCGATGACGAGATCGGGAAACCCGGGACCCCGCCATCGGCCCACCCCTACGGTGTCGCCATGACCTCCTATGCGCCGCTTCGCGTGTCGATTCGCACGCCGCGTCTCGAACTCCGAGCCGCGACCGACGAACACCTCGAGGCGCTCGCTCCGCTCGTGGCGGCCGGGCACGCGACCGCCGATCCACCGCCGTGGGACGATCCGAGTTCGTTCTACGAGCCGGACCCCGTGGCGCGGGTCGACGGCTGGCTGCGAGCGGTGTGGCGGGCTCGTGGCACCGTCCGCGACGACCTGTGGCGCCTCTCGTTCGTCGCCTTCGTCGAGGGCGAGCCGGTCGGCCAGCAAGATCTCACCGGCCAGGACTTCAACGAGTTCGGCACGGTGGAGTCGACCTCGTGGGTCGGAACCGAACGGCGCGGCGAAGGGATCGGCACCGAGATGCGGGCGGCGATCCTCCACCTCGCCTTCGAGGGGCTCGGCGCGGCTGAAGCGCTGAGCGAGGGGGCGTTCGACAACGCCGCCTCCAATGCGGTGTCGCGCCGCCTCGGCTACCGCGAGAACGGTGTCGCCTGGGCAACCCATCAGGGAGCGCCCGTGCTCGGCCAACGCTGGCGCCTGATCCGGGAGGACTGGCTCCCGAGGCGACGAAGCGACATCGAACTCGTCGGCGTCGCGCCGTGTCGAGCTGCCCTCGGCATCGAATCCATCGATTAGCTGACTCAAGTCAGCTAACCTGAGTGGATGGACGCTCTCGCCGCTGCCGACGTCGCCGCCATCCGCCGGTTCAGCCGGACCTACACCGAGCGCATCGGCGTGCTCGACGAACACTTCCTCGGCCTCGACCGGCCCCTCGGGGAAGCTCGCTTCCTGTTCGAGATCGGCCACGCCGGGGCCACCATCGCCGACGTCCGCGCCCGCCTGGGGCTCGACTCGGGCTACACCAGCCGGCTCGTCCGCCGGCTCGAGGCCGATGGACTCGTGCAGGCCGTCCCCGACGAAGAGGATCGGCGGCGCCGTCGGCTCACCCTCACCGAGGCCGGGCGTGCGGAGTGGGACCTGCTCGACCAGCGATCGGTCGACCAGATCGTGAGTCTCACCACTCCCCTGGGCCAACGGCGCACCAACGAACTGGCATCGCTCCTCCGCGCCGCCGAACACCTGCTCGACGCTGCCGATGCCCGCTTCGAGGCGACCGATCCTCGCAGCGAGGCCGCCCAGACCGCGATGGCCACCTACTTCGCCGAACTCGATGTGTTGTTCCGCGGCGGCTTCGATCCCGGCGACGCGCTCACCGCCGATGCCGCCTCGTTCGATCCCCCGTCGGGCGTGTTCGTCCTCGCGAAGATCCAGGAGCGGGCCGTCGGCTGCGGCGGCCTGTGGACGATCGAGCCAGGCGTCGGCGAGATCAAACGCATGTGGATCGATCCAGCGTGGCGGGGCGTCGGCCTCGCCGGTCGGCTCCTCGCCGACCTGGAGTCACGCAGCCGCGCCCTCGGTCACCTCCGCACGATCCTCGACACCAACGAGGTGCTCCACGACGCGATCACGATGTATGAGCGAGCCGGCTACACGCCGATCGAGCGCTACAACGACAACCCGTATGCCCACCACTGGTTCGAGAAGCGCTGGGAGCCGTAGCGGCTAGACGGGGATGACCTCGTCGTCGCGCTCCCCCGCCTCGTCGCCACGGGTGGC
>CAZEML010000311.1:0-3057 GCA_964513285.1 uncultured Candidatus Nemicrothrix sp.
CGCCATGTAGCCGAGCGGGGAAACCGTCGAGTAGGCAAGCACCTTCTTGATGTCGTCCTGGACGAACGCCAGCAGGCCGGCACCGACGAGGGTGATGGCGCCGACGGTGGCGAGCAGGTTGATGCTCGACCCCTCGATCTGCATGCCTTCCCAGAAGACCGGGTAGAGGCGGGCGACCATGTAGATGCCGGCGACGACCATGGTGGCGGCGTGGATGAGCGCCGACACCGGCGTCGGGCCGGCCATGGCGTCGGGCAGCCAGGTGTGCAGCACGAACTGGCCCGACTTCGACATGACCGCCGCCGTCAGACAGGCCGCAGCGACGACGAGGGCGGTGTGGCTGACCCCACCCTGCACGATCGTGTTGTTGATCGTGATCGTGTCGAAGGTCTTGCCGCCACCGGCGGCGAAGAACAGCGTGATCATGCCGACGAGCAGGCCGACGTCGCCGACACGGTTGGTGAGGAACGCCTTCAGGGCCGCATCGCTGTTGGGCTTCTCCTCCCACCAGTGACCGATCAGGGCGAACGAACAGACACCGACGAGCTCCCAGCCGACGATCATCTGGAGGATGTTGTCGCTGAGGACGAAGAACAGCATCGAGGCGGTGAACAGCGACAAGAACGCGAAGAAGTGCGTGTAGCGCCGATCGCCGCCGACATAGTCCGTCGAGTAGATGTGGACCAGCAGCGAGATCATCGTGACGACGAAGAGCATCATCACGCTCAGGCCGTCGACCATGATGCCGGCGTTGAACTCGATGCCGCCCGACTGGAGCCACTGGGTCGACTTCTGCACCGCGACATAGGCGTGAACGCCCGATTCGCCTTCGGCGGCCTCGGCCGCGAGCAGGATCGAATCGGTCGCGGAATCCGTGCCGTCGAGCACGGTGACCGCTTCCTCGGAGTGCGACTTGTCGAAGTCGAAGTTGTCGCGGTGATCCATCCAGGCGATGCCGGTGAGGATCGCGAGCACGAAGCTGATCGAGACGGCGGTGATGCCGAACTCGGCGCCCTTGAACGGCATCTTCTTGCCGAAGAAGAGGATCAGGACGAACGAGATCGCCGGCAACAGCGCGATGATCCACGCGTTCTCGAGGAACCAGTTCGCGTCGTTGGTGACGGTGGAGACTTCGGAGACCGCGTCAGCGGCGAGTTGTGCGAGCACGGCGGCCTCAGCCCTTCAGCAGGTCGGCCTCGGTGAGGTCGATGCTGCGGCGGTTGCGGTACATGAGCAAGACGATGGCGAGACCGATGCCGACTTCGGCAGCGGCGACCGCGATCGTGAAGAGGGCGAACACGGCGCCACCGACATCGTCGGTGAGGGTGCCGAACGCCACGAGGTTGATGTTGACGGCGTTGAGGATCAGCTCGACCGACATCAGCACGAGCATGCCGTTCTTGCGGGCGAGCACCCCGTAGACGCCGAGACAGAACAGAACGGCAGCGAGGAGCAGGAACTGGTTGAGCAGCATGTCAGTCCTTCCTGGCCACGACGATGGCGCCGATCAGGGCGGCGAGCAGCAGCACCGACACCGCCTCGAACGGGACGATGTACTGGCTGAAGATCGAGTCGGACACGGTGGTGACGGACTGGGGTTCGTCGGTGACGACCCTGACGTCCTCGAAGCTGTCGATCAGCGCCACCGCCATCACGGCGAAGAGGAGCACGCCGACGACGGCGGCCATCGCCCGCTTCTCGCCGGCGACCGATTCGTCGTCGCCCATCGAGGCTCGGGTGAGCATCACGCCGAAGAGGAAGAGCACGACGACCGCGCCGATGTAGACGAGCACCTGGGTGACGGCGACGAACTCGGCGCCGAGGAACAGAAACTGGACGGCGACACCGGCGAGCACGACGACCAACCAGAGGGCGGCGTGCACGACGTTGCCGGTCGTGACCACACGGAACGCCGCGTAGATCATCGTGAGGCTGATGATCGCGAAGAAGACGTTCTGTGCGATGTAGAGGTCGGAGTCCGCGGACGCGGCCGCGAGCAGATTCATCACGTCGCTGGAACCTTCTTGACCTTGGCCTCCGAGCCGGCTTCATAGGGCTCGAAGTCGGGCACCGTCTCCATCCACTCCGCGAGACGCGACTTGTCGTGGAGGAGGTCGGCGATGCGGGGCTCGGAGAACTCGTACTCCGGGCTCCAGAAGAGGGCTTCGAACGGGCAGACCTCGACACAGATGCCGCAGTACATGCAGAGGGCGAAGTCGATGTCGAAGCGATCGAGGGCGTTGACCTGGCGGGGCTTGCCACCAGCTCGACGGGGCGGCGCCTTCTCCTTGTGGCCTTCGATGTAGATGCACCAGTCGGGGCACTCACGGGCGCAGAGCATGCACGCCGTGCAGTTCTCCTCGTGGAGGGCGATCACGCCGCGAGCCCGGGTGGGCGGGGCTTCCTTCTCGTGCGGGTACTGCACGGTCTCGGCGCCCTTGACGGGGTTCGGGATCGGGATCTTCGGGTCGGGAAAGATCGTGCGCAGCATGGTGCCGCCGGTGACGCCGAGGCCCTTGATGAGTCCAGGTACGAGTCCCATGGTGATTCCTAGAAGACGATCTTGAGGACGGCGGTGACCACGATGTTGGCCAGCGACAACGGAATGAGGAACTTCCACGCCAACGCTTGGAGCTGATCCTCACGGAAGCGGGGGAAGGTGAAGCGGAACCAGAAGATCAGGAAGGTCAAGATGACGACCTTCGTGAGCATGACGACCGGGCCGAGCAGGTTCCAGACGTTGTCGTCGAAGTCGAGACCCGGGATCGGCGCCCACCAACCGCCGAGGAACAGCACCGAGGCGATGGCGCTGAAGACGCCGGCGGTCGCGAACTCACCGATGAAGAAGAGCAGGAACCGCATGCCCGAGTACTCGGTCATGTAGCCGGTGACCAGCTCGGACTCCGCGATCGGCATGTCGAACGGGGTCTGGGTGAGTTCGGCCTGCATCGCGATCATGAAGATCACGAAGGCGACGAACTGGGTGAGGATGTACGGGTTGCCGAGGCCGTCCCAGCCGAAGATCTCGCCTTCGGCCTGGGCCCGGACGATGCCCTG
>CAZEML010000312.1:0-3053 GCA_964513285.1 uncultured Candidatus Nemicrothrix sp.
AGATCCGTGGCACCTTCAACTCGGTCGCCGTCAAGGCGCCGGGCTTCGGTGAGCGTCGCAAGGCGATGCTGCAGGACATGGCCATCCTCACCGGTGGTCAGGTCATCGCCGAAGAGGTCGGCCTCAAGCTCGACGCTGCCGACATGAGCCTGCTCGGCTCGGCCCGCAAGGTCGTCGTCACCAAGGACGACACCACCATCGTCGAGGGTGCTGGCTCCAGCGCCGACGTCGAGGGCCGCGTCGCCCAGATCAAGGCCGAGATCGACAACACCGACTCCGACTGGGACCGTGAGAAGCTCCAGGAGCGTCTCGCCAAGCTGGCCGGCGGTGTTGCCGTCGTCCAGGTCGGCGCCGCCACCGAGGTGGAGCTCAAGGAGAAGAAGCACCGCATCGAGGACGCCCTCTCGGCGACCCGTGCCGCGATCGAGGAAGGCATCGTCGCTGGCGGCGGTACCGCCCTGCTTCGCAGCCGTGCCGCGCTGGCGTCGGTCATCGACGACCTGTCCGGCGACGAGGCGACCGGTGCTCGCATCATCGCGGCCGCCCTCGAGGCGCCGGCCAAGCTCATCGCGACCAACGCCGGTCACGAGGGTGCGGTCATCGTCCAGCAGGTCGAGGCCGCTGACGGCTCCAACGGCTTCAACGCCGCCACCGGCGAGATGGTCGACCTCATCGAGGCCGGCGTCATCGACCCGGTCAAGGTGACCCGTGCGGCGCTGCAGAACGCGGCGTCGATCGCTGGTCTGCTGCTCACCACCGAGGCGCTCGTCGCCGACAAGCCCGAGGAAGCCCCGGCGATGCCGATGGGCGGCGACCCGATGGGCGGCATGGGTGGCATGGGCATGATGTGATGCCTTCGGCATCACGCTCAGCACCACGCTGATCTGAGCGTTCTGGCCTTCGGGCCAGCGAGGAACGACCCGGGCTTCGGCCCGGGTCTTCGTCGTTTTCAGCGCACGTCGGTGAGGAGCGCGGCCAGTGCGTCAGGCCGGTCGAGATGCACGTCGTGACCGCTCTCCGGCACGGAGTGCCAGGTGGTGCGCGGGGCGAGCGTCGCCATACGGGCGACGTCGTCGGCGTCGATGAACGATCGTTGCGCGAGCACGACCGTCCTCGGGCCGGTGAACGCCTGCCAGTCGGCGTTGCGGGGCTCGGTTGCGACGGCTCGGATGGTCGCCACCATCGAGTCGGGGTCGTGCCCGGTGTCGCTGGTGCGGAGCCAATGGTCCAATCCGCCGAGGTCCTCGTCGAGGGCGGCGATGCCGGCGTCGACCAGCACGAGATGGCGAACCAGGTCGGGTCGGCGAGCGGCGGCCCGGGTGGCGATGACCCCGCCCATCGACTGACCGACGAGCACGACCGGTTCGGGCGCGATCGTGGCGAGCAGGGCTTCGGTGTCGGCCGTGAAGGCGTCGGCGGTGATCGAGGGTGTGGTCGGTCCCCGGCTGTCGCCGTGGGCACGGAGATCCGGGGCGATGACACCGAACTCGTCCGGGAGGGCGTCGATCACCCCGTTCCACTCCTCGCCGGTGCCGGCGAGTCCGTGCAGCAGAGCGACGGTGGGGGTTCCGGGCCGGAACCGGACGTGGAGGTCGAGGTCGTCTCGGCGGACGGTTCGGGTCAGAAGCACAGGCCGCGTTCGATGCGGCTGAGGACGACATCGTCGTTCTCGCCGGTGAACAGGGCGGACCCGTGTTCGCTACCGGGCACGGTGGCGCCGTTGAAACCAGCGGCTCGCCACTGCTCGAACTGGGGGAGGAAACCGGTGTCGCCCTCGCCGACGAAGAGGAAGTTCATCGGGACGTCGTCGGGATCGAAGTCCTCGGGGAACGGGTCGCTCGGGGCGAAGGCGAAGCTGTAGTCGGCGCCGTTGTCGCGGGCCGCCTGCCAGGCGGGGAGGCCGGTGAACGATGCGCCGAGGGTGCCGTAGCCCTCGCCGAAGATCGGACCGAAGTCGCCGTTCATCAACATCTCGAACAACGCTTGGTAGAGACTGATCGGCGTGGCGTCGACGCTCTGGGCGTCGAAGGCGATGATGTTCGCGCAGTCGCCTCCGACGAGGGACTCGCCGACCGGGGTGATCGAGGTGATGTCGGCGTTGCGGGAGGGGGCCGCGATGATCGTCACGCCGGAGGTCTCGGCGATGAAGAGCTCGAGGTTCAGCGCCTGCCCGTCGGGGAGGGTGACGGTGCGGGTTCCCGATGCGGGGCGGGGTGCGGTGTCGTCACCGGTCGCGTCGGACCCCTCGGCCGGCGCGGTGTCGTCGGTGCCGGGTTCGTCGTCGTCGCCGAGCGAACCGAAGACGAACACGAGCACCAGGAGCACGGCCAGCATCCCGACGCCGAAACCGACCCGGGCGAGTGGGGAAGCCAGGCAACCGCCCCGGTCCGGCAAGGGGTTCGTGTCCATCGTTCGCTCCGATCACCGATGAGGCGCACGCGACGTTAGCGAGCCGTCGACGGCTATGGGGACGATCCGAGCGGGCGATGACCGACCGGTACCGTGGGCGGGTGGCTTCGGGGCGACGCGAGTGGGGGGTGGCGATCATCGGGGTGGTCGCGGCGTTGAGCCTGCTGCTCCCGTGGGCACGCACCGGGAGCCGGAGTCGCTCCAGCATCGACCTGATGTCGAGCGCGACCGCGCTCGACATCGTCAGCGGATGGCAGCGGCTCGCCATGTTCGTCGGCTGGTTCGGGGTGGTGGCGGCCGCCGCGGCGGGTCTGTTGCTGGTCGCGTGGGACCGCCCCCGGCTCGGTGTCAGGATGGGTCTCGTGGTCGGCCCGGCGTTGGGGGTCGCGGTCGCGGCGGTGGTGGCGTCGCCCTTCCAGTTGGCCTGGGGGGCGTGGTTCGCCTCAGGACTCGGGGCGACCGCGTCGATAGGGAGTGGTCTGGTAGTTCTGAAACACAGGTCGATGCGAGAAGGGTCGAGGGCATGACGACGGGCGACGATCAACAGTGGGCGCCCCAGGGCGGCGAGTCATCTTCGAACGAACCCGCCGCGCCGGTCGACCGTGACCCGTGGGCGCCGGCCGGTGGCGAGGCGCCGCCGCCCG
>CAZEML010000313.1:0-3017 GCA_964513285.1 uncultured Candidatus Nemicrothrix sp.
GGGGTCGGCGAGGGTCCCGAGGGTCGCCAGATGGACGCCCGGTTCGACGCCGGCGGCCCGGGCCGCGTCGGCGCCATCCCGCAGGGCCTCGAACGGCTCGGCCGCCCGGCGGACCGGGAAGCCGGTCGCCGGTGCGGTCGCCGGGTCAGGCACGGCTGGGCCGGCGTCGGGGAACTCCGAGACGCCGGTGACCGGATCCTTGCGGGTCGACAGTCGAGCGAGCCGGGCCGACCTCGATCGCCGTCTCGACCGTTCCGGATTCGAGCGCGTTGACCATGCCGCCGTCGGCTTCGACCTGCTGGAAGGCCGACCAGCCGGCCTCGACGAGCCGGTCGGTGAGCGACTCGACGAAGCCCGAACCGGCGGCCGGGTCGACGAGCCGGTTGATGCCGGACTCCTCGATCAGCAGGTGCTGGATGTTGCGGGCGTTGCGGCGGGCGAGCGCCGAGTCCGACCCGTCGAACGGCAGCACGGTGACCGCGTCGGCGCCTCCGACTCCGGCGCCGAAGGCGGCCGAGGTCGCCCGCAGCATGTTGACCTCGGCGTCGCGGCGGCTGAACATCGCCGCCGACGTGACCGCGTGGAACGACGACGGTTGTCCATCGACGCCAGACGCGCTCAACACGGCGGCCCAGAGACGGCGCGCCGCTCGCAGCCGAGCGATGGTGAGGAACTGGTCGGCGTCGGCGGTCACCCGAAAGCCGATCGTGGCCGCCGCTCGCTCGACCGAGAGGCCGGCCCCTTCGAGCGCTCGAAGGACGGCGACGCCCGTGGCGAGCATCCAGCCCAGCTCTTGGACCTCGTCGGCCCCGGCGTCGGTGTAGCGGGTGGTGTCGACCGTGCAGGCCACGACGTTCGGATGGGTCTCGACGATCGACGCTGCCAGCTGGACGACCGCGGTCAGATCGCCGGGCGAGGCGGACCGAGCGAACTCGCCGATCGGGTCGAGCCCGAGCCAGGCCCGTGAGGTCTCGGCGTCGCCGCGCTCGTCGACCAGCGCGAGCAGGGCGCGAGCCGAGTCGAGGTCGGCGTGCGGGGCCAAGGCGACCGGTGCGATGTCGAGCAAGACGCCCTGGAGCGCGGTGCGCAGGGCGTCGACGTCCCACGAATCGGTCGGCGCGCCGAGTTCGATCGAGGTGACCCCGTGTTCGAGATCGTCGAGGACCGCGGCCCGGCAGCCGTCGAGGTCGCCCGCTGCGTGGTGTTGGCGCAGGTCCCAGCCGTAGGCGATGCGGTTGGGGTCGACCGGCAGGGCGCGCTCCCCTTCGGCCGGCGCGTAGAGCGGCTGGATGTCGAGTCCGCCCCGCGTCTGGTTAACCAACACCTTCTCGAACGAGCGCCCCTTGAGCACCCGATCGACCGCATCTCGCCAGTCGGCCTCGGTCGCAGGAGCCTCGTCGAGCCGGAACCGATCGTCGTTCGTCATCGACGCTCAGCCTAGGGCCTCACCGTTTTGGTCCCGAAGTCGGTGACGGGGTTACGGTCGCCGCCATGGCACTCCCTCCTGGAACCGCGGGGCCTTCTGGCATCGGTGTGATCGACACCATGATCGGGTTCCCCGACAAGGACTTCGCGGTCTACGACTTCATCCGCAACCAACTCAAGGACGGCGAGTCGACCGACTTCGAGTTCCCGGTCGAGTACATGTTCAAGAACGTGCCGAAGGAGCTCTACGGGATCGACGCCGACCCGATCGAGGTCACCCTCGGCGAGATGGACCGCTTCGGCATCGAGTACGGCCTGATCGGCGCCGACGGCGAGCAGGGACAGCGGGCGCTCACCGAGCACCCCGACCGCTTCATCCCCTCGGCGAACGTCGACCCCAACGACGTCATGGGCGAGGTCCGCAAGATCCGTCGTCTCAAGGACGAGTGGGACATCCGCGCCGTCGGCACCTTTCCCGTCGGCTGCACGCCGCAGGTCGCGATCGACAGTCCGCTCTACTACCCGATCTACTCGACGTGCTGTGAGCTCGACATCCCGATCTTCGTCTGTGCGGGCGTGCCCGGGCCTCGCCTGCCGATGAGCCCGCAGCTGGTCGAGCGCATCGACCAGGTGATGTACGACTTCCCCGAACTCACCCTCGTCACCCGGCACGGCTGCGAACCGTGGGACGACCTGATCGTGAAGCTCATGCTCAAGTGGCCGGGGCTGCACTACTCGACGTCGGCGTTCGCACCGAAGTACTACCCGCAGTCGATCATCGACTACGCCAACAGCCGCGGGGCCGACAAGATCATCTACGCCGGCTACTTCCCGATGGGGCTCTCCCTCGAACGGATCATGGGCGACATGCAGCACGTCCCGTTCAAGGACGAGGTCTGGCCCAAGTTCCTCCGCGAAAACGCGGCGCGCGTGCTCAAGATCTCCTGAGCGAAAACGTGACACTCCCGGGAGTGAGCAGCTCCCGGGAGTGTCGAGCACAGAACGCACCTCGCTGGACAGGAAAGGGTCGGAGCGTTCTCCTCCCCGAATCGGCCCGCGGGTGAGCGTTGTGAAGCGATCAGTGGCGGAAATCCACCGCCCGACCTAGGTGTTGGACTGTTTTCAGTCCCCGATGTTCCCGAACCGGGACTGGCGTCAGATGGACCGGCCGGCGTCGGCCCAGTACTCGTCCTTGAGCAGCCGCTTGTAGAGCTTGCCCGTCGGGTGCCGCGGCAGTTCCTCACGGAAGTCGACCGTGCGCGGACACTTCACGTCGGCGAGCTGATCCTTGCAGTAGGCGATCAGCTCACGCCCGAGCGCGGCCGCTGCGTCGTCGTCGGCCGGCATCTCGATCGGCTGAACGACGGCCTTCACCTCTTCACCAAAGTCCTCGTTGGGCACGCCGATCACCGCGACGTCGGCGACCGCCGGATGCATCGTCAACACGTTCTCCGCTTCCTGCGGATACACGTTCACGCCACCGGTGATGATCATGTACGCCTTGCGATCGGTCAGGTACAGGAAGCCGTCCTCGTCGACCTTGCCGACATCGCCGAGGGTCGACCAACCGTTGGCGAGGCGCGAGCCCTTCG
>CAZEML010000314.1:0-2993 GCA_964513285.1 uncultured Candidatus Nemicrothrix sp.
CCGACAGTGCGTCGAGTGACCGGTCCGCGACCGGGCGGCACAGCCGCACCAGCGCGACCTCGAGATCCACCCGCGGATCGGGGGCCTGCCGCATCTCGACGAGGGCGGTGCCGAGCGTCTCCATGGCGCGGGTCATCGCCGCCGGGGTCATCGTCGCCGCGACGGCTTCGGCCCGTTGCCGCTGGGTGGGCGACAAGCGCGGCGGTGGCGCTCCCATAGTGGTGAGGAAGGCGTCGCGCAGTCCCGCCAGCACGCCTTCGCCGATCGTGCGGGGATCGCGACCTCGGCCGGTGGCGTCGCCGACGGCGGCGAGGGCGGCGGCGACGTCGTGATCGGCGATGGCCTGGATCATGGTGTCGGTCGTGGTGTCGACCTCGACGACACCTCCGGCGGCGACGACCCGATCGAGCGCCGACAGGGTGTCACGGGCCGAACCGCCGCCGGCGGCGACGACGTGTTCGACCGCATCGTCAGAGACGTCGAGGTCGGCGTCGTCGATGATCCACCGGACGTGATCGGCCATCTCCTCGGCCCCGAGCAGGGTCAACTGGAAGACCTGGCAGCGGCTTCGGATCGTCTCGACGACCTTGTGGGGTTCGGTGGTGGCGAGGACCCACGTCACGTGGTCCGGCGGCTCTTCGAGCGTCTTCAGCAAGGCGTTCTCGGCCTGGCTGGTGAGCATGTGGACCTCGTCGAGGATGTACACCTTCGCTCGCCCGGGGGTGCCGAGGTTGACCTTGGCGAGCAGGTCGCGCATGTCCTCGACCTTGTTGTTGCTCGCCGCGTCGAGCTCATGGAGATCGAACGAGCGGCCCTGTTCGATCGCGACACAGCTCTCGCAGACCCCGCACGGCTCGCCGTCCGCGCCGAGGTTCTCGCAGTTGAGGGCCTTGGCCAGCACCCGCGCCGAGGTGGTCTTGCCGGTGCCGCGGGGCCCGTGGAACAGGTAGGCGTGGCCGACCTCGCCCTTGACGACGGCGTTCTGCAGCGCCGAGACCACGTGTTGCTGCCCGCGGATCTCACCGAACTTCTGTGGTCGGTAGCGGCGGTAGAGCGACTGGTAGGCCATGCGCAGCCGACTCTACTGCTCCCGCTCCTCGGTGCCCGCGGCGCCGGATCGACGCTGCAACACGAACGCCGTGACCCGGTCGGCGAGCGGCGCGAACCGGGACTGCGCCTCGACCGGCTTCGGCGCTCGGACCACGATCCGGACGGCCAGGTAGCCCGCGAACGCGATCTGGACGACCGCGAGGCTGACGAACATCTGGGCCGGATCGGCGTCCATCGCGATCGACGCCACGATCGGGCCGATGATCGCCGCGATGCCGTTGACGATCATCAAGAGCATCGAGGCCGCGGCCCGCTTCTCGTCGGGGATCCAGTCGTTGGTGAGGGCGACGCCCAGCCCGTACATCGGGTAGGTGAAGCCACCGACCAGGCCGATCAACACGATCGGGACCCAGCCGGTCTCGGGCGCCGCGGCCACCGCGAACAACAGCACGATCGAGATCACCGACACCCCGAGCATGACCAGTCGGCGACGGATCCGGTCCGACAGCGTGCCGATCGGGATCTGGAGGATGGCAGCACCGATGATGAGCGACCCGACGAAGAGGGAGACCTGCCCGGTGTCCATCCCGACGCGGGTCGCGTAGACCGCGGAGAGGCCGCCGAGGACCGCGGTGGTCCAGCCCGAGACGAAGATCGTCAGCACGCCGGTGGGGGCCACGGCTCGCAGTTCGGCGAAGCTCATGCGCTCGGGGATCACCACGGGCGGGGCCGAGGTCGCCGACATCATCATCGGCACGAGCGCCATCGAGACCATCACGCTCGACATGACGAACAGGTCGAACCCGCCCGGATCGCCGACGTTGAGCAGGGCCTGGCCGGCGGCACGGCCACCGAGCACCGTGACCATGTAGGTCGACATCAGGATGCCGCGGGTCGAGTTGGTGGCCTGATCGTTGATCCAACTCTCGATGACGATGAACAGGCCGGCGACGCAGAACCCGGTCGCGATCCGCATCAGCGACCAGCTGAACGGGTTGACGAAGAGCGTGTGCATCAGCACCGACGCGCTGGCGGTCGAGGCGAGGGCGGCGAACACGCGGAGATGACCGACTCGACCGAGGGATCGATAGGTGAACCCGGCACCGGCGAGGAACCCGACGTAGTACGCCGCCGTCATGACACCGATGGCGAGCGAGTCGAAGTCTTCGACGGTCGATCGCACGCCGACGGTCGTGAACTGGAGGCCGTTGCCGGCGGTGAGCAAGAAGACGCCGGCGAACAGCGCCCACGTCGCGGCGAGGATGCTGCGAGGCGAGGAGGCCGTCGGCGCCGTCATCGCCGCGAGTCTGCCAGCCACGGTGCGGCGCCGCGGCAGTTTCGCGTCACCGATCGCCAAGGCCGAGCCGGTGTGCGGAGAGCGCGAGCAAGAGCGAGGCGGGTCTGCGCATGCAGCGAGGACAACGCCGGGTCTGCGGATGCAGTGACAAGACTGCATGCAGCGAAAACAACGAACGCCCGTTCCCGGGAGTGGCGGCCAGGCGATCTGCGGCACACAGGCAGCTCCGCTGAGAGCTGCTGCCTTCCGGCCCTGACTCGGTTCACGGGTGCCTGTTGCACAGGACCCGACCGCCACACCCCGGAACGGGCGTTGCACAAATCACGCTACCCTTTGCCACCGGATCCCGCACCGCGGGGGTTCCACATCCTCGCCTTCGGGTGGGGCCACACCCGCTCTCGGGCGGGCTGGGAGGGTTGCCAGAGCGGCCGAATGGGCACGCTTGGAAAGCGTGTGAGGTGCAAGCCTCCGTGGGTTCAAATCCCACACCCTCCGCCATGAACCGGCGTCGCCGGTGGGCATAGGATGCGCCCACCGGCGGTTGTCGTTTTCCGGCGATTTCACGACGCCGCCCAAACCGGGTCCCCTCTCAACGGGGCACACGTTGTGCCGATGCTGTGCGGTGGATCTGTCGGGGACGGAAGCG
>CAZEML010000315.1:0-2935 GCA_964513285.1 uncultured Candidatus Nemicrothrix sp.
CCGTTCGGGTCGTTGTCCTCGTGGACGGCGATGAGGGTCGGCACGCCGAAGCCGCGGACGTACTCGGCACGCACCTCGGAGCCCGGGCACTTGGGGGCGACCATGATGACGGTGATGTCGTCACGGATCTGCATGCCCTCTTCGACGATGTTGAAGCCGTGTGAGTACGATAGACAGGCGCCGTGCTTCATCATCGGCATGATCGTCTCGACGACGTTGGTGTGCTGCTTGTCGGGCGTGAGGTTGAGCACCACATCGGCGGTGGGGAGCAGTTCCTCGTAGGTGCCGACGGTGAAGCCGTTCTCGGTGGCGTTCTTCCACGACTGACGCTGCTGGGCGATCGCCTCGTCGCGCAGGGCGTAGGAGACGTCGAGGCCGCTGTCGCGCAGGTTGAGGCCCTGGTTGAGACCCTGGGCGCCACAGCCGATCACGACCATCTTCTTGCCGCGCAGCGCCTCGACGCCGTCGGAGAACTCGTCGAGTCCCATGAAGCGGCACTTGCCGAGTTCGGCGAGCTGCGCACGGAGCGGCAGGGTGTTGAAGTAGTTGGCCATGGCGGCTCTCCCGGGTGGGCTGGACTGCGGGGTTCAGCGAGGCTGAATCGAACAGGTGGAGCGTACTGGCGGGGCAGTGTTCCGTAAATTGAGATATGTGCAACGCTGTATCCCGACTAGTGCAACACTGGTGCGATGGACATCACCACGCTCCGGCACTTCATCTGGTTGAGCGAGACCCTGCACTTCGGCCAGGCGAGCGCCCGGGCCAACGTGAGCACCTCGGCGATGTCGCGCCACATCCGCCAACTCGAAGACGAGCTCAAGGTGACGCTGTTCGACCGCGACAACCGCAGTGTCGAACTCACCCCCGCCGGTCACCGGTTCCAGCGCTACGCCCGTGATGCGGTGCAGCAGTGGGACCAGATCCGATTCGAGCTCACCGACCCCGCCGATGAACTCCAGGGCGAGATCAGCCTCTACTGCTCGGTCACGGCCAGCCACAGCATCTTGTTCGATCTGTTGAACAGCTTCCGGCCGGCCCATCCCGGCGTGGAGATCCGGCTCCAGACCGGTGACCCCGAGCACGCCATCGCCCGAGTTCAGGCGTTGGAAGAGGAGCTGGCGATCGCCGCTCGTCCGGACCGTCTGCCTCCAGGGGTGCAGTTCAAGCCGATTCGGGTGTCGCCGCTCGTCTTCATCGCCCCGGTCGAGCCGGCCGACCCGACGCTCGCACAGCTGCCGCCGGATGGGTCCACCGGCTGGGCCGACATCCCGATGATTCTCGCCACCGGCGGCATCGCCCGCCGAAGGGTCGACGCCTGGTTCAGCACCCTCGACGTCACGCCGAAGGTCTATGCCCAGGTCGCCGGCAACGAGGCGATCGTCAGCATGGTCAGCCTGGGGCTCGGCGTCGGCGTCGTCCCGAAGATCGTGCTCGACAACAGCCCGCATGCTGAGCGGGTACGCACCCTCGACGTCGACCCCGTGCTCGAGCCCTACGACCTGGGCCTGTTCACCCTCAAGCGCCACCTCCGCAACCCGCTGGTCGACGCCTTCTGGTCGTTGCTGCCCGAGGAGTCGTAGCGGACCGGCTCAGAAGTCGTAGCTGTCGTAGCTCGTGTCACCGGACCAGCCGTAGACGGCGAAGACGGGCTGATCGGTCGTGAGGATCGCGTGATGCGCGCCCGACGGCGTGCGCGACCAGTCACCGGCCCCGAGCGTGCGGTCGGTTTCGTCGACCGTCCATCGACCCGACCCGGCGAGGACGAGATAGAGCTCCTCCGCGTCGTGCCAGTGGTCGGGGTAGTCGCACGCCGTGTCGAGCAGGAAGATCCCGAAGCGCTCGTTCGTGTGCGGCGTGATGACGCCGTCAGGCCCGACGAGTTCGGCCGTCGCGGCACGGTGAGCCCATCCCGGCGGCACGACGGCAGAGTCGGGCCGCCGCCACGGCATCTCGGCCGACGTCGCGACGAGCGCCTCGACGGCAGGCCGCGTGGCGTCGGTCGCGAGATCAAGCCCTCGGTCGAGCGCCGGGAAGGGACACGGCGCCGGGTCGTGCGCCGCCGCCATCTCCGCGGCCCGATCGAGATGATCGACGAACTCGTGCGCCATCGGCTCGTCGATCGCGGCGAGGAGGTCGCGGCAGGCGACGAGTAGTGGGCTGAACGGGTTGGCCACGCCCGGACGCTACTCGGCGGGCGAGCTCACGTCCGCGCAGGCGTGGGCAGCCCGTTGACGACATGACCTAGCGTTCGGGCCATGGACCTGGGCGACGACTACCACCACCTCACGATCGCCGTCGAGGAGCGGGCGGTCTGGGCGACGATCGACAACCCGCCGGTCAACCTCATCACCCGAGAGCTGCTCATCGACCTGCTGAAGTTCTCCGAACGAGTCGCTGCTGACCCCGACAGCACGGTCGTCGTCCTGCAGAGCGCGAACCCCGACTTCTTCGTGGCGCACTTCGATGTGACGCTGTTGCAGCAAACCCCGGGCGCGCCGCCCGAGCCGGCGTCGGAGCTCAACGCCTTCGACCAGATGGTCGAGCGGTTCCGCACCATGCCCAAGGCGACGATCTGCAAGATCGCCGGCCGGGTCGGCGGCGGGGGCAGCGAGATCGCGATGGGGTGCGACATGCGGTTCGCCGCGATCGGTCGGGCCGTGATGAACCAGATGGAGGTGCCGATCGGGATCATTCCCGGCGCCGGCGGCACGCAGCGGCTCCCCGGGCTCGTCGGCTCGAACCGAGCGGCGGAGCTCGTCCTCGGTGGGCTCGACCTCGACGCGGAGACCGGCGCGGCGTGGGGCTACTTCAACCGTGCGTTCCCCGCGGACGAACTCGACGCCCACGTCGACGGTCTCGCGCGACGGATCGCGTCGTTCGACCCGGCTGCGGTCCGGGCGCGAAGGAGGCGCTGGTCCGGGCCCAGCCCGACCCG
>CAZEML010000316.1:0-2927 GCA_964513285.1 uncultured Candidatus Nemicrothrix sp.
GATCGGGCCCGAGGAAGCGGCACAGATCCTGCGAGCCGGCACCACCGAGATCGTCGGCCGCATCACATCGAGCCGCATGTCTCCCACCCTCGACCGGTCGATCTGCCTCGCGCAGGTCACCAAGGAGTTCGCCGCCCCCGGCACCTCGCTCGAGGTCCTGCTGGTCAGCGGTGAACGCATCACCGCCACCGTGATGGAACATCACGCCCACTTCGATCCGGAAGGAGAGCGTCTCCGTGGCTGACTCTTCGGTCTCCATCACCCATCTGGACGCGATGCCGAAGGCCAGCGTCCGTGCCGCCATCGACACGCCGGCCGCCTCGACGCTGAGCCTGCCGTTCGGTGCCGCCGAGCAGCGGGGCGACACCCTCGTCGCCCGGATCCGGCCCGACGAGTGGTACCTGCTCGGCGACGGCGCGCCCGCCATGGCTGCGGGTCTCGACCTCAGCGGCTTCGCCTCGACGGTCGACATCTCTCACTCGCGTCACGCCGTGCGAGTCAGCGGCGCCCACGCCGCCGACACCCTGGCGAAGCTCTGCAGCACCGACTTCGACGACGACATGTCGCCGAGCGGCGCGGCCTGGGGCAGCCCGATCGCCGGCGTCACCTGCGACATCATCCGAGATGACCAGTCCGACGAGCGCAGCTACCTCCTGCTCTTCGACGGCAGCTTCGCCACCTACTTCATCGGCGCACTCCAGGACGCCGCAGCGGAGTTCTGATCAACTGAGCCGGTGACCGGCCGCTTCCGAACCCGTTCGGTGAGACGTTGACCCGGCCCGACTCGGCGGCGGTCGCGACGAAGAACAGCGGCTGCGACGCGATGAACTCGACCAGCTGCGGCGTGAGTGCGTCCATGGGGGCAGTCTCGCGTCCGGGTGTGACGCCTTCAGGGCGTCGGCTCGTCGACCCGCCAGTACTCGCCGCAGCAGCCATCGACCAGCTCAGGCGTCGCACGGAACGCGGTGAGAACCCGCCCCTCGCCATCCACCACTTCGAACGTGATCCGCCCCTGTTCCCATCCCTCGGCGAACGCCTCGGCGGGCATTTGGAGCCAGGTCTCGTCGTCGATCGCCGTCTCCACACACGCGCCGAAGCACGCGATCAACGCGGCCGGGCCGTACTCGGCGCCGAGCCGGACATCCACGGATCCGCCCTCGGGCGGTGCGCCACAGCTGCAGTTGTCTGCGCAGGCACTCGCGATCACGGCGGCTGCCGCCAGGGCGAGCGCAGCGCGCATGCTCAGCTTCGCGGCCGTTCGTGGTCGGGGTCGTAGATGCCGTGCTCGTGCCGAACAACGGGCAGGTCGACGCCGTAGCCGTCGATCGTGAAGCCGTCGACGGTGCCGGCATGGCGGCCCTCGACGTAGCCGAGGCAGACCCGCTCGCCGGTGCGGAAGCCCTCCGATGCCGAGGTGACGAACCCGACCGCCTCCCCGCCGACCCGGATCGGTGCCGACGGCGGCGGATCGCCGGCGGGCCCGGGCATCGACGAGATGTCGACGGTCCACACGCCGTAGCTCCAGCCGGCCGGCTGATCGGCCATCGCCCGGGCGGCGTCGCGGCCGATGAAGTCGGGCTTGTCGAGATGGAGGAATCGGTCGAGGCCGACATCGAACGGCGTGTACTCCACCCCGAACTCGCTCCCCCACCCGTGGTACCCCTTCTCGACCCGCATCGAGTTGAGGGCATACGAGCCGAAGTCGCGCAGACCGAGATCCTCGCCCACCGACCACAGCGCCTCGTAGAGCTGGACGAGGTCGGCGTCGTCGACGTGGAGTTCCCAACCGAGCTCGCCGACGAAGCTGACCCGCAACGCCGTGACCATCACGCCGGCGATCTCGATCTCGCGCAGCGACATCCAGGGTGCTGCCGCCTTCGAGAGATCGGCGTCGGTGAGGCGAGACAACAGCTCACGAGAGTTCGGACCCATCACCATCAGGGTCGACGTTCGTTCGGTGCCGATCTTCAGCTCGACGGAACCGTCGTCGGGCAGGTGCTGCTGGAGCCAGTCGAAGTCGCGTTCGCGAGCGGCGGTCGGGCCGAGCCAGAGGAAGTGCTCGTCGCTGATCCGCCCGATGGTCGCCTCACTCCACACCGTGCCGTTCGGGCGCAGCAGGTACGAGAGACGGACCCGGCCGAGGGCCGGCATCCGAGTGCAGATCATGCGGTCGAGAAAGTCAGCCGCTCCGGGACCAGTGATCTCGTAGCGAGTGAAGCCGCCGTGATCCATCACGCCGACGGCGTCACGCACGGCACGGCACTCCTCGGCGACGGCGTCGTGCCAGTGCTCGTCGCGGTAGCTGAGCGTGTCGTGGCTGTACTCCTCAGAGCCGAACCAGAAGGCCCGTTCCCAACCGGCGATCTGACCGAAGCGAGCACCCTTCGCGGCGAGGGTGTCGTAGAGCGCGGTCTGCTGAACCGGTCGGGCCGAGGTCCACATGCGATGCGGATAGGGCGCGCCGTACTGGTGCTCGTACATCTCGCGCACACGGGTGTTGGCGTAGGAGTCACGACCAGAGCCGGCCAGCGCCCAGTCACCGAAGCGACGGGGATCCCACGGCCACACGTCCCATTCGGTGTCGCCACCGGTGATCATCTCGGTCAGGACCTTGCCGGCCGCGGCCGCGTGGGTGATGCCGATCTGCACACCGACCGCTTGGTAGAAGCCCTCGACGCCGGGCGCCGGACCGATCAGCGGGTTCATGTCGGGCGTGTAGGTGATCGGGCCGTTGACGAACTCGGCGATGCCGACTTCGCCGAGCAGCGGCACGTGGGCCATCGCCAGCTCGGCGATCTCGGCGATGCCCTCGTCGTCCGGAGCGAAGAGCGAGGCATCGAAGACGTCGGGCTTGCCGTCCTCCCAGACGGTGCGGCCCTCGTGGCCGTAGTTGCCGAACAGCAGGCGGTCGTTCTCGCGCCGGAGGT
>CAZEML010000317.1:0-2924 GCA_964513285.1 uncultured Candidatus Nemicrothrix sp.
GCATGATCCGCTACATCTGCGACCGGGTCGCGGTGATGTTCAAGGGCAAGATCGTGGAGTACGCGGAGACCGAGGAGCTCTACGAGAATCCGGTGCATCCCTACACCAAGGTGTTGCTGTCGGCCGTGCCGATCCCCGATCCCGATGTCGAGGCCAACCGGGTCCGCGAGATCATGGAAGAGGACTTCGACTACACCGAAGCCGACTCGTCGATGACCGAGATCTCCCCCGGTCACTTCGTGGCGACCAGCCGACTCTGACCTCGGCCAACTGAAGCGTCACGCGTCCGGCGCCTTGGCGCCGTGACGGCCCGCGCCCTCCGCGAAGCGCGTCGCGCCTGCTCGCGTCTCACCGGACGCCACGGTCTCGCGGCCGAGCATCGTCTCGTGCAGCAGCGCTTCGGGCATCGACAGCGACCACTGGTCCTTGGTCGATCGCAGGTCGGTGCGCATACAGCGCTGCGGGAGCGCCGCCAGTTCCGCCGCCAACTCGAGCGCGGCGGCGAGGGCCTGGCCCGGGGCGACCATCCGGTTGACGAGGCCCATCGCCTTCGCTTCGTCGCCGCTCACGCCCCGCCCGGTGAGGATCAGGTCGTTGGCGTGCGACGCGCCGATGAGCCGTGGCAGGCGGATCGTTCCGCCGTCGACGAGGGGCACACCCCAGCGCCGGCAGTAGACGCCGAACACGGCGTCCTCCGCGGCGACTCGGAGGTCGGCCCACACCGCCAACTCGAGTCCGCCGGCGACCGCGAACCCCTCCACCGCCGCGATGACCGGCTTGTCGAGGTCCATCCGGGTGGGACCCATGGGCCCCGGACCGGTGCGGTCCATCCGGTTGCCGTCACCGGTCGATATCGCCTTCAGGTCGGCGCCGGCGCAGAACACCCCGTTGGCGCCGGTGAGCACGGCCACGCGCAGCCCCGCGTCGTCTTCGAAACGACGGAACGCCTCGTGGAGCAGGGCCGCGGTCGGCCCATCGACGGCGTTGCGCCGGTCGGGGCGGTCGATCGTGACGATGAAGGTGTGGTCCTGGACTTCGGTGTGCACGGCCATGTCCGGACCGTAGTCCGCGCCGCCCGGGTGACCCCTGCTCGCCATACGAACATGTGTTCGCTAGAGTGTGGCGGTGCTCGACTACCAGACCAGCCTGTTCGGGCTCGGCGAACCGGCCGTCACCACCGCACGGGTCGAACGCATCGCCCTCGACGAGTTCTGCTGGGTGGACCACGCCGCCGGCTGGTTGTCGGGCGCCGACGAACTCCTGGCCGACCTGGCCGCGTCCCTCCCCTGGCGGGCCGGGCGGCGCCCGATGTACGGCCGACTGGTCGACGAGCCCCGGCTCCACGCCACCCTCGACGCGGCGGCGGTCACCGCCCGGCCGGTCCTGGCCGAGATCACCGCCGCGCTCGAAGCCCGGTACGGCTCAGGGCTCACGGCCGGCTTCGTCAACTACTACCGCGACGGCGACGATTCGGTGGCGTGGCACGCCGATCGCATCGGGGTGCACGAGGTCGATCCGATCGTCGCCGTCGTCTCGCTCGGCGGACCGCGCCGATTCGGCCTTCGACCGATGGCGGGCGACGCGCCGAGCCTGCGCTTCACTCTGGGGTCCGGCGACCTCCTCGTGATGGGCGGCGCCTGCCAGCACTCCTGGGAACACGCCGTTCCGAAGATGGCCTCGGCCCCGCCCCGGATGAGCCTCAGCTATCGGCACGTGCCCGACGGCCCCGATGGCGCCTGGTGGTCCGATGCCGTCGCTCGTCAGGATCGGCTCGCTCGCTGAGCCACTCGCACCGCGGGCGCCGGTGAGGCACGATGCGCCCCATGAAGATCACCGAGATCCGGGTGTATCGCCACGAGATCATCGTGGCGGGCGGCGAGTACCAGATGTCGACCAGCGCCGTGGCCGGCCTCGACGCGACGGTCGTCGAGCTCGTGACCGATGAGGGGATGTCTGGGTTCGGCGAGACCACGCCGCTCGGACCGACCTACCAGGAACAACACGCCGGCGGAGCTCGCGCCGCGATCGCCGAGCTCGCCCCCGCCGTGATCGGCCTCGATCCGCGGCGCTTGGGTCTGCTCTCCGCCGCGATGGACGGCGCCCTCAACGGGCACCGCTACGCCAAGTGCGCCATCGACGTGGCCGCCTGGGACCTCACCGGGCGCGCCTACGGCGAACGCCTGTGCGACCTGCTGGGCGGTGCGCGACGCGAGTCGGTGCCCTCGTACTACGGCGTCATGCCCGACACCCCGGAGGCGACGGCGAGCGCTGCAGCCGCCCGGGAGACCGACGGCTACCAGCGGATCCAGGTCAAGGCCGGCGGGCGCCCCCTCGCCGTCGACATCGAGACGGTCCGAGCGGTTGCGGACGCGCTCTCGCCGACGACCCGCCTGCTCGTCGACCCCAACCGAGGCTGGACGATGCGTGACGCGCTCGAGTTCAGCGTCACCTGTCGCGACCTGCCGCTGGTGATCGAGCAGCCGTGCCGCACCTACGACGAACACGCCCGGATCGCCGACAAGCTCCACCATCCGCTCTTCCTCGACGAGTCCGCGGTCGACATTCCGACCATCGCCCGCGCCATCAGCGACGGCGTGGCTCAAGGGTTCGGCATGAAGCTCTCGCGCGTCGGCGGCATCACGCCACTGCGGGTCGTGCGCGACCTCTGTGCCGAACACAGTGTGCCGCTCACGATCGACGACACGTGGGGCGGCGACCTCACCGCGGCCGCCACCGTCCACATGGGCGCCACCGTCCCCGAGCACGTCTCCGAGGGCACGTGGATCTCGTTCCCGTATCAAGAGCCGGCGTATCCGTGCCTCACCCCACCGGTACAACCGGTCGGGGGCTCGATCCCCGTGCCCGATGGCGTCGGTCTCGGCGTTCAGCCCGACCTCGACAACTGGCCGGCGCCGGTCGCGGTG
>CAZEML010000318.1:0-2879 GCA_964513285.1 uncultured Candidatus Nemicrothrix sp.
CGCCGTCACCGAGCGTCTGCTCGCCGCCCCAGTAGGCGACGCCGACACCGATGAGGATCAGCGCGACCGAGGCGGCGACCGAGACCATGCCGGCGCTGATGCCGGAGAGGACCGTGGTGGCGGGGCCGGTTTCGGACTGGGCGGCGATCTTCTTGACCGGGTTGAAGTGGTCCGAGGTGTAGATCTCGGCGGTCGCCGTATCATTAAAACAGACGAGGAGGCCGCCGATGACCGAGACGGCGAGGCCGTACTCGTCGCCGGGGGCGTCGCCGAACATCATGTAGGCGATGATGACCGTGGCGACCACGGTGAGACCCATGGCCACGTTGGTCCCCATGTGGAGGGCACGGCTCAGGGCCTTGGAGTCGGTGCTGTCGCCACCCTTGACGAGGAACGAACCGATGATCGAGGCGATCATGCCGACGAAGGCGATCGCGATCGGGAACATCAGCAGCTCGGCGATGCCCTCGAGGCCGGCGTCTTCGGCGCGGAGGCCACCGGCGACGGAGAAGGCGGTCAGCGCGATCGGGGCGATGATCGAGCCGGCGTAGGACTCGAAGAGGTCGGCACCCATGCCGGCGACGTCGCCGACGTTGTCACCGACGGAGTCGGCGATGGTGGCCGGGTTGCGGGGGTCGTCCTCGGGGATGCCGGCTTCGACCTTGCCGACGAGGTCGGCACCGACGTCGGCGGCCTTGGTGTAGATGCCGCCGCCCACACGCGAGAAGAGCGCGATGGTCGAGGCGCCGAGGCCGTAGGCGGTGACGATCTCGAACGCGTCGTCGGCCTCGAGCCATTCGACGAACAGGAGGTAGACGAGCATCAGGCCGGCGAGGGCGAGGCCGGCGACGGCGAAGCCCATGACCGCACCGCCGCGGAAGGCGATCGGAAGGGCCTTGGCCGGCCCTTCCTTGGCCGCTTCGGTCGTCCGGGCGTTGGCCATCGTCGCGACCGTCATGCCGGCGTAACCGGCGGCTGCGGAGAGCACCGCGCCGATCACGTAGCTGATCGACGCCAGCGGCGTGATCACGATCGCGATCAGGATCAGCATCGCGCCGGCGAACGCCGCGACCCAGGTGTACTCCTGCTTCAGGAAGGCGCGAGCACCCTTCTGGATCTCGGTCATGAGGAACACCATGCGGTCGTTGCCCGCAGGTGCCGCCTCCACGGCCTTGTAGTAGTAGGCGGCCAGACCCAGGCCCGCCAGGGCCGAGATCAGGGCCAGATACGGTACAGCGCTCACGGTTTCTCCCCTGTAGATGCGCGTTGTTCAGCACGCGGTGGACCCACCTGGCCCACCGAAAGACCGTTGGAGCCTACGGAGCAGACAAGCTGCTAACAAGCATCGCGGGCGGATTCAGACGCCATTCAGGTGCGATCGAGCCACGCGAGGACCGCATCGGCGAGCGCTCCGCTCGCCTCGGGGCCGCTGAAGAGGTGGTCGGCCCCCTCGATCGTGACGAGATCGGCGCCGCCGGCTTCGGCCAGACGGCGGGTCTGCTCGGCGCCCACGATCGTGTCGGCGCCCGCCTGCACGACCAGGAAGGGCCGGTCGAGCGTCGCCGCGGCCGCCGTGACGTCATGGCGCTCGAGGTCGGCCTGGAACTCCGGGCCGATGCGGAAGACCCGGCCGCCGATCGTGGCGCAGGCAGAGCCATCCTCGATGCGGGGCGCGTCGACGAAGAGGTGGTCGACATGGGCGACGTCACCGGGCGAGGCGATCGCGATCACCCGGTCGACGGTCTTGAGGCGCGATGCAGCGAGCACCGCTGCGGCCCCGCCCAGCGAGTGCCCGATGAGGAGGCAGGGACCGGCGTTGCGCTCGATGAGGGTCACCGCGGCGCGGGTGAGGTCGCCCACTTCGGTTCCGACGGTCGTGTCGCCGAAGTCTCCTCCACTCTCACCGATCCCGGTGAAGTCGAAGGTCATCGTCAGCCAGCCGGCACGGGTGAGCGCCTTCGACAGTCGAGCGGTCGTGTGGAGGTCCTTGCCGCAGGTGAAGCAGTGGGCGATCAGTGCCGAACCCACCACCTCGCCCGGCGGACGGCGCACGACACCGGCGAGTTCGGCTCCCGCTGAGCCCACGAAGCGGACGTGTTCGAGCTGCACCGACCCAGCTTCGCACACACCCCGCGGACCGCGAAGCGTGCGTCCCGCACCACGGGTGGCCGAACCCGCCACGCAGCGTCGAGAAGCGATGTCGGTTCGGTGACGATGGGCCAAACGGCCTACTGCGCTCGGCCGGAGCGTCCGATGCGAGTGGTGAAGCGAGACCTTGGGAGGTGCGCGATGTTGTCGATCGGACGATCGAAGACACAGTCCACTCCCGTCGCGACAGGCGGGTGGGCTGATCTCCTCGAAAGTGAGGAGAGCCATGTGGAACGTCAGGGCTTCGGCGCCGGCGTGCTCATCATCAACTTCGCTCCGGAGCTGGTGACCAGGCCAGGAGTGGACGATCAGGCGCTGGCCGAGGCAGCGATCCTCGCCATCATCGATCGCCACCTCGGTTGGACCGACCGGACCGCGATGGTCGCGCCGGGTCGACTCGGGGTGGTCATGGTGCCGGTCGACGGCGCCCTGATGCTCAGTCGACGGGCTCGCGAGCTCCATCGCGATCTTCGCGGTTGTGATCTCGACGTCGATGTCTCGTACTCGATTCGCCGGCGGTCCGGGGGCCTGCCTGCCGCCGCAGCCCGTGCCGACGCGGCGCTCGACACCGCGATCGCGCGACGCGGCAATCTGCGGGCCTGAGCGGCCGACCCCGACCTCGGCTCGGTTCGGCGCGAACATGCGTCGGTGGAGATCGAGGAAGCGCTGCGCATCCTGTCGCTCCCGGCCGAGTCGAGCCATGGTGCTGGCCCTCTCCGATTCCCTGGACA
>CAZEML010000319.1:0-2876 GCA_964513285.1 uncultured Candidatus Nemicrothrix sp.
TTTGCGAGCAGCAGCGCCAACATGAGCGACACGAGGCGTCGGGTGCCGCCGCGCATCGTTTGGTGAACCGAGAAGGCGAGCACGATCGGTGCGAACGCAGCGACCAGGTAGATCATGATCGAGCGGAACACCAGCACGAAGTAGATGACCGCCAGGCTCACCATGATGAGCCCGGCCAGCAACGGTCCCAGAAACGTGACCGCCACACCGGAATCAACGAGCGATCCCGACGATGAGGTGACGTCGAAGTAGTCGATGAGCTCGGGTCGTGAGACCTGCCAGATCTGATCCGACATCCAGTCCGAGATCGCCAGGCCGGAGTCGACCAGGACGACGAACATGACCGACATCCACACCGCTTTGGCGGCGTTGCGGATCGTGTCGCCAAACAACTCCGGACGGCCCGCCCAGCCCATCTGGATCGCCGAGATCAGCATCATCGCGACGGTGATCGACAACGAGATCAGGATCGTGACGCCCATGATCTCGTTCGCGAACCACGACTCGGTCAACCGGGGACGATGCACCGACTCGAGCGCGGCCCAGCACCATTCGAGGAACATGACCATCGCCTGGGCGAACCAGCCGAAGATGCCTTGCACCACGCGTTCCCACGACCAGCCCAACGCGTCAGCCGCGAACCCGAACAGGTCGCCCGGGGTTGGTACCCAATCCGGCAGCGAAATCATCGACCCGCCCCCCTACTCAGTTCTGGTCGACGGCGGCCACCGCGGTCCAGGCGATCACGGACTCGAACTCGTGCGGGTGTGAGTACGTCGCTGCGGGTGACGGGGCCGGCTGTGGGCCTGACTCGAGGCCCATGTCGTCGATCAACCACTCACCGTCAACGAACGCCATCGTGAGCGTGGTGGTGCGCCACAGCGACCGGGCAACGTCTTCACCCGGTGCCGCCATGACCAGCACCGACCACACCGACACATCCCAACGCCCATCAGGCGCCTCAACCGCAGCGACCGTGACCGGCGACTCGATCACATCCACACCCGCGGTGCGGGCATCGTTTGCGTACGCGGACACTGCGGCGTTGATCGAATCCTTCAACGCCGGACCGAACCGATCCGTCGCTAGATCGGTGATCATCGCGGTGCGCGAGATGATGCCCGGCTCCGCGAACAGATCGCCGGTCATCGACACCCACCCAAGCGCAGCCTCAACCGGCCCGGTTGCATGAGTCGACGACCCAACCGCCGCCGGCGTCTCCGCCCGGTCGCCGTCGATGTCACTGTTGCCGTCGTCGGCCGCGACGATGACGGTCGCACCCGACGGGGTCACGACCTCGACCGTGCCCGCCACGTCAGCTGAGCGGCCGCCCTCGTGTGGGCCGGGGTCGCCGTCGCGGGTAGTGACCAGCACCACGCCGATCACCAACGCCGCAACGAGCAACCCGGCCCCGACAACAGTTCCACGCATCGTGAATCGTCCTCTCCGGTCAGTGGACAGGGTCAGGCCGTGGCGGTGGCGTTGTAGAGCGTGTTGGTCAGCGTGATCGCCAAACCAGCCACGACCGCCGCACCAGCACCACCCATCAACCACTTGCGACCCGACTGCGCAGCGCCACCGTGCTGACCGAAGTGACCGACACCGATCGAGATCGCGCCGATCAACAAGCCGCCAAACGCCGCCGCCAACGCCATCCACTTCAACCAGCCGAGCAGATCGTTGATCACACCCGCGCCCGGCGCAGTCGCATCCGGCGCCACGTCCGTGATCTGAGCCATCACGACCTCCGGCGACGTCACCACCATCGCCGCAGCCACAATCACCACCGCAAACAGCTTCGTAGCCAGTTCCCGCTCGAGCTGAAGTCCAAGGTTTCGCATGAGAGTTCGTCTCCTGTTCAAGCCCCGCTGCTCCCAGCGAGCAACGCCGGCCTCAACAACACCCCCGTAGAGCCCGGCCCCGAGATCTGACGCCGAACCCAAAGAAACCCGCGAAGTCCGTGCCGGGGCCGTCATGAACCCCGGCAGCCGCCTACGGGGGTAGAGCATGAACCCGCTCGCCGTTGCCCTCGCCCCCATCGCCGCGATCACTGCGCTCGTCTCCACCGTCGCGATGGCGGCCGGAGGTGACAGCACCGGCGTGAACTGCGCGAACTACCCGATCGACATGACCGCGGTGCTCGCCACCATCCGATCCGTCGAATCCTCAGGCGACTACACGGCCCGAGCCGAAGGGTCATCGGCGTCGGGCGCGTATCAGTTCATCGATTCCACCTGGAACGGCTACGACGGCTACGCCCGGGCCGTCGACGCGCCCCCCGAAGTGCAAGACGAACGGGCGGTCGAGCACGTCACCTGGATCCTCACCCTCACCGAAGGCGACCTGACCCTGATCGGAGTGGTTTGGTACCTCGGCCACGTCCCCCACGACGACGAATGGGACGTCGTCCCCGGCACCGCCAACGTTCTCACCCCCCGCGAGTACCAGACTCGTTGGCTCGAACGCTACGCCGAACACATCGGCCTCGACCCCGACGACAACACCACCGCCTCGGGCTGCCCCGCCGGGGCGCTCATCCCCATCGGCGGCGAATGGTCACTCCCCGGAAACCCCGACCAACTCACCCTCGAACGACTCGGCCGTCCCCACCACGACTACCCCGCCTGGGACTGGGGCATCCCCAACGACACCCCCATCTACAACATGCGCGGCGGCACCGTCGCCTCAATCTCCAACGACGGCCGCAACTGGTTCGACGCCGGCTGCGGCCCCGAATCCGGCTGTAGCCGCTGCGGCATCGGCGTCACCATCCTCGACGACGACGGCCACCGCTGGACCTACTGCCACGCCACCAACCTCACCGACATCATCCAACCCGGCGCCTACATCGCAGCCGGCCAACAACTCATGTGGTC
>CAZEML010000320.1:0-2818 GCA_964513285.1 uncultured Candidatus Nemicrothrix sp.
TCGAAGCGACGCTGGATGTCGTCCTGCACGGCGTCGCTGAGCTTGAGGCCACCGGGTGCGAAGAACTTCACCCCGTTGTCGTGCCACGGGTTGTGGCTGGCGGAGATCATCGCGCCGGCGACGGAATGGTCGGCACACCAGCGGGCCACCGCTGGGGTGGGGACCACACCGAGGTCGACCGAGGTCCCGCCGGCTGCGGCAACGCCGTGATGGACCGCATCGGCCAGGGCCGGCCCGGACTGGCGCGGATCGCGACCGACCGCGAACCCCTCGACGCCCAAGATCTCCGCCCCCGCCTGCGCGAGGGCGCGCACGGGCGCCGGCGTGAGGAGATCGCGGGCGTCGCCGCGCATCCCATCGGTGCCGAACGAGAGAGTCACGAGGCCATCAGCGGCCAACGCCGATCACGGTTGAGGAGACGACGGGCGAACAGCACGCCGCTCGCCGCTCAGCGCTTGCTGTACTGCGGAGCCTTGCGGGCCTTCTTGAGGCCGTACTTCTTGCTTTCCTTCTTGCGAGGATCGCGAGTGAGGAAGCCGGCCTTCTTGAGCACGTCGCGGTGCTCGGCGTCGAGCTCGACGAGTCCACGGGCGATGCCGAGACGCAGGGCGCCGGCCTGGCCGGTGGTGCCGCCGCCGTGGATGGTGGCGTCGATGTCGTAGTTCTCGCTGGTCTCGGTGACCTCGAGCGGCTCGAGGAGCGCCTCGACCTGCACCTTCGACGGGAAGAACTCGTCGACGGGGCGACCGTTGACGGTCACGGTGCCCGAACCCGAACGGAAACGCACCCGAGCGACGGAGCGCTTACGGCGGCCGGTGGTCTGGCAGAGCGGAGTGGTCATTGCAGAGTCTCTTCTCGACTGCGGCGCGATCAGGCGCGGGCTTCGTACTTGGCGTGGGCGATCTCGAGCGGCTGCGGGTTCTGCGCCGCGTGAGGATGGGTGGGGCCGGCGTAGACCTTCAGCTTGGAGATCTGGGCCCGGCCGAGGCGGGTCTTGGGGATCATGCCGCGGATGGTGTCCATCACGGCCTGCTCGGGCTTGCGGGCCATCTTCTCGGCGTAGGTCTCGCTCTTGAGACCACCCGGGTAACCGCTGTGGCGGTGGACGAGCTTCTTGTCGGCCTTGCCCGAGGTCAGCACGACCTTGTCGGCGTTCACGATGATGACGTGGTCGCCGGTGTCGATGTTGGGCGTGTACGTCGGCTTGTGCTTGCCACGAAGGATGTTGGCGACCTCGGTGGCGAGGCGGCCGAGCACGAGACCTTCGGCGTCGACGACGTGCCAGGAGCGTTCGATCTCGCCGGCTTTCGGGGTGTAGGTGGTCACGGTGTTCCTCCGCGGAACGGAAACGATCTGAATGGGTCCGTCGCCGAACGGGGGCGCTCAGGACCGACGGTCAAGCCTACGGGCGCCACCGGGCAACTCCAATCGTCGCAGGCCGCGAAATCCCCGATCGTCAGGTGTCGCCGTGATAGTGGGCCTTCATCAAGACGAGGCCCTGCGGCGGGGCGGGACTCGGTGCGGCGGCTCGATCGAGAGCCCGCAGTGCCTCGCCCATGTCGACGGCCCGGCGGCGGCCTCGACCGATCTCGACGAACATCCCGACGAGCGAGCGCACCATCTGGTGGGTGAACGCGTTGGCCTGGATGTCGAGTTGGACGTTCGGGCCGCTCCGTGCCCAGCGGGCGTGATGCACCGTCCGCACGAACGTCTCACCGACCTTCGACTTGTTCTTCTTGGAGAAGGTGGTGAAGTCGTGCTCGCCGAGGATCTGATCGCCGGCGAGCTGCATCGCGTCGAGGTCGAGGGGCTCGCGGACGTGCCACACCAGGTTGTGAAGGAGTGGATCCGGCGTCGGCGTGTTGAGCACCCGGTACCGGTAGCTCCGGGCCCGGCACGAGAAGCGGGCGTCGAAGTCGTCGGTGGTGGCGGCGACGGCCCGCACCGCGATCGAGGGCGCGAGCATCCGGTTGAGGGCTCGGGTCAGCGCGGTCGGCTCGAAGTGGTCGGCGGCGGCGTCGAAACTCACCACCTGACCGCGGGCGTGGACCCCCCGGTCGGTGCGACCCGCACACGCGATCGGGGTCGGCTGACGGAGCACCGTTGCCAGTGCCTCCTCCAGGTCGTCCTGGACGGTCCGGACGTCGGGGTTGGTGGCGAACCCGTGGAACGGCGTGCCGTCATAGGCGACGGTCATCTGGACGCGCACGTGCCCCTCGGGGGGTGGGGGCGCGCTCCGTCCGGTCACCCGATCAGGCTAGAGCGCGTTGTCGCCGCATCGCCGTCCCGGCTGTTGGACCAGCCCTGACTCAGAGACCGGGGTTTCGGTACGGGTCGATGTCCTCGGACCGCCCCGGCGGGCCGTGGACTCGATTCACTCGGTCGGCCCACCGCCAGAGCGCGATGAACGCGCCGATGAGGGCGAGAAACACCACGAGGCCGACGATCTCGATCACGTCACCACCCGCCGTCGTGCATGTTGCGCCAGCCACCGTGGGCGTCGTTCGATGGGCCCCGCTCGGGGGCGGCGTTGTCGCTGGCGTACCGCCACGCCCACGCGATCAAGCCGACGAAGGCGACGAAGACGAGGATGCCGAGGACCGCCATCCCTCCAGCGTGGCAGATCGAGCCGAAAACGTCAGAGCGCCCCGCCGAAGCGGGGCGCTCTGTTCACGTTCTGGTGACGATCGATCAGACGAGTTCGACGCGGGCCATCGGGGCGTTGTCGCCGGACCGCGGATCGAGCTTGATGATCCGGATGTAGCCGCCGTTGCGTTCTTCGTCGGCGTAGCGGGGACCGATCTCGTCGAACAGCTTC
>CAZEML010000321.1:0-2799 GCA_964513285.1 uncultured Candidatus Nemicrothrix sp.
AGCGACCGAGGAGTACGCGACGAGCCGCTTGAGGTCCTTCTGCATTGTCGCGGCGATGGCGCCGTAGATGATGCCGATCGTGCCGAGCCCGACGAGCACCGGTGCGAAGTAGACCGCCGCTTCGGGGAACAGATAGATCCCGAAGCGGAGGAACCCGTAGGTGCCGAGCTTGAGCATCACACCGGCGAGGATCACCGAACCGGCGGTCGGCGCGTTGGTGTGGGCGTCGGGCAGCCAGGTGTGGACCGGGAACAGCGGGACCTTCACCGCGAAGGCGAGGGCGAAGCTGAGGAAGATCCAGCGGGCGGTGTTGGTCGCCAGCGCCTGCTCTTCGGCGAGGTACACGAGGTCGAAGCTGACCGGGTTGCCGGTCTCGGCGGCGGTGAGGAAGGCCGTCGCGAGGATGCCGACCAGCATGAAGGCCGAGCCGAACATCGTGTAGACGAAGAACTTCGTCGCGGCGTAGGCGCGTTCGCCGTGACCCCACTGGCCAATGAGGAAGTACATCGGCACGAGCACGATCTCGAAGAAGACGAAGAAGGCGAACAGGTCGAGGGCGAGGAAGACGCCCATCACCCCGGCCTCCAGCACCAACAGCCAGGCGTAGTACGCCTTGGGCGTGTGCTCGGCGTCGATGGCGAGGATCGCGAGCGGGAACAGCGCGGCGGTCAGGACCACCAGCCACAGCGAGATGCCGTCGATACCGAGGGTCCAGGAGATCCCGAGACTCTCGATCCAGGTCCACGAGTCGACGAACTGGAACTCCGCGGCGGTGTTCTTGTCGAACTCGACCATCACCCAGGCGGTGAGGCCGGCGGTGGCACCCGAGAACAGGAACGCGATCTGCTTGAAGTACTCGGGCCGGTTGCTGGGGAGCGCCAGGAGCACCAGGGCACCGATGATCGGCGCGACCACGATGGTGGTCAGGACCGAGAACGGGACGTCCGGGCCGGACGCGGCGAGGATTGCATGCATCAGAAGGTCGTCCTCACGAGGAACCAGGCGATGAGACCCACCGCCCCGATCGCCACCAGGGCGGCATAACTACGGACCAGGCCGGATTGTGCCGACCGCATCTCGCCACCGACCGAGCGAACCAGTCGGCCGGTGCCGTTGACGACACCATCGACGATGTTGGCGTCGAACCAGGCGACGAAGTCGAAGCCCTTGCGACCGGGACCGCCCATGAAGTCGCTGACCGACTCGTCGTAGCGCCAGCCTCGGGCGAGGATCGGCAGCTCGACCCGTTCGGCCGGGATGCGCTTCTGGAGGTAGATCGCCACCGCGGCGGCGATGCCGATGGCACCGATCACCACGGCGATGATCGCCAGGACCCAGAGCTCGCCGCCGGAGAGGCCGAGCTTGTGCTTGTTGCCGAAGAGCGAGGGCTCCAGCCACTTCTCGAGGAAGTGGAGATCCTTGCTGAAGGGCAGGTTCATCACGCCGGCGACGATCGCGGCGCCCGACAGGATCACCAGCGGCAGGGTCATCTGCCACGGCGACTCGTGCGGGTGAAACTCGCGGCGCTCGCGCACGGCGTCGGGCAGGTCGTCCTCGGTGATGCCCTCGAGATCGTCACCGCCGGCCTGGGCGGCGAGCATCACGCCGGTGGCGTTGGAGCGAGCCGCTTCGACCTCGGCCTGCGCGGTCGCGATCGAGGCGGTGACCTCGTCGACGGACTCCTGCGCCTTGACCACACCGTCCTGGGCCTTGTCGAGGTTCTTGGTGGCCTTCTCGACGGCCTTCTCGTCGCTCTGGTCGACGTCGGCCATCTCGGCCTGACGCTGCTCGAGCTTCTCTTGAGCCTTGGCCAGCTTCTCCTCAGCCTTGGTCACGCCCTCCTCGGCGGCGCCGATGCCGGCCTCGGCCTCGGTGACCGCGGCCTCGGCGGCGGCGATGCGGTTGTCCCAGATCTCCTGGATCTCCTCGGGGCGGACATCGGCGTAGCGGTACTCGCCGTAGAAGGTCATGAAGACCTGGCGGCTCATGTAGAAGGCGGTGAGCAGCGCGGTGATCAAGCCGACGACCCACAGCGCCGGGTTGACGTCGTAGGCGTAGGCGAGGATCTCGTCCTTGGACCAGAAGCCCGAGAACGGCGGCACACCGGCGATCGCCAGCCAGCCGATGATGAAGGTGGCGGAGGTGATCGGCATCAGCTTGCGCAGGGCGCCGTAGTGGCGCATGTCCTGGTCGTGATGCATGCCGTGGATGACCGAGCCCGAGCCGAGGAACAGCAGCGCCTTGAAGAAGGCGTGGGTGATCATGTGGAAGATGGCGGCGACGTAGGCGCCGATACCGACCGCGAGGATCATGTAGCCGAGCTGGCTGACCGTCGAGTAGGCGAGCACCTTCTTGATGTCGTTCTGGGCGACGGCGATGGTGGCGGCGAACAGCGCCGTGCCGGCACCGACCCAGGCGATCAGGTCGAGTGACCAACCGGCCGCCTCGGCGGTGATCGGGTTGACACGGGTGAGCAGGTACACGCCGGAGGTGACCATCGTCGCGGCGTGGATGAGCGCCGACACCGGGGTGGGACCCGCCATGGCGTCCGGCAGCCACAGGTAGAGCGGGAACTGGGCGGACTTGCCGGCCGCGCCGACCAGCAACAGGACGGTGATCGCGGTGGCGGTGTTCTCCGAGAGCTCGCCGGCGTTGCCGAAGATGTCGACGTACTCGATCGAGCCGATCGTGGTGAACAGCAAGAACATGGCGACCATGAAGCCCCAGTCACCGACACGGTTGGTGACGAAGGCCTTCTTGCCGGCGCTGGCGTTGGCTTCCTCGGTGAACCAGAACGAG
>CAZEML010000322.1:0-2771 GCA_964513285.1 uncultured Candidatus Nemicrothrix sp.
TACCGCCTGATGGGTGCCGAGCTCGAGTCCGAGTACAACCCGGTCGAGGCCGGCCTCGCCCGCCCGAAGGTCAAGGCCGCGGACTTCATCGGCAAGGAGGCCTACCTGGCCGCCCGCGAAGCCGGCGCCGAGGTCCAGTGCGTGACCCTCATCGTCGATGAGAACGTCGACAGCAACGGCAACGAGCGGTTCATGCAGGGTGGCAACGAGCCCATCCTCACCATGGACGGCGAGCGCATCGTCGACAGCCACGGTCGTGTCTCCCGCGTGACCACCGCCGGCTACAGCCCGTCGCTCGGCAAGAACCTGCTGATGGGCTACCTGCCCAACGAGCTGGCCGTGCCCGGCACCAAGCTGCAGTCGATGTACATGAACGAGCTCTACCCCTGCACCGTCGTGGGCAGCGGCTCGGCATTCGATCCCGAAGACACCCGGATGAAGCCCTGACCAAGGGAGAGATGATGAGAATTCTCTGCTGCGTGAAGCGGGTGCCCGCGCCGGGCGCCAAGATCAACGTCACCGCCGACGGCATGGACGTCGACGCCGCCCACCTCGGGTTCACCACGAGCCCGCACGAGGAGTGTGCGGTCGAAGGCGCCGTGCAGCTGATCGAGGAGCACGGTGGCGAAGTCACCGTGCTCACCCTCGGCACGGGCGAGGCTGAGGAACAGCTTCGCTACGCCGTCTCGGTCGGCGCCACCCATGGCGTGCTCGTCGAGGCCGACACCAACCAGTGGGATCCCCAGCGCACCGCGCAGGCGATCACCGCGGCGATCCAGGAACTCGAGGCCGCCGACGGCGCCTTCGACCTGATCATGTTCGGCAACGAGTCGGCTGACTCGGGTGGGTTCCAGGTCGGTGTCCGCACCGCGATGGCCCTCGGACGTCCGATCGTGCAGGGCATCAAGGGCATCGAGATCGGCGACGACACGATCACCGCTCGTCGTGAGATCGACGGTGGCTTCGAGGTCTACGAGCTGCCCCGCCCGGCCGTGCTCGGCGTGAAGGAAGGGCTCAACCTTCCTCGCTACCCGACCATGAAGGGCCGGCTCGCGTCCAAGAAGGCCGAGCTGTCGACGATCGCCGCCGGCGGCGACGACGGTGGCCAGGCCCGAGTGAAGCTGCACCGGCCCGAAGAGACCGTGTCCGAAACCGTGATCCTCGGCACCGGCGCGGAGGCTGCGGCCGCCGTGGTCGATGTCCTCGACGAACTGGGAGTGCTCTGATGCTGCTCGTCATCCTCGAACACGAGAACGGTCAGCTCGTCGAAGCCGCCAAGGAGGCCCTGACCTTCGGCCGCGTGCTCGCCGAGAAGATGGACGAAGACCTCGAGGCCGCGCTGATCGGCTCCGACGACGACGACCTCGTCGAAGAAGCCGGCACGTACGGCGCCGAAGACATCCACACCGTCACCCACGATCTGCTCACCGACTACGGCCCCGATGCCTACGGCTCGGTCATCGCTCAGATGGTCGAGGGCCTCGAGCCCGATGCCGTCCTCGCCTGTGGTTCGGACCGGGGCAACGAGTTCATGGCGAACGCCGCGGCCCGTCTCGACGCACCGTTCGTCGCCAACTGCACCGACGTCACCCCGGGCGACACCTGGGAGATGACCCGGGTCCAGTGGGGTGGATCGCTGCTCGAAGACTCGACCCTCACCGCCGACGTCCCGCTCCTCACCTGTGGTCTCCACGCGGTGGCAGCCGAGGTCGGCGACGAAGAGGACGCCGATGCCGAGGCGTTCGACGTCGAACTCGACGAGTCGGTCACCATCACGATGGTGAAGGACCGCGTCGTCCAGGAAGCCGGCGTCACCCTGCCCACCGCACCGGTGGTGTGTGGCGGCGGCCGCGGCGTCGGGTCGGCGGAGGGCTTCAGCCAGCTCGAAGAGCTCGCCGGACTCCTCGGTGGCCGGGTCGGCTGTTCGCGTGCGGTCACCAACCTCGGTTGGCGTCCTCACTCCGACCAGGTCGGCCAGACCGGCACCCGGATCGCCCCGGAGATCTACATCGCCTCGGGCATCTCGGGAGCCATCCAGCACTGGGTCGGCGCCATGGCGTCGAAGCACATCCTCGCGATCAACACCGACAAGGAAGCCAACATGGTGACCAAGGCCGACTGGGCCGTCATCGGCGACCTCCACGAGGTGGTGCCCGCGATCATCGAAGAAGTCAAGGCCCGACGGGGCTGAGCCTTCTTCCAACGAGTCCACCCCGGGGTTCGTCGCCCGGACCGGACTCACACCCTGCACGGCACAGCCGCCGCCCTTCCGGGCGGCGGCTGTTGTCGTGGTGGAGGACTACCGGGAGATCAGTACCACTCGGGCTCTCGGAGGCGACGGGCGAGGCCCATGCACATCATGCCGAGGGCGGTGACGATGCTCCCGAGGAGGGCGGTGTTGTCGGCTTCGACGCCGGTGATGGCCAGGATCGGCGGGTCGTCGTCGGGGTCGGGTCCGCCCTGCGGGTCACCGCTCTCGTCGTCATCGTCGTCGGGGACGGTGGTGGTCGGCGGCGCCTCGGTGGTCGTGGTCGGCGCTTCGGTGGTGGTCGTCGGTCCGACGGTGGTGGTCGGCGCCGGCGGCTCGGTCGTGGTCGTGGGCGGCGCCGTGGTCGTCGACGGGATCGAGGTGATCGTGCCCGGAGGCTCGGTCGTGGTCGTCGGCGGCACCGTCGTGGTGGTGGGCGCCACGGTGGTGGTGGTCGGCGGGGCCTCGGTCGTCGTGGGCGGGGCGACGGTGGTGGTGGTCGGCGCCACGGTGGTCGTGGTCG
>CAZEML010000323.1:0-2719 GCA_964513285.1 uncultured Candidatus Nemicrothrix sp.
TGCGCCTTGGTGATGGTGCCGGCGACTTCACGACCGGGGTCGTTGGCGGCCTTCTCGAGCCCGGCGGCCTGACGGATCAGGAACGGGGTGGGCGGGGTCTTGAGGATGAAGGAGAAGGTGCGGTCTTCGTAGATCGAGATCTCGACGGGGATGATCTGCCCGCGCTTGTCTTCGGTCTTGGCGTTGTAGTCCTTGCAGAAGTCCATGATCGCGACGCCGTGGGGACCGAGGGCGGTACCGACGGGGGGCGCGGGCGAAGCCTGCCCGGCGGGGATCTGGATCTTGACGACAGCAGCGACCTGCTTCTTGGCCATGATGGTTCGTTCCTAGAAAGAAATGCGGACCCACAAGTCTGCGCCGAGGAGGGCGCCGCGCCAACCCGCGAGGCCGCGGATTTCGCGCGGACGACGGGTGGTAGACCTCTCGCCATGTTGAGGGAGCGGCACGATCTGCGGGCCCGTCGTCACGCGGACGTCGCGCTCGGGCCCAGTCCGTTGCCGGATCGTGACCGCCAGATCCTCGGACGATCGCTGTCGACGTTCCAGCTCGGCGAGTCGGGTACCGGCGAGCATCTGTTCGCGGCGGCGGCCGCGGAGGGGGTGTCCGATGCCTACGACGCGGCGGTGCGGGCGTTCATCGCGGAGGAGCAGGAGCACGCTCGGATCCTCGAGTTGGTGCTCGCCTCGATCGACCAGCCGACCCGCGACTCCCACTGGACCGACCGGGTGTTCGTGCTGATCCGCCGCCTCAAGTCGCTGCGGACCGAGGTCCTCACCTTGCTCGTCGCCGAGTTGATCGCCATCCGGTACTACGGCGCCCTCGCCGGACTCTCCGGCGATCGCGACGTCGCGGCGGTGTGTGGGCGGATCCGCGACGACGAGATCCGCCACGTCGACTTCCACGCCGAGACCCTGCCCGTCCACCTCCGACGGTTCCCGAGTGCGGTGCGGGTGGTCGTCCGCGTGCTGTGGAACTTGCTCGTGACCGCCACCAGCGTCATGGTCGCCCTCGACCACCGGCGGGCGCTCGCGCTCGGTGGGGTCGGTACGCGTCGCTTCGTCGTCGACGTCTGGCACCTGCGCGCCGATCTCGACCGACGATTGTTCGGCCGGGCGGCGGACTCAGTCCCGCTCGACTGATCGGCCTTGGATCGCGCCGATCACCCAGCGCATGCCGAAGCCGATCCCGGTCCCGAGTACCCACCATCCGAGCAGCAGGCCGAAGAACGCGGCGCGGTCACCGACGGTCCAGTCGTCATCGCCGAACCCCGTCGCAGGCAGGGAGACCGCGAGCACGACGGCGACGAGGGCCCCGAGGGCGCACGCGATGGCGAGCGATCGGCGACTGGTACTCAGATAGCCCGCGACGAACGGGACGAACGGCGCAAGCGCCTCCACCTCAGAGGCGGGCGACCTGGGCGAACTCGAGTTCGACGGGCGTCTCGCGACCGAAGATGTTGACGAGCACCTTGACCTTGAGCTGATCCTCGTTGATCTCGATGATCTCGCCCGAGAAGTCGGCGAACGGGCCTTCCTTGACCCGCACGGTCTCGCCCATGTCGTACTCGAACATCGGCTTGGACTTCTTGGTCTGTTCCTGCTTGCGGTCGGCTTCGACGCCGAGGAAGTTCTCGACGTCCTTGCGCCGCATCGGCGAGGGCTTGCCGCCCTGGTTGACGAAGCCGGTCACACCCGGGGTGTTGCGGATGACGTACCAGGCGTCGTCGTCGAGGTTGGTACGACAGAGGAGGTAACCCGGGAAGAGCTTCTTCTCGGTCATGACCTTCTTGCCGTTCTTGAACTCGGGAACCTCACGGGTCGGGATGACGACCTCGTGGATGCGGTTCTCCATGTTCATCGAGGCGATGCGGGCCTCGAGGTTCTGCTTGACCTTCTTCTCGTACCCGGACTGGGTGTGGAGCACGAACCAGCGACCGGGACGGTCGAACGGCGAGAGGTACATCTCGTCGTCGTCATCGTCGGCGAGCAGCTCGTCTTCGTCGATGACCTCGACGTCGTCGTCGGCTTCGGCGGCGACCTCGGGACGGCCGGCCATCGCCTCGCCGCCGGTCCACTCGTTGCTCAGACCCGCACCGACCGGAGCCGCGTCGGCCTCGGACTCGGTGTCGTCGGCGGTCTCAGGGGTCGCCTCGTCGGCGATGTCAGCGGTCGTCTCCGCCTCGTCGGCGGGAGCAGCGTCGTCGGCGACCGCGTCGGCTTCGATGGTCTCGGTCTCGTCGATGGTTTCGTCAGACATGGGAACTCAGTTGTTGTCGAACAGCTCGAGGATGAAGGTCGAGAACAACCAGTCGAGCCCGTAGATCATCGCACCGACGACGATGATGGTGATGAGCACGACGATCGAGTAGTTGACCGTCTCTTCGCGGGTGGGCCAGGCGACCTTGCGAAGCTCGCCACGCACCTCGCGCAGGAACTGGCCGGGGCTGGTGCGTTCCTGGGGGGCGGCACCCGACGGGGCCTTGCGGGTGCGTACCGGCGCGCCGTCGGCGTCGATCTCGCCCTGCTTTTGAAGTGCTCGCTTTTGCTGTCGGTTCATCGACATGGTGCGGGTCCTTGGCTGGAGTCGAGGAGATCGCCGGTTGACGACCTCATCACGCAGGGGCGGAGGGACTCGAACCCCCAACCGCCGGTTTTGGAGACCGGTGCTCTACCAATTGAGCCACGCCCCTGAGAACGCCCATGGAGGGTACCACCGGCCA
>CAZEML010000324.1:0-2704 GCA_964513285.1 uncultured Candidatus Nemicrothrix sp.
GACTTCATGGGCGGCACCCCGGAGGACCTGCCCGACGCCTACGACGCCGCCGACCCGGCCCGCCGACTCCCGATTCGGGTGCCGCAGCTGATCCTCCAGGGCGCGGTCGACGACATCGTTCCGCCGGCGTTCGTCGAGCCGTACGCGGTGGTGTCCGGGGCCGACATCATCGTGTTCGAGGAGACCGACCACTTCCACGTGATCGACCCGGCCCACGAGAGCTGGCAGGCCGCGATCGACGCCATCGACATCGCACTGGCGGGGAGCATTCCCTCGGACTGAATCGGCATCTAGTCTGCGCCGATCATCGATCCAGCCCAAGGGGGTGCCCCATGTCCAACGCTGAACTCGACCTCTCCGAGGTCATCACCCATCAGCACATCGTCGACTTCGCCACTGATGGCGTCGTCTGCCTTCGACAGGTCATCAACCCGGACTGGATCGAGCAGCTGACGGCCGGCCTCGAGCGCAACGTGGCTGAGCCGTCACCGCGCGGTCGAGTGTGGAACAAGGACGAACACGGCCGGGTGACGTTCTATGACTCGCAGGTCTGGCAGCAGATCCCGGAGTACCGCGACTTCGTCGAGAACTCGCCGATGGCGGAGATCGCCGGGCGGGTCATGAACGTCGAGGCGGTCAACTTCTTCTTCGACGCGATCTTCACCCGGTCGACGGGCAGCCAGTTCCGCACCCCGTTCCACCAAGACGAGCCGTACTGGTCGGTCGAGGGGTTCAACACGTGTTCGGCGTGGATGCCCCTGGTGCCGGTCGAGAAGCGCAGCGCGCTCGAGTTCGTGAAGGGCTCCCACGACTGGGGGGTCCGGTACGCCCAGACCAACTTCGGCGCCCTCACCGGCGACGAACGCGATCAGGTCACCTACGACGGTGTCGACGATCCCGAGTTGGAGCCGTTCCCCGACATCGAGGGCAACCGCGACGACTACGAGATCCTCAGCTGGGACATGGAGCCCGGCGACGTCGCCATCTTCAACGCACGGATGATCCACGGCGGGTCGGGCCTGCTGCGCGACGACCGGGGCCTGAAGGTGTTCAACACCCAGTGGCTCGGCGACGACGTTCGCATCAACTTCCGTCCCGAGGGGATGGACCCCGACCACTCACAGGTGATGACCGAGCACGGCCTTGCCCCGGGCGATCGGGTCGGTGGCCCGCTCTACCCGGAGCTCTGGCGTCGCGAACCGGCGTCGGTGTGATCGTGGGGCTCGCCGATCTCGGTCGGCGAGCCCGCATCACCCGGCCTGGCAGCCCCACAGCGGGCTTCGGAGCGCAAGCGAGCCGAGGACGATCATCGCGCCGTCGTCGGTGGTGATCTCGAGCCCGTCGACCGACGCCCGCACGTCGGGCCCACCACAGCCGTCTCCATCGGCGGCGGAGGTGAACGTGAGGGTTCCGCCGCTCACGGCGGCTTCGGCGGCGATGGTCGGCCGTCGTTCCGGGTCGTCGAGCAGGCTCGTGCACCACTCGCTGAACAGGTTGGTCCCCAACGTGATCTCACCGCGCCAGTCGGCGTCGGCGAGGTCGATCACCGCGCCGGCGTCGAACGTTCCGGTCGGCGCTCGCAGGACCACACCGATGGTCTGCTCGTCGTCGCTCGCGGCGAGCGCGTACTCGCAACCCCACGCCTCGGTCAGCGAACCCAGATCGATGTCGTCCCATGGCGTTGCGTCGGGTTCGGCCGCGCCGCTGGCCGGCTCGGTCGCGGACGACTCGGCGACGGATGGTTCACCATCGGATTCCTCATCGCTACCGCAACCGGCGGCGACGAGCAGCACGGTGATCAGGGCGAGGAGCGTCTCTCGAAGGCGCATCGGCGGAGCGTAGCCAGTGGGCGCCGGGCCGGGTGAGTGGCTACGGTCCCGAGCATGGAGCTCACCGACAAGGTCGTCGTCATCACCGGAGGTGCCAGCGGCATCGGGAAGGCCCTCGCGGAGCGGGCGCACGTCGATGGCGCGGCCCACGTCGTCGTCGTCGATCGTGACGCGGACGGCGCGGCCGCGGTGGCGGCATCGGTGTCGGGCACGGCCGCGGTCGTCGACGTCACCGACGAGGCGGCGATCGCCGATCTCGTCGCCACGACCGAACGCGACATCGGACCGATCGATCTGTTCGTCTCCAACGCCGGGTACGTGACCCTCGGTGGGCTCGAGGCTCCGGTCGACGATCTCAACCGCATGTGGGAGGTGCACGTCCTCGCCCACCTCTACGCGGCGCGGGCCGTCATCCCGCACATGGCTGATCGGGGGCACGGCTATCTGCTCAACACGGCGTCGGCGGCGGGGCTGCTCTCCCAGTTCGGATCCCTGCACTACGCGGTGACGAAGCATGCCGCGGTCGCTCTGGCCGAATGGATCGCCATCACCCATGGTCACCAGGGCATCAAGGTGTCGGTGCTGTGCCCGCAGGCGGTCGATACCAACATCGTCGCCAACAGTCCCGACGCGGCGGCGATGCAGACCGGCGGAACCGATGTCGCCGGCGCCGACGGGCACCTCAGCGCCGAGGAGGCGGTCGACGTGGTCGTGGAAGCACTGCGTGAGGAGCGCTTCCACGTGCTGCCGCATCCCGAGGTGGGGGAGTACTACCGTCGCAAGGGCGACGACGTCGATCGGTGGATCGGCGGTATGCAGCGCTGGCAGGAACGGATGTTCACCGACGAACTCCATCCCGCCACCTGGCTCACCGG
>CAZEML010000325.1:0-2702 GCA_964513285.1 uncultured Candidatus Nemicrothrix sp.
GGTAGTCGGGGGCGGGCGGAGTCGGAGGGGCCGGTTCGGGCTCGGGGGTGGGGGCCGGCGCCTGCGTGGTCGTGGGCGCCGGGCGAGCCGGAGCCTGCTCCACCGGCGGCTCGGGGCAGCCCTCGCCGGTCGTCGGGTCACACTCATCGCGATCGGGCCGAGCCGGCGGCTCGGGGAGTTCGATCCCGGATTCCTCGAAGAGGTCGGCGAGATCCTCACGGGTGAGGCCGGCGTCCTCGATCGCGTCCTTGAGCGAACCGTCCTCGGGGACGTCCACGCCGAGCGCGGTGAGCACGGTCTCGGCGGCCTCACGGAAGGCGTCGCGGCGCTCGCGGGTCTCCTCGACGATCGCGGGGACGATGTCGTCGAAGTCGCCGTCCTCCACGACCTCGGCGAGGGCGTCGACCTCGTCGGGATCGACGATGCCCTGGTCGACGAGTTCGTTGAGGCGGGCGGTCACCCCGGCCAGCACGTCGTCCACGATCGGCCCGGACGCATCGGCCGGGAGACCGAGTTCGGCGAGCACGAGGGCGACGAGGTCCGCGAGTTCGTCCTCACTGATGGTCGGCTCGGGAGGCGTGTCGGCCCCGACGAGTGCGGCGGGGGCGAGCGCGAGCGTGCCGACGAGGAGGGCTCCGAACAAGCGATGGCGGCGTGGAGTGGAGGATCGCATCGACAGGATCTTCGGAGGCAACGTCACCCGCTTGAGCCAAAGGTGTCGCTGGTCGTTCGCTGATGCAGGCCGAACGGCCTGTCATGGGTCTTGCGTCCCAAATGACAACCTGTCATTGTTCGGGCCGTGGGGATGACGACGAACGACGGGGCGGTGCGGCTCGACGTGGAATCGCTTCGCACGTTTCGTGAGCTGGTCGCCGCCGACGGATTCACCGCCGCGGCGGATCGACTCGGGGTCACCCAGTCCGCGGTGAGCCACAAGATCCGTCGCCTCGAGGAGCGGCTGGGTCTCGATCTCGTCCGCCGCGATGGGCAACGCATCGTGTTGACCGTCGACGGTCGCGATCTGCTCGACCACGCCGAGGCGATCGTCGATGCGCACGACCGGGCGGTCGATTCGCTCCAGCGCTCGACCGTGAGCGGCACGGTCCGCCTCGGCTGCAACGAGGAGGTCGCCGCCACCCAACTGGCCGAGGTCGCGAGCCGCTTCCGCCGCACCCACCCCGACGTCGCCCTCGAGATCCGGGTTCGAGACTCCGCCGTCGTCACGCGCTGGCTCGACGACGGCGAGGTCGATGTCGCCTTGATCCAGGTGCTCGACACCGGCGACGCCCTCCGCCCCGACGACGACGTGTGGCGCCGAGACGAACTGATGGTCGTGCAGGCCGACGGCGCCGACTTCGATGCGAGCGACGAGGTGCCGCTGATCTCGTTCGGCCCCGACTGTCTCTACGAACCCTGGTTCGCGTCCGCGATGGCGCAGGCCGGGCGCTCCTGGCGCACCGTGATGGAGTGCCCGTCGATCCAAGGGGTGCAGGCCGCGGTCGCTGCCGGTCTCGGGGTCGCCGTCCTCAACACGCCCCACATCACCGACGAGATGCGTCCCTACGGCGGACTCGACGATCGGCCCCTTCCGCCCGTCGCCTTCGTGCTCCGCTCCGCGGCCGCCGCCGGCACCGACGACGCCATCGACGCCGTGCGCGCTCACCTGACGACCACCCTCGACCCCGGAGTTCTCGCATGACCGACACCGCGGCTCGTACCGGACGACGGGGTCGAGGCGCTCGCCGCGACGCCCGCACCGCCTTCACCCAACGCTTCCTCCCCGAGATGGAACGCGGCATCCCGTACCTGGATGCCTTGCTGCCCGAGCAGGTCGACATCGTCCACGACCGCACGATGACGTTGCTCGAAACCACGGGCATCGAGTTCCGCGACGACGAGTCGATCGAGATGTGGCGGCGGGCCGGCTCGGACGGTGGGGTGGCGATCGACGGCTACCGCCTGCGGATCGATCGCGAGTTCCTGATGGAACTGATCTCGACCGCACCGAGCGAGTACACGATGGTCGGCCGCGACCCGGAGCGCACCGTGACCCTCGGCGGGCGGAAGAGCATCTTCACGCCCGCGTACGGCGCGCCGTTCGTGCGCGACCTCGACGGCAACCGTCGCAACGCCACCCTCGACGACTTCCACAACTTCGCCAAGATCGCCCAGATGACCCCGGCGATGCAGATGTCGGGCGGGGTGTTGTGCGAACCGATGGACATCGCGGTGCCGCACCGGCACCTGCACATGACCTATTCGCTCATGAAGCACTCGACGAAGCCGTTCATGGGGGCGGTCACCAGCCGCGAGCGGGCCGAGGACTCCCTGGCGATGGCGCAGATGCTCTTCGGTGAAGCGTTCGTCGACCAGAACACGGTGATGACCTGCCTCGCCAACGGCAACTCGCCGCTCGTGTGGGACTCCACCATGCTCGACGCGGTGAAGGTCTACAGCGGCGCCAACCAGGCGATGCTCTTCTCGCCGTTCGTGCTCGGCGGTGCGTCGACCCCGGCGTCGACGATCGGTTCGGTCGTCCAGATCAACGCCGAGGCGCTCGCCGGCGTCGCGTTCAGCCAGATCGTGCGCCCCGGAGCACCGGCGGTCTACGGCCAGTGGCTCGCGACCGTCTCGATGAAGTCCGGCGCGCCGATGGCGGGCACCCCCGACATCGACCACATGAACCTGCTCGTCGGCCAGCT
>CAZEML010000326.1:0-2693 GCA_964513285.1 uncultured Candidatus Nemicrothrix sp.
CCCTCGAAGATCTCGACGGCATCACCGGCATCACCCCTGCGCAGCGCCTCGCCTATCACCCCGACACCAGCCTGCGCCGCGTCCCCGCCACCCCCGACGCCTGGGCCCGCACCGCCGCGGGTCTCATCGACGCCGGCCTCGACGACTACGACACCCTCCAACACCTCGCCCGCAACGCACCATCACCCGAAACACTCGCCGCCGCCGCCGACACCGTCACCACCAACTACTCGAACGTCGCCTCCGCCATCGGCACGATCGTCCCGCCCGAAGACCTCGCCACCATCGGCGAACGCTACGGACTCAACCCGCACCAAACCATCGCCGCGCTCGACGGCGCCGTCGACCGAACCACCGTCGGTCACGTCGCGCTCGAGCTCGCCAACGGCGACCCACAACTCGCCGCCGACATCGCCGGCATCGACATCGAAGACCTCTACACCCTCACCAGCCCGACCGAACTCACCGAGCTGCACCCCCACCTGTCGCAGCACCCGAACCTGTCTCACCAACCCGACACCATCTCCAACGACCACGACATCGACCTTGGACCCGAACTGTGAACCCCCACACCCCAGCCCACCAACGACAAGTCTTCCTCGACCTCAACGCGGCCGTCGACTACCTCGCCGCAACCAGACGACCCGACCTCACCATCGAAACCGCCATCGTCGAAGCGATCCGCCGCCACATCGCCACCCACCACCTCGGACGGCCGTCGCAGTGGGGCTTCGACGACGACGAATGGTTCGCCCACGCCGCCATCAACCCCAACGACCCCGACCCGCTCAAAACCGCGCTCGCCGAACTCGCCGACATCACCCCAAACGTCGACCTTGCCCACGGACACACCATCGGCACCGAACTCATCAACGCCATCGACGCCTGGACCAACACCATGTCCCACGAACACAACCGCTCCTGGCCCTGGACCCACCCCGCACCCGTCCAAGGCTGGAACGGACCACTCGACACATCGAAGCCGCATCCATAGGGACGGTTCAGGCCGCGCCACGCCACAACGCCGACCCGCACACCGAGGCCAGGCGGCGGAGCAAGGTCACGAACGCGACGGCCTCGACCTACAACAGCACGAGGGACTAACTCATCGAGTTCGACCGTTCGAGCTCTTTCACCTTGGCTTCGAGTTCGATGGTCCGCCGTTGATCCTCGGTCGTGCGGCCCGGTGCTTCACCCGTGTGTCGATCTGAACCACGTCCGCAGCGTCTCGGAACATCGAGCTGCTCGCCGATCTCGGCAAACCCGCGGGAGTGACACTCACAGGTAGCGGTGACAAGTTGGTCAGGCGGCGAGTGCCGTCTGGTTAGTCACGTTTGACTCGTATTCTTCAGGGGTCAAACGGCGCAGCGCCTTCTGGCGTCGGTGTCGGCGGTAGCTGCGTTCGATCCAGCCCACGATCCGGTTCGAGAACATGTCCTTGATGGTGCGGAGGTAGGCCTTGCCTCCGCTCGTTCGATGCTCGCTGAGATCGGCGAGCCAGATCTGATTCGGCGCGTCCGCGTTGAACTGGCGTCGCACCAAATCGTCGTGGGCGGCGATGGCCGGCGCAGACGCTTTGCGGTTCTTCTTCTTGCCGAAGCTGCACCACCAGCCACTCTCTGCACAGATGCGCACACCGTTCGATCGCCAACCTTGGCGTGGCCAGTAGCGGGGACTTCATCGGCCAAGAGTCGATACCCGAGCTCAGGGTCATCGCGATGAGCGCGTCGGTGACCCCCACGACGAGGTCCTCGGCGCTTGACTCGCGAGAGCGCCTGTGCGCGACGTGCACATCGCCCAGAACTACCGCGAAGCCCAGACCCTGCTCGCCAAGGCCACCCGAGGGTGTCTCGCCGACGACATCCCGGAAGTCGTTTCGCTAGGCAAGACCCTCAAGCGGTGGCGAACCGAGATCCTCGCCCGACACTCCACCGGCGCCAGCAACGGCCGGACCGAAGGCCTCAACCTGTGCGTCAAGAAGGTCAAGAGAGCCGGCCACGGGGTCCGCTGCCTCGAGAACTCCCAGCTCCGAGTACTGCTACACGCCGGCGCGCTGGCCCGACCGGCCGACCCCACCACACATCCGAACGCGCCGTCCCTACTCAAACGCGTCGAGCCCGCTTCACCGGTCTCGGGCCGCTGATGCTCGGCGGAACGGGACCGCATCGGGCATGTCACCCACTCGTCGAGACAATGCCCGGCAGTAGGACGCGGCTCATTTTATGCCGCCGCCACTACGCAGCGTGGCCCAGTTTGGGGCGACTTGACAGCAGCATTGATCGACGGTTGGCTACAGATGCGGGCGTTGTGGCTGATAGAGGAGCCACCAAGGAGAGGCGATATGGAGAAAGTGCAGGACCTTTGGGGCCTGGATGGCGGGAGATTTCGCGTCCAGGATCGATCCGATTACAGCTTTGGAGCGAATGGAACGACGTCAGGTGCGTGGGCAGACGGCGAGCTCGGTTTCATACAGCTCTTCTCGGGCCCGGCTGATTTCTGTTGGCCCACTATCACCATGGCTTTCGGGACGGAGATTCGAACCACAGAGAGGTTGGGCAACTCCAGTGGGCAGCTTTCGATCGGTAAGGCCGTGCGCTACGCGCAGCACGACTTCTCCGTGGCGGATGAGTTGACGGTTATGGCCGTAGAGGTCGATGACTATGTCGTGTGGGGTTTCAATGACAAGGACGCTG
>CAZEML010000327.1:0-2688 GCA_964513285.1 uncultured Candidatus Nemicrothrix sp.
GACGCCATCGTGTTCAGCGCCTGGAGCGTGCACGGCGCCCGAGGCAACGCGTGTGAGTCCCGCCGGGTCGCGTTCTCGACCCGCTGGTTGGGCGACGACGCGACCTGGGCGCCGCACCCCGGGAGCGACCCGACCCTGATGGACGCCGGTGTCGTGATGGAGCCAGGCAGCACTCCCGACGACGAGCGACTCCCGCTGATCTGGCGACGTTGACACTCCTCGCCGTCCGGAGCGCCCCTGAAAAACACGAAACGCCGCTCCGAAGAGCGGCGCAGCGCGTACCCCGTACGGGATTTGAACCCGTGCTACCACCTTGAGAGGGTGGCGTCCTAGGCCGCTAGACGAACGGGGCGTGTTCGAACCACCGGAGTGGTCGGCTCGTCGAGTGTAGCGATCGGCCGGGAAGCACCCAACCGGAAACGGTCGCCGGTCAGGCGACCGCGGCTTCGATCTCCGCCTTGATCTCGGGCGTGATCTTGGGGATCACGTCGAGGGTCTCGAAGTTGGCGACGACCTGTTCGACGCGAGAGGCGCCGGTGATGACCGTCGAGACGTTGGGGCTGAGGGTGCACCAGGCGAGGGCGAGCTGGGCCATCGAGCAGTCGAGCCGCTCGGCGATCGGGCGAAGGCCCTCGACCTTGGCGATCAGATCGGCGTCGGACATGCGTTCGCCGAGCCAGTCGTAGCCCTGGAGCGCGGCACGGGAATCCTCGGGGATGCCGTCGCGGTACTTGCCGGTGAGCAGACCCGAGGCCAGCGGGCTCCAGATCGTGTTGCCGTAGCCGGTCTCCTCGGTGAGGCGAGCGAACTCGGTGTCGATGCGACGCTCGAGCAGGTTGTACTGGCTCTGCTCGGTGACGGGCTTGTGCAGGCCGTGCTTCTCGGCGATCCCCATCGCCTCTCGAACCTGCTCGGCGGTCCACTCCGAGGTGCCCCAGTAGTTGGCCTTCCCGGACGAGACGATCTCGCTCATCGTGAAGACGACCTCTTCCATCGGCGTCTCGGGGTCGGCGCGGTGGCAGTAGAAGACGTCGACGAAGTCGGCCTGCAGTCGTTCGAGCGAACCGTCGATCGACTGCAGGAGGTACTTGCGGTTGAGCGTGTTGTTCATGTTGGGCACGCCCTTGTGGATGCCCCAGAACGCCTTGGTGGTGAGGACGTAGGACCAGCGGGGCCAGCCCAGCTCCTGGAAGACCTTGCCCATGATCTCTTCGGACGCGCCGCCGGCGTACACCTCGGCGTTGTCGAAGAAGTTGCAGCCGGCCTCGCCGGCGGCGGCGATGCAATCGCGGGCCAGGCCGGTGTCGAGCTGGTTGCCGAACGTCACCCAGCTGCCGAAGGACAGCACGCTGACCTTGAGGCCGGAGGCGCCGAGGCGCCGGTATTCCATGTTCTCGTTCACTGCGGGGGCGGTCATGCCTCGACCGTATCCACGGGCCGGTGGCTTATGCGCCGCTCCCCCGCTCGATCAGGACCGGTTCGCCGTCGACCCACCGGATGGGCCGGGCGTACAGCGATCGCTGGCCGGTCTCGTAGCCGACGTCGTCGCCGGTCCAGCCGTGGTACACGACGATGTCGATCGCCCGATCGTCGACCGCCATGACCTCGAGTCCGCCCGGGCCAGAGGTCGCTTCGGTGTCGGCGAGCCACGGCTCAGGATCCTTCTCGCACGGCCCGGTGACCGTCTCACAGACGGCGTGCCCGACGGCATAGGCCTCGGTGTCCCAGCGGTTGGCGGAGTAGAAGAGATGGAACTCGCCGTCGATCTCGATCATCGACGGACCCTCGACCACGTCGCGTTCCCACGAGAGGCCGTTGCGGATCAACTCGACGGCATCACCCGCCAGTTCGGTCCCGTCGTCGCTCAGCGGCTGGGCGAAGATGATCGTCGGGATCCCACAGCAGTTGCCGTCCGACTTCCACAGCAGCCACAACTCGCCATCGACCTCGATCGTGCTCGGGTCGATCGAACCGCCGAGGTCGAGCGTGCACACGAGCGGCTCGTCGGACTCGTCGATGAACGGGCCGGCGGGGTCCTTCCCGACCGCGACCGAGATGCACTGGCGACCCGAAGCGCTGTGGCGGGTCGTGTAGTGGAGGACGTAGCCATCGTCGACGGTGGTGACCGATGGCGCCCAGACATGACCCGGCTCCGACCACTCGGGGAGTTCGGGCAGGGCGTCCCCGGCCAGGCCACCGGTTCCGTCGGCGCGAGCGACGAGGGTCGGCACGTTCATGAACATCGTGTTCGTCGCGTACGCGTAGATGTCGCCATCGACGGTGAGGAGGAACGGATCGGCGAAGTCACCTTCGAACGTCGGTGTGCCGTCGCTGGCGATGTTGCCTGCGGCGGCGCTGACCGCACTGCCGGTCGACACCGGCCGGTCTGCGGAGGGGGCGATCGTGGTGGTCGTGGTCGGCGGCGCTCCGGTGGACGTCGGCACCGCGGTGGTCGGCGGCGCCACGCTCGTCGTCGTGGGGGCGGGGGCGACCACCGGCGTTGCCGGGGTCAGCGAGGTCGGCGGTTCGAGGATCACGATCCGGGCGGCCTGGGCGTCGTCGGCTGACGCTTGGCCGCAGGCGGCCGCGACCAGCGCGAGCAGGAGAGCGATCAGCAGGGGGGTTCGTCGCACGAGTCGAGCATCGGCGCCGCACCTGAGGGTTTCGCGAGCCAAAGATGAGCAAACG
>CAZEML010000328.1:0-2684 GCA_964513285.1 uncultured Candidatus Nemicrothrix sp.
CCGTGGGAGGAGGACCGGTAGAGCTCGGGATGGCGGTAGCGCTCGAGCGGTGTGCGCTCATCGGCGGGGTAGTCGGGCTCGGGGCCCTCGACCGCCGCGGCCCGGGCCGTGGTGGCCTGGATGCGATGGCGGACGACGGCGGCTCGGCCGGCGGCGAGTTCGCCGGTGGCCCGGCCGTGAGCGATCAGTTCGTCGCGGGTGCCGTCGCCGATCATGCCGCCGGTGGCGAGCACGTTGTCGGGCGGGCCGTCGGGGAAGAAGCGTGCGGCGGCCGGGTCGTAGACCGGGCGGTCGCCCGCCATGTTGAGCAGCGACGTCGGGGTGGTCCAGCCGACCGCGGTGACGAGCAGATCGCAGGGCACGACGGCGCCGTCGTGGAGGGTGACCTCCTTGACCCGGGTCTTGGAACCCGAGGCGGAGACGATGCGCTCGCTCTCGCGGCCGTCGACGACGCGGGCGATCGCGACACCGGCGTCCTTCAACGCCTGCACGGCCGAATCGCCGGACTCGTTGGCGGTGAACACGACCGCCTGGGTGCCGGGCTTCACGCCGTACATCCGAATGAGTCGCTGGACCGCTCCCGAGGTCATCACGCCGGGGAGATCGTTGCCCTCGAAGACGTACGGACGCTCGATCGTGCCGGCCGCGACGACGAGGGTCTTGGCCCGGGCCTTGATCAGGCGCTCGACGACGCCGGGGTGGTTGCGCTGGGAGATGGCGATCCAGTTGTCCTCGTAGCGGCCGGTGACCGTCGAGTTGGTGAGGATCTCCACGCCCGCGGCTTCGGCCGCAGCGGTCAGCTCGGCGACCGCGGCGCGGTCGTCGTCGGAACCCCAGCAGAGGTGACCGCCGAGCTGATGTTCGTGCTCGACGAGCATCACCGACGAACCCGCTTCCGCGGCGGCGATCGCCGCGGCGAGCCCGGCGGGGCCGCCACCGGCGACGACGACGTCGGGGTGGGCGTAGCGCTTGTCGTAGCGGCCGTGCGGCGTGTCGAGATCGACGGTGCCGCCCGGTGCGAACTTCGCCAACACGTGCTCGTACTTCGGCCAGAGGGCGGCCGGCTTCATGAAGGTCTTGTAGTAGAAGCCGGCGGTCAGGAAGCGGCCGACGAGACCATTGGCGGCCTTCACGTCGTACTTCAGCGACGGCCACACGTTCTGGGCCGACACCTGCATGCCGGCTTCGAGCTTGCGGTGCGAGGCACGTACGTTGGGTTCGTCGCCGACCTGCACGGTCGTGTTCGGATCCCAGAAGTCGGCCGTGAGGACACCACGCGGCCGGTGGTACTTCATCGAGCGGCCCATGACGTGTTCGCCGTTGGCCATCAGTGCCGAGGCGATCGTGTCGCCTTCGAAGCCCTTCAGCTTCTTGCCGTTCCAGGTGAACGAGATCGTCGTCGTGCGATCGAGCACTTCGCCGGTCGACGAGGGAAGTCGGTGATTCACTTCATGTCTCCCTTCGTGGCGCCGGGCTTGGAGCCGGGCAGGAGCGGCTCCCGGAGTTCGCCGGTGAGGGTGTGGCGTTCGAGCTTGAAGTGCTTGCGGCACCCCGAACTGCAGTACCAGTTCTCGACCAACCAGCCCGACGGGTTCTCCCGCAGGTACAGGTAGGTGCGCCACTCCTCGGGCGTGCACGTCTTCGGGTCGGGTCGGCTGTGCGACTCACCGTTGTAGGTGATGTCCGCGGCGTTGACGGGGCCGCAGTTGGGGCACGGAACGAGCAACATCAGTGACTCTCTTTCGTCGCTCGGCCTAGTGGCCGACGGCCGCAGCGCCCTTCTCACCGACGAGGGTTCCCTCGGTGAAACGGCTGAGTTCGAAGGGCTTGATGAGATCCGGCGTGGCGCCGTTCGCGACACAGGCCGCCATCTGTTCTCCTGACACGGGTCCGGCCTTGAAGCCGTAGGTGCCCCATCCGACGTCGACGTAGAACCCGTCGACCGGGGTCGGGCCCATCACGGGGGAGTAGTCCGGCGTCATGTCGCACAGTCCCGCCCACTGACGCAGCAGCCGCATCTTGGAGATGCCCGGCATGAGTTCGAGGACGTGTCCGGCGAGCTCCTCGGTGAATTCGAGGGTGCCGCCCATGTTGTAGGTGGCCACGGGATCGACGGAGGCGCCGAAGACGAGTTCACCGCGGTCGGTCTGGCTGACGTACACGTGCAGGGAGCCAGACACGACCACGGTCGGCAGGAAGGTCTTCACCGGTTCGGTGACGGCCGCCTGCAACGGATGGGTGGTGATGGGAAGCAGCACGCCCGCCATCGAGGCGATCGTGCTCGCCCAGCCGGCGGTGCAGTTGACGACGATCGGAGCATGGATGTCGCCCCGACTCGTGCGCACGCCGGTGACCTTGCCGCCCGGTCCCTTGCCGTCGGGGCCGTCGCCCCCGTCGCAGAGGATGTCGAGCACCTCGGTCTTCTGGTACAGGTCGACGCCGTACGCGTCGGCCCCGCGGGCGTATCCCCACACAACCGCGTCGTGTCGGATGGTTCCCCCGGGCGGGTGGTAGAGCGCCCCGAGGATCGGATACCGGGTGTCGGTGCTGACGTCGAGTGACGGCGCCAGCTTCTTGATCTCGGCGGGGGTGATGACCGACGAGTTGATGCCCTGCAGCTTGTTGACCTCGGCCCGCCAGTTCATGGTGCGGAGAGCCGAGTCGGTGTGGGCCAACGTGAGATG
>CAZEML010000329.1:0-2677 GCA_964513285.1 uncultured Candidatus Nemicrothrix sp.
TCTCGGCGCCGGCGGCCTGCGCCGCGTCGAGCGCCGCCGTGCTGATGTCGACCGCGATCGCCCGAGCCCCGAGCGCGTTCGCGAGCATCACCGCCGACAACCCGACCCCGCCGGCACCGTGCACCACCATCCACTCCCCCGGCTGGATCGCCGCACGGTCGACGAGTGCCCGCCACGCGGTGGTGACCCGGCACCCGAGGGCGGCAGCATCGACCGCCGGGAGCGCGTCCGGCAGGGCGACGAGGTTGGCATCGGCATGCGGAACGGCGAGGTACTCCGCGAACGCACCCCACATCGTGAAGCCGATCACCTGCTGACGCGCACACACCGTCGGCTGGCCGGCGGCACAGTCGGCGCAGCTGCCGCACCCGAGGATGAAGGGCGCGGTGACGCGATCGCCGACCGCGAACCCTCGACACTCGGCCCCGACTTCAACGACCTCACCGGCGAGCTCGTGACCCATCACGTGGGGAAGTTCGACGTCGGGGTCGACCCCCTTCCAGGCGTGATGATCCGAGCGACACACACCGCAGGCGTGCACCGCGACGACGACCCCGTCGACGGGACAGGCCGGGTCGGGGACGTCGGTGACGGGGATGGGGCCGTCGAAGCGATCGATGAGCGCGGCTCGCATGGGTGGTGTTCTAGCGGTCGGGATCGTCGAGGTGGTTGCGAAGCCGCTCAGCGATCTCCCACGAGAGCGGATCGTTGCGACGCACGGCCGCGTGCCAACCGATCGGCAGGCCATCGCGGCCGCAGCGAGCGGTCGCCAACCGATCGCCGTCGACGGCCGGTTGCGTCGCCCACCGGCTGAGGATCGAAACGCCCACGCCCGCCGACACGAGCTCGACGATCGCCGAGGTCTGCCGAACGACCCGCACGATGCGCGGGTTCACGCCGGCGGGTCGAACGAAGCGCTCGTACTCGAAGCCGGGACTCGGGAGCGCGTTGTAGGTCAGCACCGTCTCCTCGGCGAGATCGGTGGCGTCGACGACCCCCGCCGCCGCCAGCGGGTGCGTCGGAGCGCACACCACGACGAGTTCGTCGTCGAAGAGCGGCAGGAGTGAGAGGTCGCCTTCCGGTGTCCCGGGAGCCAGCACCACGTCGACGGTGCGTGCGCCGAGCACCGACGCGATCGAGTCGCCGACCACGACCAGGTCGAGATCGATCTCGGGTCGTTCACGGCGGACCCGATCGAGGAACCCGGGGAACCAGTGGTAGGCCTCGTAGCCGCCCACGCCGATGCGGATCGTCGCCTCGATCACCGACGGGGTCGCCACGAGGGAGTCCTCGAGTCGCCGCAGATCGTCGAGCGCCCTCGTCGCCGCCTGGTAGGTCGCGAGGCCATGACCGGTCGGCGTGAGGCGCCGATCCGGACCGCGAGAGAACAGCGCGACGCCGAGGCGTCGCTCCGCGTCGGCGAGTCGATGGCTCAACGCCGACTGGGTCAGGGCGAGTCGCTCGGCCGCGGCCGTCATCGTGTCGCTGTCGACGATCGCGACGACCGTCTCGTAGTGGCGGAGGTCGAGACGAAGCGGCGGCTGCATGGACATGAACACTACTCATGTGAACAGTCTCCAATCATTCATTGGACACATGATCCGGGAACCGGTTCAGTGACGCCACATCGCGGACAGGCATCGACTGAGCCAAAGGAGGCCCCGTGCACCGCCAGCCACTCGCCGACCCAGAGATCGGACGTCTCGACGACGTCGTCGATCTCGATCGTCACCCGATCCATCGCCCGGATTCGGCGCCCTGGCGGGCGATGGTCGATGAGGTCCGCGCCCAGCTCGCCAACGACGGCGCGGTCAGCCTCACCGAGTTCCTCCGCCCCGATGGCGTCGACGCGCTCGCGGCCGAACTCCGATCGCTTCGTCCGTGGGTCGAGGTCACGACCGATCACCGCGACCCGTACGCCCGCGAGCCCCGCAACGGCGACGGGCTGCCGACCTCGGCCTGGACCGCCGGGCACGTCACCCGCGACATGCTGCCCCCACACTCGGTCGCCCAACGGCTCTACGTCGCCCCCGGCTTCAAGACGTTCATCGCCGCATGCCTGGGTCGCGACCGGGTTTTCGAGTACGCCGACCCCCTCGCCGGCCTCGTCGCCACCGTGCTCCCGCCCGGCGGCTGCTACGGCTGGCACTACGACACCAACGCGTTCGTCGTCACCTTGTCGATTCAGGCCCCCGACGCCGGTGGCGACTTCGAGTACGTGCCGAACCTCCGTCGCCCCGGCGACGAGAACCTCGATGGTCTCTGTCGCGTGCTCCACGGCGACCGAGCCGATGTCCGCCGCGTGTCGTCTCGCCCCGGCAGCCTGCAGCTGTTCCTCGGCCGGTACTCGCTCCACCGGGTCACCCAGGTGTCGGGGGCGACCGACCGGCTGACCCTGGTGTTGTCGTATGCCGACCGTCCGGGCGTGATCGGCCCGATCGAACGCACTCGCAAGGTGTACGGGCGCGTGACCGAAGCCCACCTCGTCGCCGGCGGTGCGCTGGCGGGGGCCGACGGCCTGATCCCGTGAGCGTCGACTCCGACGAGCTCGTCGCCCAACGGAGGCGGCGGCTGCACCACGTCATGGACGCGATGGGGGTCGACGCCCTCCTGACCGCCGACCCGTTCAGCGTCCGGTACGCGACCGGCACGCGCAACATGCTCGTCCACGGCCTGA
>CAZEML010000330.1:0-2663 GCA_964513285.1 uncultured Candidatus Nemicrothrix sp.
CACAGTCGTACATGACCTGGTTGACGACTTCGCAGCCCCACGCCTTGACGCCCGACATGGCTTTGACGTTGTCCTGACCGGCGTCGTGCATCCAGGCCGCGTGGTACATCGAGGCGCGCACGGCGTCGACCTTGGCCTGGTTCATCGCCATGCGCTGACGGATCGCGCCGAGGTCGAAGAGATGGCCGCCGAACGCCTTGCGTTCCTGGGTGTAGGCGTTGGTCATGTCGATCGCCGCCTGCGCGGCGCCGACGCCCATGCCGACGAGCACCATGCGCTCGTTCTGGAAGTTCTTCATCGTCTCGTAGAAGCCCCGGTGGACGGTGCCCAGCACCTGCTCGTCGGAGACCCACACGTCGTCGAGCACCAGCTCGGCGGTGTCCGAGCAGCGCCACCCGTGTTTGTCGAGCTTGTTGGCGACCGAGAAGCCCTCGGTGCCGGCCGGCACGAGGAACATGGTGATGCCGTACTTGTTCTCGAGGTCGGTGCGAGCGGCGACGATCGTGAGGTCGCCGTAGACCGCGTTGGTGATGAACATCTTGCGACCGTTGATGCGCCAGCCGTCGCCGTCCTTCACCGCAGTGGTGCGGATGCCGGCGACGTCGGACCCGGCGTCGGGCTCTGACACGCCGATCGAGAGGATCGCCTCGCCGGCCAGCATCTTCGGCACCCACTCGGCGAGCTGCTCGTCGTTGCCGGAGTTGATCAGGTGGGGGCCGGCCATGTCGGTGTGCACCAACACGGTGACGTCGAAGCCAGCGAACGTCGAGGCGCCGAGCGCTTCGGAGAACGTCGCCGAGGCGAGCATCCCCATCCCGAGTCCGCCGTGCTCCTCGGGGACCCGCAGCCCGAACATCCCGAGCCCGCCCATCTGGTGCAGCACCTCGCGGGGGACCTTGCCGGCCTCTTCCCAGGCCTCACCGTGGGGTGTGACCTCCTTGGCGACGAAGTCGACCGTCTGCTCGTAGATCGCCTCGAGCTCGTCGGTCATGTAGGCGTTACGCATCTTCGTGGTCCTCCTCGGACGCTTCGAACGTGATCAAGATCTGGTTGGTTTCGACCTGGTCGCCGGGCGCGACGCGCACGTCGGCGACGACGCCGGGGCCGCCGGCGGTGAGGGTGTGGAGCATCTTCATCGCCTCGATGACGACGATCGGATCGGCACCATCGACGGCCTGGCCCGCCTCGACCGCGACCTCGGCGACGACGGCAGGGAACGGAGCGACGACCGCGTTGGCCGCGCCGTGGCTTCCTTCGGTGGCGGGCGCCCAGTGTTCGGAGCGGCTCACCCGGGTGAAGGTGTGGGACTGGCCGTGTTGGTTGACGATCAGGCGGTCCTTGTCGAAGAACGCCCCGCCTCGGCGGGGTTCGACCTCGTGGACCACGCCCTGCGCGTCGCGCATCGCGACCGTTCGCGACGGTCGGTGCGACGTGAAGCGTGTGTCGCGATCGAGCCACGGGTTGGTGCTGCCCATCGTCGAGATGCTGACGCGGGCTGCTCGGGCGGCCGCCTCCTCGGTGCCGTAGTCGGTCGGGAGTTCGGTCTCATCCAGGAAGCGGGTCGTGATCCGCCCCTCCCGGAACTCGGGCCGGTCGATCAGCCAGCGGTGAAACCCGCCGTTGGTGACGACGTCGGAGATGTGGAGCCCTTCCAGCGCGTCGGCCATCGCCGAGATCGCCGAGTGATCACGCCGCATCGCGTCACGTGAAGACTTCAAAAAAGCCCCCTCCCGGCACGGATTCGATCTGGCAGGAACGCGCCGGTCGGCGTAGATGTCGTGTGCGGCTCGCGATCCCGTGCCCGGACCGAGCCCGGCCGTATCCCTGAGAACCAGAAAAGAGGAGTCCCCCATGGCCTACGTCACCATCGATGGCAACAAGTACGAGAAGGAACTGATCGACCTCGCCAATCACCACACCACCGGTCGTGGTGAGGGCAAGCTCTCGAAGGACGAGGTCGCCGAGCTGTTCAAGTCGGCGCACGACGGCCCGGGCGTCACCGACACCGAGAAGGCGACCCTCGGCTACATCCGCTCGAACTACGAGTTCACCGACGCGGCCGCCGCCGACTTCGACAAGGCCTTCGGCGAGCTCTGATCCGCATCTTCCGTCGCGAAGACGTCACTTTCGCGGTGCCGTCCAGCCGAATTGCTTCGGCTTGTACGGCACCGTGTTCTTGGGCCACCTGGCGAAGACCGCTTCCGCGCGCTCGATGAGAGTGTCCCGGCCCGCGGCGACGTCTTTCGGGGCGAGGTCCACGAGCTCGTGGGGCGGCACCCCGATCCCCTCAATGCCCTTGCCGCCGTTGAACCAGCTCTTGTTCGAGTGGGTGGAGACGTAGAGCCCGAAGAGTCGCGACGGCAGCTCGATGGTCGTCTTCTGCGCCGACATGCCGGCGGTGGGGCTCTCGCCGATCATGTAGCCGCGCCCCTCCTCCTTGAACATCCCGCTGCCGGTCTCGCCCGCGGACACGCATGCCGCGTTGACGATGACGACGACGGGGCCGCCGAAGTGGCGCGGACCCGCGCTCTCGCGGGTGTTGCCCGAGAACCTGATCGAGCGTCCCTCGGGGATGAAGCGCCCGAGGAATGCATCGTGATCGATGGCGCCGCCGGTGTTGCCGCGGAAGTCGAGGATCATCCCCCTCACCTCGCCGAGGCCCT
>CAZEML010000331.1:0-2649 GCA_964513285.1 uncultured Candidatus Nemicrothrix sp.
GATGAGACCCGGTCGGGTTGGCGTGATGCCGCCCGGACGCGTCGAGCCACGCCTCCCGTGCCTCGGGACGCAACGGCGTACTCGCCGCATGATCGAGGTACACCTCTCGGGACTCGACGCTCTCGCTCATGGGATCAGCCTACGAGCGGGCACACTGGGCCCGTGATCGACGAGCCACGCATTCCCGCCGACTACGGCCCGTCGACCTACGGCGACGCCTTCGCCGACGTCTACGACGACTGGTACGCCGACGTGAGCGACGTCGATGCGACCGTCGCGGCGATCACCGAACTGGCGGGCGACGGGGCCGTGCTCGAACTCGGCGTCGGCACGGGGCGCCTGGCGCTGCCCTTGGCCGCCAACGGTGTCGACGTGGTCGGCGTCGACGCCTCGAGCGCGATGCTCGACCTGTTGGCCGAGAAGCCCGACGCCGACACCGTCCGAGCGGTGCTCGCCGACATGGGCGACCTCGACGCGACGCCGAGCGTCGCAGCCGCCGGGCCGTATCGGGTCGCGTTCGCGGCGTTCAACACCTTCTTCAACCTGACCTCCGACGCCGCCCAGACCGCCTGCCTGCGGTCGTTGTTCGAACTCGTCGAGCCGGGTGGTTCGGTGGTGATCGAGGGCTTCGTGCCACCCGAGGGCGGCCTCGCCGACGGCGGGGTCTCGGTCCGCGACGTCTCGGCGGAGGGTGCCGTCATCACCGTCTCCAAGCACGATGCCGAGGGCCAGATCATCCGCGGTCACCATGTCGAGATCACCGCTGCGGGCAACCGGCTCCGGCCCTGGCTGCTGCACTACCGGACACCCGAGCAACTCGATGCATCCGCAGCGGCCGCTGGCTTCGTTCTTCAAGACAGATGGACGGATTGGGTCGGCACGCCCTTCCCCCTCCGGGGCGATTCCTCGCCGACCGATCCGTCCCTCGAACCGCCAGACGTGCACGTGAGCGTCTACCGGCGCCCCTGACGGGCTGACGGGCGGTCAGAACAGCGGGTCGGGCCACTGCGCGGCGGCCCACACCGACCCGCCGTAGAGCGCGAGCGACAGGGCGACCGCCAGACCGACGGCGGCCCACTCCGAGACCTTGGCCCGGGCCAGCGGCACGAACGCGAGCGTGAGGACAGTGCCCACCGCCAGACCACCGAGGTGGCCGCCGATCGAGATCTGCGGGATGGCGAAGGTGATCAGCAGGTTGAGGCCGAGCACCACGCCGACACCCGACTCCCAGATGTTGATGCCTTGCGCACGCTGGACGACGGCGATCGCACCGAACAGTCCGAACACCGCGCCCGAGGCGCCGACCGCTCCGACATCGGGTTCGAGCAACAGCACGCCGAACGCCCCACCGAGCAGCGATGTGACGTAGAGCGCCAGATAGCGCGCTCGGCCGAACACCCGCTCGATCGCAGAGCCCAGCACCCACAACGCCCACATGTTGAAGGCGAGATGCATGAGGCCGTCGTGCAACACGCCCGACGTCACCATCCGGTACGTCTCGCCCTGCACGTCGACGAACGGAGCGAACAACGACCAGTCGGTCAACACCGCGTTCGACAGCCCGAACAACGAACCGGACGCCATCAGGGCCGCGACCGACACGACGACGTTGAGGGCGATCAGCGCCTTGGTGACCACCGGATCGAAGACGACGGGACCACGCTGCACCTGCTGAGCGCCGGTGCGTAGACACTCCGGGCAATGGAAGCCGACCGATGCCTGGGTCATGCACTCCGAGCAGATCGGGCGGTCACAGCGTTGACACACGACGCCCGAACGGCGGTCGTCATGCCGATAACAAACACTGACCCGGGAGTCGCTCACCCACCCGACGGTACCGCTCCCCGACCACGTATCGCCCCGCGCGCCGGGCCCGGATCAGAACCCCTCCGACAGAGCACGGACGGCCCGAGCAGGAGCGATAGCGTCCTCCTCCATGGCCCACGTGCTCGAAGACTCCGAACTGGTCGCCTGCCTCGACCGGCTCGCGACCGCGCCGCAGCTCCTCGTGGCCTGCGACTACGACGGCACGATCGCGCCGATCGTCGACGACCCGATGAAGGCGCTCCCCCTCCGCGACACCTCCGTCGCCCTCCGCGGACTCGCCAACCTCCCCCAGACCGAGGTCGCCGTCATCTCCGGCCGCTCCCTGCGCGATCTCGCCGCGCTCAGCCGCCTCCCCGCCGAGATCCACCTGGTCGGCTCCCACGGCACCGAGTTCGACATCGGCTTCGCCCTCGATCTCGACCCGACCCTGCGCGAACGCCTCACCCAGCTGCTCGACGCCCTCGCCGGCGTCGTCGCCGCCCATCCGGGGCTGTCGCTCGAGAAGAAGCCGGCGTCGGTCGCCGTGCACTACCGGGCCATCACCGACGAGGCCGAGGTCGAACAGGTCCTCGCCGTGCTCGACGCCATCTCCACCGACATCGGCGAACTCACCGTCCGCCACGGCAAGAAGGTCTGCGAGCTCCTGCTCATCCCGACCGACAAGGGCCTCGCCCTCAACACCGTGCGGGCCAACGTGGGCGCCACCGCCGTGCTCTACATGGGCGACGACAACACCGACGAGTTCGCGTTCGCCACCCTGCAGGGCCCCGACGTCGGTGTGAAGGTCGGCGAAGGCGACACCGCCGCGACGTTCCGGGTCGC
>CAZEML010000332.1:0-2623 GCA_964513285.1 uncultured Candidatus Nemicrothrix sp.
AACCTGACCGGCCCGGCCGAGGAGATCCCCCGCAAGCTCGAGGCCTTGGCCGGTCACTGCGAGCGCCTCGGCCGCGATCGCTCCGAGATCAAGGTCACCAAGCTGGTGATGGGCGTCGTCGGCCGCACGATGGAAGAGGCCAACCAGTCGATCGACGAGTTCGTGGCGCTCCACGGCTGGCCTGCCGAGGTCGGCGACATGTACCGCGCGATGGGCACGGTCGGCGACCCCGACACGTTCGGCGAGCAGATCAAGGAAATGATCGACGCCGGCATCGACGGCGTGACCCTCAACCTCTGCACCGCAGGTCACGACCCCGAGATCGTCGCCCTCGCGGCGGAATGCGCGGACGCCGCCATCGGTTGATGTCGGCATGGCCGACACCGCACCCTCCACTCCGACCGACCCTCGCTACGACACCGCTCGCGGCTACGACATCGAGTTCTTCTGGGACCCGGTGTGTCCCTTCGCCTGGATCACCTCGCGTTGGGTGAAGGAGGTCGCGGAGCAGACCGGGATGACCGTCGATTGGCGGTTCATCTCGCTGCGCCTGCTCAACAAGGAGAAGGACTACGCGACCGAGTTCCCGCCGGAGTACGAGCAGGGCCACACCGCCGGCCTGCGGTTCTTGCGGGTGGCGGCGGCGATCCGGTCCGAACTCGGCCGCGACCCGATGGCCGCACTCGTCGACGCGTTCGGCGAGAGCTGGTGGGACCTCACCCCGGAGGAAGCCGCCGCGTCGGGCGCCCGCACCCGGCTGAGCACCGACGCCCACGCCCGTGAGGTGCTGGAGACCGCCGGGCTCGACCCGGACTACGCCGGCGCACTCGACGAGACGTCGTGGGACGAACTGCTCGACGAGGAGACCGAGCTGGCGCTGAGTCGCACTGGCCGCGACGTCGGGACACCGATCATCACCTTCAACCGGCCCGACGGCCGATCGCTGTCGTTCTTCGGGCCGGTGATCTCCCGGGTGCCCGAGCCCGAGCAAGCCGTGCCGCTGTGGGAGGCCGTCACCACCCTGGCGGAGTTCCCCGGCTTCGCGGAGATGAAGCGCAGCATGCGCGAGGTTCCCCAGCTGCGGGTGATCGGTGGGCTGACCGACGAGCCCGAGCAAGAAGACTGGACCGGTGGCCATCGCCGAGGTCACCTCGCGAGCGACCGTGAGGCGGCCGCCGCCGAGTGACCGCATTCACGCTCGAAGCGCTCCGCTACCAGACGCCCGGCCCCCACCAGCTCGATGCGGGTCGGGTGGTCGTGGCGGTCGTCGACGGCGTCATCGACGCGGTCGAGCGGGCCGGTACCGATGCGGCCGCAGCGCTGGCCGAGCGATACCAGGATCACCGGGTCGCGGCGCCGACCGAGGCGCTCGTTCCCGGCTTCGTCGACCTGCACCTGCATGCGCCGCAGTGGCAACAGAACGGCACGGCGATGGATCTCCCGCTCGACGAGTGGCTGTTCACCTACACGTTCCCGCTGGAGTCACGCTTCGCCGACCGGAGGGTGGCTGAGGCGGTCTACCCGGACCTGGTCTCGACCCTGCTCGCCCACGGCACCACCACCGCGGTCTACCTCTCGTCGGTCCACGAAGAGGCCACGACCGTGTTGGCGGAGACGTGCCGCTCGCTCGGCCAGCGGGCCTTCGTGGGGCGGGTTGCGATGGATCACCCCGAGGGAACACCGGCGTTCTACCGAGACGTCGACGCCGACACCGGACTCGCCGCGAGTCGGCGCTCGATCGCCGACGTGACCGCCGCCGACGCCGGCCGCGGACTGGTGCGGCCGATCCTCACCCCCCGCTTCGCCCCGGCGTGCACCGACGAACTCCTGGCCGGTCTCGGGGCGCTGGCCGAGGAGACCGGAACCTTCGTCCAGACCCACTGCTCCGAGAGCGACTGGGCCCACCGTTACGCCTTCGAGCGGTTCGGCGTGAGCGACACGACCGCCCTCGACCGGTTCGGTCTGCTCCGCGAGCACACCCTGCTCGCCCACAGCAACCACGTCACCCCGGCCGACATCGAGCGCATCGCGTCCCGTGGTGCGGTGATCGTCCACTGCCCGATCAGCAACGCGTACTTCGCCAACGCCGTGCTCCCCACCACCGACGTGCTCGCGGCGGGTGCCCGGATCGGGCTGGCGACCGACATCGGCGCCGGCGTGCGCCCCGGGGTCTTCCAACAGATCCACGACGCCGTCACCTTCTCTCGCGTTCGCCAGGACGGCGTCGATGCCCGGCGAACGGCCGACGAGCGAGGCGTCCCCGGATCGGCGATCGACACCGTCACCGCCTTCTGGCTGGCGACCCTCGGTGGGGCCGAAGCGCTCGGACTCCCGGTCGGGCTGCTCGAACCGGGTCGACGGTTCGACGCCGTGCTGTTCGACACCGCGACGCCGGGTGGCGCGATTCGCGAGCTCGATCTCGACGACGATGCCCGCCGGTTCGAGAAGCTGGTCCGCCTCGCGTCGCCGCACGACATCGCCGAGGTGTGGGTCGACGGTGTGTCGGTTCACCGACGCTGACGGGAACCATCTCCGCCGCCACGGCGTTCCCTTCCCGATGCGTGCCCCCCGTTTCCCCCTCGCCGCGGCCGTTGCCCCCCTCAGCGCCCTGCCCGCCTCGGCG
>CAZEML010000333.1:0-2622 GCA_964513285.1 uncultured Candidatus Nemicrothrix sp.
GGAGGTTCTCGATCTCCTGCGGGTAGATGTTCACGCCGCCGGAGATGATCATGTTGGCCTTGCGGTCGGTCAGGTAGAGGAAACCGTCTTCGTCGAGCTTCCCGATGTCACCGAGGGTCGACCAGCCGTTGTCGAGGCGCGACCCGGCGGTCTTCTCGGGATCGCCGTGGTACTCGAACTGGGTGTCGGACTCGAAGTAGATCGTGCCCTCCTCGCCGGCGGCGACCTCCTCACCGTCCTCGCCGACGATGTGGATCACGCCGAGCACGGCCGAGCCGACCGTGCCCGGATGGGCGAGCCACTGCTCGCTGTTGCAGTACACGAAGCCGTTGCCCTCGGTACCCGCGTAGTACTCGTGGATGACCGGACCCCACCAGTCGATCATCTTGCGCTTCACCTCGACCGGGCACGGCGCCGCGGCGTGCACACACACCTGCAACGACGACACGTCGTGCGCGGCCCGCTGCTCGTCGTCGAGCTTCAACATGCGGACGAACATCGTGGGCACGACCTGGCTGATCGTGATCTTGTGCTCCTCGATCAGGCGCAGGTAGTCGGCCGGGTCGAAGCGCTCCATGACGACCACCGTGCCGCCCGTGACGTGGGTGCCCATGCAGAACCGCAACGGGGCGGCGTGGTACAGCGGCGCCGGCGACAGGTACCGCGACTCCTCGTTCGCGCCGAACAGCAGGGACAGGAGCCCCGCCACGCCGGTGCCGGACTCCTCGAGCGGCGTCTCCGGAATCGTCGGCAACACCCCCTTGGGCCGGCCGGTCGTGCCCGAGCTGTAGAGCATGTCCATGCCGGCCGTGCGGTTCTCGAGCGGGGTCGGCGACGCGTTGGCGACGGCGTCCTCGTAGGAGTCGTAGCCATCGATCGAGCCGCCCATCGACAACCGCAGCTCGACCCCCGGCATCTGATCGAGCAGCTCGGCGGCCTGATCCGCCTTGTAGGGCGACGTGATGAAGACCTTCGCCCCACAGTTCTCGATGATGTACGCCATCTCGTCGGTGGTGAGGCGGCTGCTCATCGCCGTGTAGACGAGACCGGCGTAGTGCGCGCCCCAGCACAGGGCCAAGAAGTTGGCGTTGTTCTCGAGGCAGAACGCGATGTGGTCGCCCGGCTGCAGACCGATGTCACGGAACAGGTTCGACAACCGATTGGCGTGCTCGTCGAGCTCGGCGTAGGTCATCACCTGATCGGTGTCGGCCAAGACGATGGCCGGATGGTCAGGACGGGTCGCGGCGTGGGCTCCGGGGTACAAGGGCGTCTCCTCGTCGGTGGGCGAGGGAGAACCTAGTGGGACCGTCGCAGCTGGTCGAAAGTGAGACCGTGAGCCGCCGTCGAGCTCAGACGGTGAAGCCGCCGTCGACGTCGAGGTGTTGGCCGGTGATGAACTTCGCCCGAGCCGACGCGAGGAAGCACACCGCCTCGGCGATGTCGTCGGCGGACCCGAACCGGCGCATCGCGATGTTGGCGCGGGCCGCGTCGAGGGCAGCCTCGTCGAGATCTCCCGAGGCCATGAGACGTTCGGCCATGCCGTCGACCAGCATCCCGGGCCCGACGGTGTTGGCCCGCACCCCGAACCGGCCCTCTTCGGCGGCGATGCCGCGGATCGCGGCCTCGACCGCGGCCTTGGGGATCGACGACAGGCCGTCGCGGACCGGATAGCGGCGCGTCGCGGCGGTGGTGACGGCGACGATGTTGCCCTCGGTCTCGCGCAGGTGCGGGATGGCGGGCGCGGCGACGGCGAAGAAGCCGGATGCGTCGGCGTCGAGCTGCTCCTGCATCTCCGCCGGGCTGACCCTCGAGAGGTGCTTCTGCGGGACATGGGGACCGGCGGCGTAGACGAGGGTGTGGATGCCGCCCGCCGCCTCGGCGATGGCGTCGATCGCCTGCTGGCAACCATCGTGATTGCGAAGGTCGAGCCCGATCGTCCAAGCCTGACGGCCGGCGTTGCTCACCGCCTCGGCCATCTGCGCCGCGGCCTCCTCGTTGCTGCGATAGGTGAAGGCGACATGGCTCCCGCGAGCCGCGAGCTCGCGGACGATGGCGGCGCCGAGGCCGCCACTCCCCCCGACCACGAACGCCGCACCCGGGCGGCTGGTGAAGTCGTCGGAGAGGTCGAGGCCGTTCGCGGTCATGGCCGACAGCCTGCCTCCTCGGGCGGTTGGCTGTCACACCCCCTTCGTAGTGTCGGGGCATGGTCACGTTGGCGGGTGTGCATGAAGCGCTGAGAGCGGTCGATCCTCACCCGTTGTCGCGCCGCGAGTTGTATGGGTTGATCTCGGACCTGGAGAAGCTGCGCTCTCGAGTCGACGAGCGCCTGATGGCGGCGAAGGCCGCGTTGGATTCGCTCGGGGATGCTGGCGCGGACTCGTCGATCGTGAGCCGCTCGGTCGGGCGGCGGTCGGAGCGGCAGGCCAAGAAGGACCGAGTGACCGCCAGGGGTTTGGCGGAGATGCCGACGCTGGCCGACGGTCTCGCTGAGGGTCGGTTGAACGTGGAGCACGCGGCGATCGTCGCCGCTGCGGCCGAGGAGACGTCACCGGAGATTGCTGCTGAGTTGGTGCCGTTGGCGGAGTCGATCCCCGCCGATCTGTTCGCGAGGAAGGCCCGCGA
>CAZEML010000334.1:0-2514 GCA_964513285.1 uncultured Candidatus Nemicrothrix sp.
GATCGTCCTCGGCACCTTCATCGTCCCGGCGCTGTCGCCCTACGACGAGTTCACGATCAACATCCCCGACGCCGACCTCGGCCCGTCGCTGAGCTGGCACCTGTTCGGCACCGACGACCTCGGACGCGACCTGTTCGTGCGCATCATGCTCGGCACTCGCACGTCGCTCTACATCGCCTTGATCGTGGCGGTGCTGTCGACACTCATCGGCTCGCTGTTGGGCGCCCTCGCCGGCTACTTCGGCGGCTGGGTCGACGCCGTGGTCAACCAGCTGGTGAACCTGCTGCTCGTCGTCCCGGGCATCGCCATCCTCGCCGTCTTCGGCCTGAAGTACGGCTCCAAGCCCATGACGATGGCGATCATCCTCGCCGGCTTGAGCTGGATCCGCATCGCTCGTGTGGTGCGTGCTCAGTTCTTCCAGCTGCGTGAGCAGGAGTTCGTGCAGGCGGCCCTCGCCGCCGGTGCGGGTCCCCGCCGCATCATCTTCCGGCACCTGGCGCCCAACGTCGCCGGTCCGGTGATGGTCGAGATCACCCTGATCGCCTCGACGGCGATCATCCTCGAGGCCACCCTCGCCTTCCTCGGTCTCGGCGTGCAGCCGCCCGAGCCGGCGCTCGGCCTCATCATCAACGACTTCAAGGGCGCCATCGACTCCACGCCGAGCCGTGTCCTGATCCCCGGCGGCATCCTCACCGCCATCGCCATGAGCCTGAACTTCATGGGCGACGGCCTGCGCGATGCCCTCGATCCCAAGAACCGGAAGGTGCGTGAGTAATGGCTGAGCCGATCCTCTCCGTTCGTGACCTCGAGGTCACCTTCCCCACCGACGACGGTCCCGTCACCGCCGTTCGGGAGATGAGCTTCGACGTGTCGCCGGGCGAGACCCTCGCCGTCGTGGGCGAGTCGGGCTCCGGCAAGACCGTCACCGCCATGTCGATCATGGGCCTGCATCCCAAGGGCACCAAGGTCAGCGGTTCGATCAACCTGCTGGGCGACGAGCTCGTCGGCATGCCGGTGAAGCAGCTCCGCAAGCTGCGCGGCAAGGACGTCGCGATGATCTTCCAGGATCCGATGACCGCGATGAACCCGGTGTTCACCGTCGGCTCGCAGATCTCTGAGGCCATCCGCATCCACGACTCGTCGGTCAACAAGGAGCAGGGCCTCAAGCGGGCCGCCGAGCTCCTCGACGCCGTCGGCGTGCCCGAGCCCGATCGGCGGGCCCGCCAGTACCCGCACGAGTACTCCGGCGGTATGCGCCAGCGAGCGATGATCGCCATGGCGATCGCCAACCAGCCGAAGCTGCTGATCGCCGACGAGCCCACCACCGCGCTCGACGTGACCATCCAGGCCCAGATCGTCGACCTGATGACCGACCTCATCGACCGCCTCGGCATGTCGCTCATCTGGATCACCCACGACCTCGGCGTCGTGGCCGGCATCGCCGACACGATCCAGGTGATGTACGGCGGCATGATCATGGAGCGTGGGCCGACCCGCAGCGTCTTCAAGGACACCCGCAACGCCTACACGCTGGGCCTGCTCAGCTCGCTCCCCCGCTCCGACGGCGGTACCGAGCGGCTGGTGCCGATCCCGGGTGCCCCGCCGAACCTGCTCGCCCCTCCGGTCGGCGACCCGTTCGCGCCCCGCAACCCCTACGCGACCGAGAAGTGCTTCCAGGAACGGCCGGTGCTCCAGCCGGTCGAGGGCGGGCACCCCGAACACCTGGCTGCGGCCTGGTACGACCTCCAGGCGGTGGCCAATGTCTGACACCAACCCGTCCGCAGCCGCAGCGCCCACGCTGGACGCCAGCGGTGAGCCGTTGATCGAGGTCACCAACCTCGTCAAGCACTTCCCGATCACCCAGGGCATCTTGTTGCGCCGCCAGGTCGGTGCGGTCAAGGCCGTCGACGACGTCTCGTTCAAGATCTACCCGGGCGAGACGCTTGGGCTGGTCGGCGAGTCCGGCAGTGGCAAGAGCACCACCGGCCGCACCCTGTTGCGTCTCTACGAGCCCACCTCGGGCTCGATCAAGTTCCGCAACCAGGAAGTCGTGGGGTTGTCCGGCAAGCCGCTACGCCAGATGCGTCGCCACATGCAGATGATCTTCCAGGATCCTGCGGCGTGTCTGAACCCGCGCATGACGGTCGGGCGCAGCATCGAAGAGTCCCTGCAGGTGCACCAGCCGATCCCCAAGGACCAGTTCCAGGATCGCATCGAGGAGCTGATGGAGCTCGTCGGCCTCAACCGCACCTTCGTGAACCGGTACCCGCACGAGTTCTCCGGCGGTCAGCGTCAGCGCATCGGGATCGCCCGGGCGCTCGCGGTCGAGCCGGAGTTCATCGTGGCCGACGAGCCGATCTCCGCGCTCGACGTGTCGATTCAGGCCCAGGTGGTCAACCTGCTCAAGGATCTCCAGGACGAGCTCAAGCTCACCTACCTGTTCATCGCCCACGACCTCAGCATGATCCGCTACATCTGCGACCGGGTCGCGGTGATGTTCAAGGGCAAGATCGT
>CAZEML010000335.1:0-2511 GCA_964513285.1 uncultured Candidatus Nemicrothrix sp.
CGAACACGCCGGGCAGGATCACCACACCGGCACCCTCGACGACGAACTCGGTCTCCTGGTGGTGCACGGGGTCCTCCACCTGCTCGGTCACGACCACGAAGACGACGACGAGGCCGAGGCGATGGAAGCGCTCGAACAGGCCCTGCTCGCGGCCCACCTCCGATGAGCGCGAGTCTGGTCGCCGGCGCGCTGGTCGCCGCAGTGCTCGTCGTGATCGCGGCGGTGAGCGCGGCGGCCGAGACAGCGCTGACCCGGATCTCCCGAGCGCGGGCCGAGGGTCTGGCGGCCGACGAGCAACGCGACGCCGACGCCTTGATCGCGGTCCTCGCCGATCGGGAGGCGAGCCTGGCGCCGCTGCTGCTGTTGCGGGTCGGCTCCCACGTCGGCGTGATCGCCATCGTCGTGACGTTGGTGGCCGACCGGTCAACCGGCGGTGCCGTCGTCGGTGCCGCGATCGGCTCGGTGGTCGGCCTCTACATCCTCGCCGAGGCGATCCCCCGGGTCTGGGCGTTGCAGCACATCGACCGGGCGGCGTGTGCGTCGGCTCGCCTCCTGCGAGGGCTGCTGCGGGTCGCCCCACTGCGAGCGCTGACCCGAGGACTCAACGGGATCGCGAACATCATCCTCCCGGGTCCGGCGGGCGCTCCGGTCATCTCCGAAGACGAACTGATCGCCATGACCGAAGCCGCCGCCGCCGGCGACGCCATCGACGAGGAGGAGAAGGACCTCATCGAGTCGGTGTTCGCACTCGGCGACACGATCGTGCGAGAGGTGATGATCCCGCGCACCGACATGACCACCGCGTCGTCGGAGCAGACGATCAGCGATGTGCTCGACCTCGCCGACGACAAGGGCTTCAGCCGGCTCCCGGTCTGCGGCGACGGCATCGACGACATCGTCGGCGTCTGCCTGATCAAGGACCTCGCCCGGGTCGAGCGCCGCGGCGGGGGAGGCCGGACGGTGGTGTCGCTGATGCGCAAGCCCCGGTTCGTGCCCGAGACCAAGCACGCCGACGAACTGCTCCGAGAGATGCAGACCGCCGAGCATCACCTCGCCATCGTCGTCGACGAGTACGGCGGCACGGCCGGTCTCGTCACGCTCGAAGATCTGGTGGAGGAACTCGTCGGCGAGATCGTCGACGAGACCGACCGCGAAGAACCGCTCGTCCGGTCGCTGGCCGGCGGCAACCTGCTCGTCCACGGCCGCATGCCCGTCGATCAGCTCGAGGAGATGCTCGAGGGCGAGTTCGCCGAGGGCGACTGGGACACCGTCGGCGGTCTGATCTTCACGACCTTGGGTCACGTTCCCGAGGTCGGCGAGTCGATCGAGACCAACGGTGTGCGGTTGCGCGTCGAGCGCATGCAGGGCCGCCGCATCACGTCGGTGCGGGTCGATCATCTCGACGAGCCGGCCGACGTCGAGCGCGAGGTGGTCTCGTGAGCGACGAGTACCGCTCCGGCTTCGTCACCCTCGTCGGCCGCCCCAACGCCGGGAAGTCGACCCTGCTCAACCAGATCCTGGGCCAGAAGGTCTCGATCGTCAGCGACAAGCCGCAGACGACCCGCACCCAGGTGCGCGGCGTACTGACATCGGACACTCATCAGATCGTGTTCGTCGACACTCCGGGCATCCACAAGCCCCGCAGCGCGCTCGGCACGAGCCTCAACGCCACCGCGGCGAACGCCGTCAGCGACGTCGACATCGTCTGTTTCGTCGTCGACGCCACCGCGCCGTACGGCCGCGGCGACGCCTACATCGCCGAGTCGCTTCCCGACGACGCGATCGTGATCGTCACCAAAGCCGACATCGCGAAACCCGACCAGGTGCTCGAGCAGCTGCAGGCGACGTCGTCGCTCACCGCCGAGGCCTGGTTCCCCGTCAGCGGGCGCACCGGTGAGGGCGTCGAGGCCCTCGTCGAGCATCTGCGCGACCGGCTGCCCGAGGGTCCGCAGTACTACCCCGACGACATGGTCACCGACGTTCCCGACCCGTTCTGGGTGGCGGAGCTCGTCCGCGAGCAGCTGCTCGCCGTCGCGCGCCAGGAGCTCCCGCACTCGATCGCGACCCGCGTCGTCGAGTGGGAGTGGCCCAAGATCCGCTGTGAGATCCTCGTCGAGCGCGAGTCGCAGAAGGCGATGGTGATCGGCCGCAAGGGCGAGAACCTCAAGCGAGCGGGCACCGCCGTACGGCGCCAACTCCCCGACGGCGCGTTCGTCGAGCTCTTCGTGAAGGTCGAGAAGAACTGGCAGCGACGACCGGACTCGGTCGCCGAGCTCGGGTATTGAGCGACACCCGGTCGGCTCAGAACACCCGGCTGGGATCCTCTGGAGTCTCTTCGCCGTACTTCTCCGCGTAGGCCAGCCACTCGACCAGCCAGGCGGTGTAGGCGGCCTCATCGGGCTCGCCGGTGACCGGGTCGACCGCGGTCGGCAACGGCGGGGGAGGCGGCGCCGTCGCGGTCGCGGCCGGCGTGGGAGCCGGAGCCGGTGCCGCGGCTGCGCCGAACGGATC
>CAZEML010000336.1:0-2480 GCA_964513285.1 uncultured Candidatus Nemicrothrix sp.
TCGAGCCACTCGACCGTGTCGGTCACCGCCGCCTGATGGCCCCAGTTCACATACAGCCGGTGGGTGATGATGCGGATCCACACCCCGGCGTCACTCAGCCGCCACAGCGTCTCCGCTGCTCCTGGGAAGGGCTCGAGATGGCGGAACAGGTGCTCTTCGACGACCGCGCGTCGATGGTGCCGCTCGAAATCGCCAGGCTGGAAGCCCCACTCGGTGAAGTCCCAGTCCCGTTCGATCGGCAGGCTCGACCGGTCGACGCCGAGATCGGCGGCGACGCTCGCCTGGAGGCCGAGCGTGTAGTCAGCGCAGACCCCGTCGAGGTCAACCCCGAAGATGAAGGCGTCGAGTGAGGCCATGGGGGAGCGGCCGCCTCGCTCAGGCGGCGGTGAGGCCGCCGTCGGCGCTCAGGATGCTGCCGTGGATGTTGGACGCCTCGTCGCTCGCCAGGAACGCGAAGAAGGCGGCGATCTGTTCCGCGCTGCTCGGGTCGCGGTAGCCGATGTGGTTCTGCATCAGGTTGAAGTCGATGTCCTCGGCGAGCTGGAAGTTGTGCACCAGGGGCGTGTCGATCCCGCCCGGGGCGATCGCGTTGACCCGCACGCCGGTCTTGACGAACTCCATGGCCAGGGCCCGGGTGAGGTTGACGATGCCGCCCTTGGTCGCGCAGTACGGCACGGTGTACGCCTGGCCCATCAGCCCGGCGTTGGAGGCGATGTTGATCAAGCAGCCACTGCGTTCGAGCAGGTGCGGCATGGTGGCCTGAGCGACGAAGAACGGGCCTTTGAGGTTGATCGCGTTCATCAGATCCCACTCGGCCTCGGTCACGTCGGCGAGGTGGTGCTGCCTCGCGATCCCGGCGATGTTGCCGACGACGTCGATCCCGCCGAGCGAGCTCACACAGTCGGCGACCGCGTCGTGGATCTCGCCGACGGAGCTGACGTCGACCCGGCGAGTCGTGAGGCTGCCGCCGTTCGCCGCGTCGGCGACCAACTCAGCGGTCTCGGCCATGCCGTCGTCGTTGACGTCGACGCCGTAGACCGCCGCCCCCTCCGAGGCGAGGCGGATGGCGGTGGCGCGGCCCACGCCGCTGGCCACGCCGGTGAGGAAGGCGACCTTGTCGGAGAATCGAGTCATCGGTCGGCGATCGTACCGGCCGCGCCACCCTCGGGCGATTCGAGCCGTGGCCCGCCGGTGTCGTACCGTGCGGCCGGTGAGCGAACCACGGGACTTCATCGACGCCCTTCGCCGGGTCACGACCGCCGCTCGGGTGGCCGATCTCGACGGACTCGATCTCCGCGAGGAGATCGCCACGCTCGTAGCGATCGCCGAGCGAGTGGAAGGTGCGGCGGTCGACGAGCCCCGAATGCAAGCGTCGTTGACCTCTGCGGACCTGACCGAGCGCTACGCGATGGCGATGGTGGCGGGACAGGAGGGGCGGGCCGAGCGAGCCCGAGAGGTCGGCATCGCCGGGTTCTTCCCGTACAGCCCGTACGTCGGGCCCCTGAACCCGATGGCGCCGCCGGTCGAGTTCGAGATCACCGACGCCGAGCCCTGGAACGAACTGCGGGGCGAACACCATTTCGACCCGATCACCAACGGTCCACCCGGTGGTGTCCACGGCGGCATCATCGCCGGGGTCTTCGACGAACTGCTCGGTTCGGTGTGTGTGCTCAACGACGTCGCCGGTTTCACCGGCACGCTCACGATTCGCTACCGGTCACTGACGCCGCTCGAGTCGCCGATCGCCATGCGGGGATGGGTCGACCGCGTCGAAGGCCGCAAGACCTTCGCCCGGGGGACCTTCCACCACGGCGACACCCTCTGTGCCGAGGCCGAAGGGGTGTTCATCGGGGTCGAGGCGCCCGCTCCGAGCGAGGGTTCGTCAACGCAGTGAGCTGACGGCGGAGGCCACCACCTCGTCGAGTCCGGCGTCGGCCGCGACCACGGTGACATCCGGCTCGTCGCCCGGCCACTCCAGGGTGGCCAGTTGATCGGCGAGCAGGCTCGGCGGCATGAAGTGGTCGGTACGAGCTTCGATCCGACGGCGCAGCTCGGGTTCGGAGACGTCGAGATAGACGAAGCGAATCGGCCGCCCGGCTCCGGCTCGCAGCCGGTCGCGGTAGGCGACCTTGAGCGACGAACAGGCGACCAGCACGCCACCCGAAGGGTCGGCCAGGGTGCCGGCGATCGCATCCAGCCACGGGGCCCGATCGGCGTCGTCGAGCGGTTGGCCCGCGGCCATCTTGGTGACGTTGGCCTCCGGGTGCAGATCATCGCCGTCGACGAACCGGGCGTCGAGCTGGTCAGCGATCCGGCGCCCGACCACGGTCTTGCCCGAGGCCGAGACCCCCATGACGACGACGGGGTCCATGTCAGCGGTACACCGCGACCGGCGCCGGCCAGTTGTCGAGGTCGGGCTGGACGCCGAGGCCGACGCCGTCCGGCACGGGGATCGAACCCGTGACCGGTAGTACCGGTGG
>CAZEML010000337.1:0-2476 GCA_964513285.1 uncultured Candidatus Nemicrothrix sp.
GAGCGAACTGAAGAAGGCGTTCGAAGGGCGCTTCGACGTCACCGCTGCGGCCCCGGCCGCGGTCATGGCTGCCCCGGTTGGCGGCGGCGACGGTGGCGGCGACGCTGCTGAAGAGAAGACCGAGTTCGACGTCGTGCTCACCAGCGCTGGCGACAAGAAGATCCAGGTGATCAAGGAAGTCCGTGGCATCACCAGCCTCGGTCTGAAGGAAGCCAAGGAGCTCGTCGACAACGCCCCGAAGCCGATCCTCGAGGGTGCCTCGAAGGAAGACGCCGAGAAGGCCAAGGAAGCCCTCGAGGGCGCCGGCGGTACCGTCGAACTCCAGTAGTTCGATCACCCTCGTCTGAGGGTGTCCGCAAGAACACACCGCAGGGTCGGCTCTCCGGAGTCGGCCCTGCGGCCGTTTTCGGCCGGCCGGGCCGCACACCGCACGCGATCGTGCGCACGAGTGCTTCGCCTCTTCGCGACGCGGCTCGCCCGCGATCTCGCGTCGGCCGACGACCCCGCGACACGGTCCCGCGCGTCGCGAAAAGGCGAAGCAGATGCCGCGTCGTGCGCGAGGGTTCGTGCCATGGGCGTCGCTGAAAGAGCCCATAGGGTGCACGACGTGAGCGACACCTCCTCCGCCCCCATCTCCCACGTCAACGTCTGGCCGGTCGGCGACGAACTCCTCGTCACCTGGCGGGGCGGTGGTCCGGCGATCAATGTGTTCGTGTCCGACGACCCGATCGACGCCGGCACCGACGTGCGAGCCCCCGACGGCCCCAACCAGGTCACCGTGCCCCGCGGCGAGCGCACCTACGTGCACCTGTTCGACGCGGAGCACGGCTTCACCGTCGCCGCCGAACGCGTGCTGGCGATGGACGGTGTGCGCAACTTCCGCGACCTCGGCGGGTACCCGACGGCCGACGGTGGCGAGATCCGCTGGGGGCGGGCCTTCCGAAGTGGTCGGCTCGACGAGACGACCGACGCCGACCTCGCCCGCATCGAGCGGCTCGGGATCACCAAGGTGTTCGACCTGCGCACCCAGGAAGAGGTCGACCGTCAACCGGACCGGCTGCCCGACTCGGTCGAACACATCCACCTCCCGATGTCGTCGAGCGTCGCGGTCCAGAAGGGCTTGCTCGAGCGCATCACCGACGGCGACGTGACCAGCTACACCAAGGCCGACATGGCCGAGGGTTACCTGCGGATGCTCGAGCGGTTCCCGGAGTACCTCCAGCAGATGGTGGGCGCGGTCGCCGACGGCGAGACGATCCTGTTCCACTGCACCGCCGGCAAGGATCGCACCGGCATCACCGCGATGACCCTCCTCGGTCTAGCCGGGGTCGCCGACGGACACGTGCTCGACGACTACGAGATCTCCGCCCAGCACCAACCCGACGGCGTCATCGACTTCTTCACCGCGGCGATCGTCGAGGCCGGGATCGATCCCGACCCCTTCGATCTCGCCGCCATGCTGGGTTCGCCTCGTCCGGTGATGCGGATGACCCTCGAGGGCGTGCGCGACACCTGGCAGAGCCACGAGGGCTACGCCGACTTCCTCGGTCTCGACGCCGGCCGTCAGGCCGCCGCCCGGGCGAACCTTCGCTTCACCCAACCCTGATCGCCCGGCGCCGATCGCGCGGGTGACAAACCCGTGACACCCGTCGGGATTGCTTGACCAAGCGAGCGCGATTCCCTACTCTGCGCGTCTGTTGCGGCCCTCAGGCCCCAATCGTGAACACCGGTCTTCTGTTCGATTCGAACACAGCCGGTGTTGGCTTGGGTTGCCTGAGAGTTGTCTCGCACGTGCCCGCCCACTAGGTTGGATGGCAACGTGGTCGTTGGTGTGCTCTTTTCTGCCTTTTTCCAGGCGGATTCACGCGCCCTGACGACCACTTGGTGACCCTTTCCACCCACTTCCTGGGAGTCTCAGTGACTGCACGCGCTGCGCAACGCGAACGGTACTCATTCGGCAACCTCGAGGAAGTCCTGGAACTCCCGGATCTCATCGCGATCCAGCGGGAGTCCTTCCAGTGGCTTCTCGACGAGGGTTTGGCCCAGACGTTCCGCGACATCTCGCCGATCAAGGATTTCACCGAGACCCTGCAACTGGAGCTCGAGTTCGATCCCGACGACGAGGACCTGCGTCCGCCGCCGAAGTTCTCGGTGGAGGAGTGCAAGGAAAAGGACATGACCTACAGCGCGCCGATCTTCGTGCGCGCTCGCTTCATGAACGCCAACACCGGCGAGATCAAGGAGCAGACGGTCTTCATGGGGGACTTCCCGATGATGACCGACAAGGGCACCTTCATCATCAACGGCACCGAGCGTGTCGTCGTGTCCCAGCTCGTGCGTTCGCCGGGCGTCATCTTCCAGCCGGGTGAGCGGTTCCGTCTGCGTAACCTCAGCAAGCACCAGCTCGTCACCGGCACCATCCACCCGTACCGCGGTGAGTGGAGCGAGATGGACGTCGAGCAGAAGCCGGGCAAGG
>CAZEML010000338.1:0-2464 GCA_964513285.1 uncultured Candidatus Nemicrothrix sp.
GCACCGCTGCGGGCACGGGCTTCGTCGAGGGCCAGGGTCAGCGCCTCGGCACGGGCGACCCAACGGTGATGTTCGGACTCGGCATCGGCCTGTTCAGCCTGCTTCTCGGCGGCTTCGATCTCTGCGGCGAGCTTCGCCGCTTCGGCCGCTTCGAGCGCCGCGACCAGTGGTTCTTCCTCGTCGTGGAGGGCACCGAGGTCGGCACGCCGCTGCGCGGCCGCCGATTCGAGGGCCTGCCGCTTCTGGTCGAGTTCGGTGAGCTTGGTCTGCAGTCGCTGCGACTCGCTCGCGCTGCGCTCGATCGATGCCCGCAGGGCACCCAGCTCGCCACGGACCTCCGAGGCCTTGCCGCTGGGCACGGGAACGCCATCGCCCCACTCCTCGCGGAACGCCTCCCGGTCGCGGGCGAGCGCCGCTTCCTCGACGCTCAGGCGTTCGAGGTCGGGGGCGAGGATCTCGAGCTCGGCGGTGACCGTCTCGAGGTCGGTGCGGCACTTGGCCGCTTCGGCCTCAAGGTTCGCGATCACGGCCCGGTCGGCGAAGGCGGAACGATCACGCTCGACGCCGCGCTGACGTTCGGCGAGGACGGCGGCGAACCCTCGGGCCCGCTCACGCATCGACTCGAGACGCACCAGGGTGTCGCCGAGATCGTCGCCGCCATGGTCGGCAAGGGCGCGCTCGTCGGCGGAGACCGACTGGGCGAGCTCGTCGAGCTCAGCGCGGGTCGCCCGCTCCTGCTCGACTCGGGTGGCCCGGAACTCGCCGTTGGCCGCGAGCTTGCCGCGCAGATCGGCGACCTCACGACCGGCGAGGTGGATGCGCAGGGCGGTGAGCTCGGCGATGAGGTCACCGTGACGTCGGGCGGCCTCGGCCTGCTTCTCGAGCGGACGCAGACCACGGCGAACCTCACGCATGAGGTCCTTGACCCGGGTGAGATCGCCGTCGGTCGCGGTGAGGCGACGCTCGGCGCGGTCCTTGCGCTTGCGGTACTTGAGAACGCCGGCCGCTTCTTCGATGATCGATCGGCGATCCTCGGGGCGGGCGTTGAGCACGGCGTCGATCTGGCCCTGGCTGACGATCACGTGCTGCTGGCGGCCGACACCGCCGTCGCTGAGCAACTCGGTGATGTCGAGCAGGCGACACGGCACACCGTTGATCGAGTACTCGGAGTCCCCGCTGCGGAACAGGGTGCGGGTGATCTTCACCTCGTTGAACTCGACGGGGAGGGTGCGGCTGTGGTTGTCGATCGTCAGCGACACCTCGGCCCGACCGAGCGCCGACTTGTTGCTGGTGCCGGCGAAGATGACGTCGTCCATCTTCCCGGACCGCACCGCGCTCGGGGCCTGTGCACCCAGCACCCACGCGATCGCGTCGACCACGTTGGACTTGCCCGAGCCGTTCGGGCCGACGACGACGGTGACGCCTGGCTCGAGGTCGATCGACGCCGCGTCGGCGAACGACTTGAAGCCCTTGAGCGTGAGGTTCTTCAGATGCATCGGGTCGAACCTAACAACCCGAATTACATCCGTGTAGTCCTACCGCTGTGGAAATGCTGTGGAAAGGAAATCGAGCAGTTTCGGGCGTTCGCTCTCGATCTCGTCGGTCAGTCGACTGGCCGCAGCCACGAGTGTCCATCGGTGCACCATCGCATCGTCAGGCCCGCTCCCCCGACGATAGACGCGGTCGTACCACCGCCACAGCGCGCCCCGCCCTGCACCCGACAGCAACCGGATCACCAGCGGTGAGTCCGGGGGCACCTCACCCATCTGGAGCATGAGCCGGGTGCGAGCGAAGTCGGCGATCGGGTCACCTCGACTCGCATTGGTCCAGTCGATGAGCGTCGGCCCGGTGGACGCCTCGAGCAGGTCGCCGGGATGGAAATCGCCATGGCAGATGCGGTCGCCCTGCGGGAGGCCGTCGAGCACGTCGAGGACCTGATCACGCACCTCGGACGGCACCGCCGGCGAACGCCGGAGCCTCGGACCGATGGCCTCGTGCGTGCTCGGCAGCTCGTCCGGAGCGATCACTCGGTGCAGCTCGAGGTGCACCTCCGCCAGCCGGCGCGCCACGGTCGGCAGTCGAAGCGGGTTGGCCGCCAGCAACGCCAGCAGATCGCGCCCATCGACTCGCTCGAGCACCTGGCCGGGGCGGCCATCGACCTCGATCGTCTCGAGCACCCTCGGCGTCCGCACGCCGGCTTGGCGAGCGGCCTCGCTGGCCGCGCCGCCGATGGCGACGCCCGGTGCCCACGCCGGAGAGCAGGCGAGCCGCAGGACTCGACCCTCACCCCACTCGAACACCTCGGCCTCGCGGCCGACCGCGAGACGGGCACGACCCGCGAGCGGGTCGGGTTCGTTCACCGACACGACTGGCCCGGAGGACGAGCCGTCGGCGAGATCAGACCTGGGTCTCGCAGAAGTAGGTCCAGGTGCCGCCGAACTTCACCCGCTGGATCGGGAGCCGG
>CAZEML010000339.1:0-2464 GCA_964513285.1 uncultured Candidatus Nemicrothrix sp.
CACCCTGCTGGAGTTGGCCGAGCATGCTACTGTGCCGGTCATCAACGGGCTGACAGATCAAAGTCATCCGTGCCAGATCATGGCTGATGTCATGACGTTCGAAGAACATCGCGGCAACATCTCGGGCAGCAAGGTTGTGTGGTCGGGGGACGGGAACAACGTCTGTTCCTCATGGCTGCACGCGGCTGGACAATTTGGGTTCGACATGACCTTCACCGGTCCGCAGACGCTGGATCCATCAGACGATGCGGTCGGTTTCGCCCGCTCGAAAGGGTCGAAGGTTGCCATCGAACGCGACCCGGTGGCGGCCGTGGATGGCGCAGACCTGATTGTCACGGACACCTGGCTGTCGATGCATGACCCGCAAAGCGCGCGCGAGCGTCGTCACAACCAGTTGCGCCCCTATCAGGTCAACCAGGACCTGCTGGATGCCAATGGCAATACTGCGTTGTTCATGCACTGCCTGCCCGCACATCGCGGCGAAGAGGCGACCAGCGCCGTCATGGACGGCCCGAACTCGGTCATCTTTGACGAGGCCGAAAACCGGCTGCATGCGCAAAAGGCCATCATGCGGTGGTGTATGGGCTGATCACCGCGGGGCGGGTGACCGCGTCGGCCCCCTTTTTTCCAGTGCCCGTTTTTACCGATTGGAAAGGCCGATGGGTCTATCCATTGCCGGGACTTCCAGGGACACAGGAATTGGGGCCGATGCATCCAGGCGGACTACAGGCAGCGCAGCAAAGCGATCCGGGTGGCGGCGACGAAGTCGCCACACGGGCGATTCGGTTTGCGCAGAAGGCGGGAACGCCACTAACCCCTGCCGTCTACGAGGTCTGGTATACCTATGCCGCCCGCGGAAACAAGGCGATCAATGAAACGCTGGATCTGGCGATGAACACGGGTCAGGCGATCAGCGTGGACTATCTGACCGGGCTCTACCACGATCACATCTCGCCACGGTCGATGGGCGATGATATGGATCAGATCAGCGCGGGACTGATCGGGACACTTGGCAGCGTCTCGTCGGCCATGGACGAGAATATCCAGCACAACTCGATGTTTTCGGGCACTTTGCGAAACGTCAAGCGATCGCTGGTGCAGGGCACATCAAAGCAAGAGCTTTCGGACATCATCAAGAAACTGCACGTCGCCAACCAGGAACACCTGTCAGCGGCGCAGAAACTGGGGGTCCAGCTTGAAAAAAGCCGTAGCCATGTCAGCAAACTGAAAGGGGATCTGATCGAGGCACGGCGGCTGTCGAATATGGACTACCTAACCGGCCTGCCGAACCGGCGCATGCTGGACGAGACATTGGACAACGCCCTATTCGAGGCGCGGCAGAAGAAGACGGATCTGTCGATCCTGGTCGGTGTCATCGACAACCTTCAAGCCATCGGCGACAAATGGGGACTGTCGACGGCCGACAACATCATGAAGGTGTTTGCTGAACAACTGGCCAAGGCCCTGAAACCGGGCCAGTTCGCGGCCAGATTTGAAGGCGCGAAGTTTGCCATCGTCCTGCCCGATGGAACGAACCGGGATGGTTTCGCGGTTGCCGAGTTTGCGCGCAAGCGGTTCAAGACACTTGATTGGGTTTCGAAAGAATCGGGCGAGGTTATTGGCGCGATGTCCGTGTCGTTTGGCGGTGCGATGCTGCGCGTCGGCGACACCCGTGCCAGTCTGATCGATCGGGCGGATGCAAACATGAAACAGGCACAGCGCGAGGGTATGGACCGGTCTGTGATCTCTTGATCTTGCCGTGATCCCGCATCCTCTGCTGGATTGTCACCGATTTGCCCTAGCTTAGCGGGACGGCAGCGATACCGGAGGCCCGCTGATGTCCCTTGTGATTGTCTACCTCGCCAGCTTGTTTGCATTTCTCGCGATCGACGCCGTCTGGCTGACCCGCGTCATGCGACCACTGTTCGAAAAACATGTCGGCCCGCTCTTGCGCGAAGACATTCTTTTGGCCCCTGCCGCCGGGTTCTACGCCTCGTATGTCGCGGGCGTCATTTATTTTTGCGTGCTGCCTGCGCTCAAGGCGGGCGGTCCTGGTCTTGCGATCGTGAATGGCGCCATTCTGGGATTCCTGGCCTACGGCACCTACGAGGCCACGAACATGACAACGCTGAAGGGATGGACCTGGTCCATGGTCGTCACGGATGTTGTGTGGGGCATTTTCCTCACCGCGATCACCGCAGCAGTGGGGTATTACACCGCGGCCTCGCTGGGCATTTCGGCTGCGCCTGAGTAATTCTTCAGCTTGAGCGCAAGGTCGCGTGTGATCAGCGCCTCGAACGACGCGCGTACAGGCGGATGCGCATCGAACATGGCCTTCAAATCCTTGTGGGACCACTCCAGATACGACCCCCCTTCGGGCATCGTCACGGTCGCACTTGCCCCCTGCCGCAGGATCAGGGAAATCTCGCCGATAAAGCCGGGATCCCTCAAAGGCAACACCCCG
>CAZEML010000340.1:0-2460 GCA_964513285.1 uncultured Candidatus Nemicrothrix sp.
CGTCGTCGTCGTGGTCGTCGTCGTGGTCGGCGGCGTAGACGTTGTTGTAGTCGGTCCTGGCACGGTTGTCGTCGTCGACGGTGGCAGCGTCGTGGTCGTGGTCGTCGTGGTGGTGGTCGTGGTGGGCGGCGCGCACCCGTCGACCTTGCCGTCACCGTTCTCGTCGACCTCCTCGAACAGGATCGGGCACTCGGCGATGCCCCGATCGAACTCGAAGTCGGTCTTCTCGGGATCGCAGTAGTCGACGATCCCGTCCTCGTCGGTGTCGATCGCCGCGTCGTCGTTGTCGGTACCGCAGAAGCTCTCGATCAGCTCCCGGTAGTCGTCCTCTTCCTGATCGGTGCGGATGCGGATTCCGGCGCGGGTGCCGTCGGCGGGTTCGAACGGCATCGGCTCGAGCCCATCGTGGTACGCGGTGTTGAACTGGCCCCAGATCATCGCCGGGAGCGAGCCACCGAAGACGTTGCCGCGACCGAGCACACCGCGATCGACATTGGTCATGGGGATCTGCTCGTCGGGGTTGCCCATCCAGACCGCGGTGGCGAGGTACGGCGTGTACCCCACGAACCAGGCGTTGTTGAACTCCTGGGCTGTGCCGGTCTTGCCCGCCGCGACCTGTTCGGGGAGCCGGGCCCGGGTGCCCGTGCCGCCGCGCACGTTGGCTTCGAGCACGCTCGTGACGAGTCGAGCACTCTGGGGCGAGATCGCCCGTTCGGGCGCCGGCGTGTTCTCGAAGAGGATGTTCCCGTCGCGATCCTCCACCCGGAGGATGAAGATCGGGTCGACCTGCAGGCCGTCGTTGGCGAAGGTCGCATACGCCGTCGCCATGTCGAGCGGCGTGGTGTCGAGCACGCCGAGGGGCATCGAGATCGGCAGGTCGCTGAGATCGGTGGTGACCCCGAGCGCCCGGGTGGTGTCGGCGACGTTGGAGAGCCCGACGATCAACCCCAGCCGCAGGTAGGCGCAGTTCGACGACGACAGGGTCTGCGACCGGATCGACGCGACCGAGCCGCCCGGACCGCTGTAGTTGTTGGCCCGGTAGGGGTTGGGCTCACCGCCCGGGTTCGCGAACTCACAGGTGCCGATGCCGTTGAGCTGGTCGCTCGGCACGAACCCCTTCTCCATGGCTGCGGCGAGTACGAACGGCTTGAACGACGAGCCGGTCGGACGCCCCTTCTGGGTGGCGATGTTGAACTCGAAGATGTCGAACCCGGGGCCGCCGACGATGGCGCGCACCTGGCCCGTGCCCGGTTCGATCGCCGCGAGGCTGGCGTAGAACTCGCGCTCGTCGTCGGGGATGTGGGCTTCGACCGCCGCCTCCGCAGCCGCCTGCGCCTCGGGGTCGTAGGTCGTGTACACCCGCAGACCGCCGCCGAACAGCGCCTCGGCACGCTCGTCGGCCGTCGCCCCGAGTCGGGGATCGTCGAGCAACCGGCGGCGGACCTCTTCGATGAAGTAGTTGGTCGGCTCCCACTCCGCCGCGACCCGACGTTCGGTCGGCAACGGGGCGTCGAGATACCGGGCGTGAGCGTTCTCGCTGATGTGCCCGGTCTCGAGCAGCCGATCGAGCGCGAGCTCCCGTCGTTCACGGGCGACGTCGGGGAACCGGGTGGGGTCGTAGCGGTCGGGGTTGGAGATCAGCGATGCGAGCAGCGCCGACTGATCCCAGGTGAGCCGGGCCGGCTCGACCCCGAAGTAGATCTCGGCCGCGGCTCGGATGCCGTAGGCGCCCGACCCGAAGTACACGGTGTTGAGGTAGGCCTCGAGGATCTCCTCTTTGGTGAGCTGTCCCTCGAGCCGGATCGCGAGCGCCGCTTCGGGGATCTTGCGGTCGAGATCCTGCTCGCTCGACAAGACGCCGTTCTTGATCAGCTGCTGGGTGATGGTCGAACCACCCTGCTCGATGCCACCCGCGTTGACGTTCTCGATGAAGGCACGCCCGATCGCCTTCGCGTCGACGCCGTTGTGATCCCAGAAGCCTTCGTCCTCGACCACGATGAGCGAGATGATCATCGCCTGGCTGATCTGGTCGAGGGCGACGAGCTCCCGGTTCTCGACGTCGTAGAGCACGTCGAACTCCTCGCCGTGGCGGTCGAAGACGATCGATCGCAGGGCCAGCTCGTTGAGATCGATCTCGGCGCTCGTGGAGTCGTTGGCGGCGTAGATGTCGGAGACGCGCGGCGCGAGCGCGGCCACGGTGAATGCCACCGCAAGACCGCCACCGATGAGAATTGCGGCGAGTCGGAGCAGTCCGACGATCCCACGCACGGCGCACACGCTACTCCGCGTGAGACGCCTGCCCATCGCGGGCCGGCCGGCCCGTCCGCCCGCCGCGCGCTTGGGGCCCGACGCGTGGCACGATGCGCCCGTGACCGACATCGGCATCATCGGCGGCGGCAAGGGCGCCACCCTCCACGCGGACGCGGTGATCCACACCCGGGGCGCCGACCTGATCGGGGT
>CAZEML010000341.1:0-2451 GCA_964513285.1 uncultured Candidatus Nemicrothrix sp.
TGTCGGGCAGGAAGAAGTTCCAGAGGCCCTCGGCCTTGGCCTGATCCTTGGCGCCCTCGAGGAGTTCGAGCTGCCGCTCGGTGTAGCCCCACCGGTTATTGGGGTCGGCTTCCTTGAAGAACTGCTTCTGCATCGGTTCGACGACTCGCTCGAGGAAGTCGACGACCTTGTCGTAGAAGGGACGAGCCTCCTCTGACATGCGCAGGTCGAAATCGTCTGGTGAGCTCTTCAGGCCGGTGGGCATCGGGCAACCTCCGTTGGCGAACCGGCTCATCGTGCCACGCGGACCGCGGCTCGGCCCAACCTGACAACCACTACCGTGAGCGCATGGAGGAGCTGGCGGGCGTGATCGCTCGTGGGGAGGCATTGCTGGCGGCTGGTGATCCCGCCCAGGCCATCGACGTGGCGGAACGAGCGCTGTCGATCGATCCGACCTCCCTCGCTGCGCTTCGCCTGCTCGCCAGCGCCCAGCTCGAATCCGGCGACGCCGAGGCCGCCCACGAAACGGTCACCGGTGCCCTGCAGCTCGACCCCGACGAGGTTTCACTTCATCTCCTCAATGCGTCGGTTCTGCAGGCGCTCGGCCGTCACCGCTCCGCCGCTCATGCGGGCGAGGCGGCGATTCGCTGCGACCCGGACCTGCCCGAGGCCTACCTGGCTGCCGCCCTTCCGCTCCTGGCACTCGGGCGACCTGAGGTCTACGCCGCCGCCGGAGCACATCTCGAAACGGCGCGACGGCTCGCGCCGGAGTGGGCGGAAGTGCCGCTGCACCAGGCTTCGATCGCGCTGCTCAGAGGAGACGTCGCGACGGGACGCGACCTCGCTCGCGAGGCGCTGAGCCTCGAACCGGAGAACCGCGACGCCCAACTCCTGCTCGCGGACATCGAACGGCACGAACAAGACGCGGGACGCACCGCCGACCTGTTGCAAGCGGCGCTGGCCCTCGACCCGACCGACGAGGCTGCGCAGCAACGTCTCGATCAGTTGATCCGGGACGCGCTGATCGGCCTGGCGTGGATGGCGTTCGCCTGTGCCGCGACCGTCATGGTGATCATCGCGATCGTCACGAGCGACGGGGCCGGAGCCTGACATGCAAGGCCTGGCGACATGGTTCTTCCTCCACGTTCTCGTGCGGACCTGGCAATCGATCCGGCTCGTCGTCTCGTTCGCGACGCGACGAGAGCTCGCCCGACGGCTGCCGTGGCGCTACATCCGCCGCCGACTCCGAACCGATCCGGTCTGCATCGCCGCGGTCGCCTCGATCATGGTGTCGACGGTCGTGTTCGTGGCGCTCGGCACCCAGGGTTTGTTCTCCGCGGATCCACCGCCGTGGACCATCAACGCCTTGTTGGTCGGATGGACGCTCGCCGCGGCGGCGATCATCGGCTTCCAGCGGCCGGCTTCGTGAGCCGGCCTGCGGTTCTCGGTGCCGACCGGACCGGTCAGCGTTCGAGGGTCTCTCAACCGCAGCCGCCGAAATACACCCCGATGCGTTCGGAGGCTTCGTAGCCGTCGACATCGACGGTCAGCGTGACGTCGATGGGCTGCACGCCTTCCCAGTGGGCCGGGGTGCCGGGCGTGATCTTGCGGGAGTGGGTGACGTAGTCGTCGTACCAGGGCGACTCGACCGTCCAGGTGACCGTCCCGCCGAGGGCGTCGACGGCAGCCGATTCGCTTCGGCACAGGCCGACGATCGGGGCTTCTTCGACCACCGACCGTTCGAGGGCGAGGATCTCGCGAAGGCCGACCGGGTAGGCGGCGTCGCCGGGGAAGATCTTGGTGCCGTCGTCGGCGAGGTAGACGTAGTCGTAGGGCTCGCCGGTGGCGGACGGTCCGTCGGTCAGCTCGTAGACGTTGTGGGGCAGTCCGTAGTCGCAGTCGATCGCGACGTCCGGAACGATCTCGACCGTGTGGCGCGCGAGCACGGTCTCGCCGTGCGTCACCGTGATCGTGGTCGGCCCGATGGCGGCCGGCGCGTGGGTGTGGGCGCCCCAGCCCTCGGTAGTCTGGCCGTCGCCCCAGCGCAGGACGATGCCGCCGTCCTTGGTCGAGACCGTGCAGGTGACCGGATCGCCGAACGCCGCCTGCGTCGCATCACACTCGAGGCCGGCACTGGCCGCCGCCTGGCTCTCGCTCGTGCCGACGCCGACGAACACCGCTCCGGCCGTGAGCGCGGCGACGCCTGCGACCACCGCAGCCACCCACATCGGGCGGCCGGACAGCGACACGCCGAAGACCGTCACGAGGCCAACAGTACGGGGTGTCGGGCGAACCGGGAACCGGGACTGTCCCCGATGCCACGGTCACTTCGGCATCGACGGCACCGACCCGTGCTGGTTGACTGAGTGCATGGGCGACGGGCTCGAAGTCGACCCACGGCCACCGGTGGTGGTCGAGTGTCGCGACGTGACGAAGTGGTTCGGCACGTTCTGCGCGCTCGACCAGGTGTCG
>CAZEML010000342.1:0-2398 GCA_964513285.1 uncultured Candidatus Nemicrothrix sp.
CGGTGGGGCGTCGTGCCTGTCGGTGCTGACCGATGCCGACTGGTTCGGCGGCTCGGTCGACGACCTGCAGGCCGCCCGGTCGGCGGTGTCGTTGCCGGTGATCCGCAAGGACTTCACCGTCGATGCCCGCGACGTGGTCGACGCCCGGCTCATGGGTGCCGACTGCGTGCTGCTCATCGCGGCGGCGCTCGACGACGCCGAGCTGCGGGACTTTCACGCCCTCGCCAAGGAGCTCGGGCTCGACGCCCTGATCGAGATCCACGATGAGCCCGAGCTCGAACGAGCGCTCGCCGTCGACGGCGACCTCATCGGGGTGAATCAGCGCGACCTCGTCACCTTCCAGGTCGACCAGGAACGAGCGGTGCGGATGGCGCCACAGATGCCCGAAGGCGTCGTGCGGGTCGCCGAGTCGGGTGTACGCGATCGTACCGATGGCGCGGCGCTGGAGGCGGCGGGCTACCACGCCCTCCTCGTCGGCGAAACGCTGGTGAAGAGCGGAGACCCGGCCCGCGAGATCGCGCGCCTCCGAGGTCTCGCCTGACCACGGCCCTCGCCGGACTCGGCGGGCGCAAATCTGGTCATCACCACAGACCCCCGGGGTAGATTCGAACCCGTGTTCGTCAAGATCTGCGGCCTCACGAGCGAGGAAGACGCCCTGCTCGCCATCGGCATGGGTGCCGATGCGCTCGGCTTCAACTTCGTGCCGGGATCGAAGCGCCAGATCGCACCGCAGCGTGCCCGAGAGATCGTTCGCCGCCTGCCGCCGGAGACGATGACCGTCGGGATCTTCCGCGACGAGCTTCCGCAACGGGTGATCGAGATCACCCACAAGGCCGGTCTGCGCGCCGCTCAGCTGCACGGGCGTGAGACCGCGGAGCAGACCCGCCAGGTCCGGGCGCAGGTCCCGATCGTGATCAAGGCGTTCTCCGCCGGCGATCCCGCGCTGGGGTCGGTGGCCGAGTTCGGCGCTGACATCGTGTTGATCGACGGCGCCGAGCCGGGGAGCGGTGAGGTGTTCGATTGGAGCCTGGCGGAGGGCGCACCGCTGGCCGGGCATCGGGTCTTACTGGCCGGTGGGCTGCACCCCGGCAACGTCACCGATGCGATCGAACGGGTTCGGCCGTGGGGGGTCGACGTCGCAAGCGGCGTCGAGCGAGCTCCCGGGCAAAAGGACGCGGTCAAGCTCCGTGAGTTCGTGGCTGCGGCCCGGGCGGCGGGGGAGCGGCTGCAGGTCGAGGAAGGCGCGCCCGAATCGTCGGGTGATGCGCTCTACAACTGGGAAGAGGATCTTCTGTCATGACGATGGCTGAACCGACCGAGTCGGGCCGTTTCGGCGAGTTCGGGGGCATGTATGTCCCCGAGACGCTGGTGCCGGCCTGTCAGGAACTCGACCGGGCGTTTCGCGACGCGTGGGGAGATCCCGAGTTCCGAGATGAGCTCGATCACCTGCTGAAGACCTACGCCGGCCGGCCGTCGCCGGTCACCGTGTGCGATCGCCTCAGCGAAGAACTCGGCTGCCAGATCCTCTTCAAGCGAGAGGACCTCAACCACACCGGTAGCCACAAGATCAACAACGTGCTCGGCCAGGCCCTCCTCGCCAAGCGCATGGGCAAGACCCGCATCGTCGCCGAGACCGGCGCCGGTCAGCACGGCGTGGCCAGCGCCACCGCAGCGGCGTTGTTCGGCATGGACTGTGTGGTCTACATGGGCACCGTCGACATCGAGCGCCAGAAGCTCAACGTCTTCCGGATGCAGCTGCTCGGCGCTGAGGTGCGCGCCGCGGAGACCGGCAGCCAGACGCTCAAGGACGCCGTCAACGAGGCGATGCGCTACTGGGTCGCGGCGGTGGAGGACACCCACTACTGCCTCGGCTCGGTGATGGGCCCGCATCCGTACCCGTGGATGGTGCGTGAGTTCCACCGAGTGATCGGCGACGAGGCGCGCGAGCAATGCGCGGAACTCCTCGACGGCGGTGTTCCCGACTACGTCGTGGCCTGCGTCGGCGGTGGCTCGAACGCGGCGGGCATCTTCGCCGGGTTCGCCGACACCGACGCACAACTGATCGGCTCCGAGCCGGCCGGCGGCGCGGCGGTCGGTCGTGCGGTGCCGGGCATCGTGCACGGATCCAAGAGCTACCTGATGCAGGACGAATGGGGTCAGGTCCTCGAGGCCGAGTCGATCTCGGCCGGCCTGGACTACCCCGGCATCGGCCCCGAACACGCCCACCTCGCGGCGACCGGCCGGGCCCGCTACGAGCCGGTCACCGACGAAGAGGTCGTCGAGGCGTTCCAGCTGTGCTCGCGGACCGAGGGCATCATTCCCGCGCTCGAGTCGGCGCACGCGATTGCGTGGGTCGCCAAGATGCGTGACGAGGTCGCCGGCAAGACCGTGCTGATCA
>CAZEML010000343.1:0-2378 GCA_964513285.1 uncultured Candidatus Nemicrothrix sp.
CCGACATCATCCAACCCGGCGCCTACATCGCAGCCGGCCAACAACTCATGTGGTCCGGCAACACCGGCCGCTCCTACGGACCCCACCTCCACATGCAACTCCGCACCGCAGACGGCCAACTCCGCTGCCCACAACCACTCCTCGAATCGCTCTACACCACCCAACAAGGCATCGACCCGACCAGCCTTCCAACCACCGGATGCATCTCATGAAGACCGACCGCGACCTCGCCATCGCCACCGACACCCTCTACCGGGCCTTCATCAACCACGAACCCGGCATCGAGATCGACAGAATCGAACACGCCGCATTCACCATGCGCGTCGCTGCCACCGCCCACCCCAACCACACCATCCGACAACTCGCCGCCGACATCGGCATCGCCGTCACCGCATCCGGCCCCGTCCCCATGCGGCTCGCCACCACCGCGCTCGCCGCCGAACTCGACTACACCCAACCCGGACCCGACGACCCCGACGGCACCCAGCTCCGCCTCTTCGATTGAGCCCGGCTCCCGTTGGTGCGGAGCCCGCGTAACCGACTACCCGCTCAGATCGTCAGCGCCGAGGTCCCGACGAGGTGAGTGCTTGATAGAAGTCGACGGTTTCTTGGGATGGGCCTCCCCCGAGGGTGTCGAGGATGTCTCGCAGTTCGTTCCAGGCGGCGGTCATCGCGGCTCGGTCGCCTCGCCGGTAGTTGAGATCCATCAGCGCCCGATACAACGGCTCGTTGCCGCGTAGCGCGGTGCATCCGATCCGGATCGCAGACCGTGCCGTTTCGTGCTCGCCGGACTCTGCTGCGAGCTCCACGACCCGTAGCGCGGCCGCTTCGATCATCTGGCAGGCCTTGGAGAAGTGCTGCGACTCGACCGACCATTCACACGAAGTTTCATCGCTAAACGGGACGTTTCGCACGAGCCGCAGCGCCTGATCCAACACATCCATCTCGCGGGCAGACGAGCACCCATCGGCGTTGGCGACGATCTCGGTGAACACGTCGAGATCGGTTCGGACTCGTTCATCGAGGTGGTAAACGCCGTGCCCGCCGGTCACGATGAGCGTGTCATGGGTCGCTCGTCGGATCGCTGACATCGTGTTGCGGATCGTTTTGGTCGACACGACCCGACCGCGCCAGATCGCGTCTCGTAGCTCATCGTGGGTTGCCTGATGCCCGTTGAGGGCCATGAACGCCACCAAACTCACGTCGCGAGGCCGCAGCTGATCAAAGGCGCCGAAGCGCAGCGGACCAAGCACCGACACCAACAACTCCGGATCAGGAACATCCCATTCATCGTCGGAACCGCCGAGCAACTCACCGGCGGCGGTCAGGTCGATCTCCCCGTCAGCGTCGACAATGAACCCGTCGTCACCAACAAGCGGCGATGCCGAAACAGGCACCGGTTCGGCGGCATCGTCATCCGGGGCGTCACCGCCGCCAACCGAGCCGAAGGTTTCAGCCAGATCGGGCTCTGCGACCGCCACGTCAACGGCTGCGGGTTCCACCTCGAGGACTGGATGCTCGTCGGCAACGGGGTACTCGCTGCGGGCGGTACGCACTGCGACCGGCCAAACCGCGTCGTCGGGGATCGTGACATCGTCGAGCGTTGCAACCGCGTCGAACGACGCCGCGATTTCGGAGGCGACCTGTCGCGGTACCGACGCCACCGATTCGAGCCGGATCCCAGCGGGCCACAACGTGGCCGACCCGTCAGCCTCCACCTCAAGCCGCGCGACCGCATCAGGATGATCACCCGCCACGACCACGGCCACACCACGACGGCGTTGCGCCGAGGTGACCATGGCGCTCACATCAACTTCAGCCGGGTTCGGAACCACCGCAACCAACACGTCGTCAGTCGGCTCACGCCCGACCCGCAACCCAAACACGCCCGCATCACCGACCGAACCCGAGGCGGCCACCGCGGTTTGCAGGTGGGTCACCCTGCTCGTGAGTTCGTTGATCACGTCGTCGCCGGCGCGCACCGAAACCCAATCAAGGTGCTCGATCCCGTCAAAGGTCGATGACGTGAGGCGAACGATCGCGCCGCCGACCTCGTCACCGGCGCCCATCTCCAACACCATGGCCCGAAGCACGGACTCGACCTGGGTCGGGTCACCGGTCACGGCCAAGGACCCGTACGCCTCCAGGTCGACCAGCGTGTGACCGCCGTGGCCCCGATCCCCCACCGTCACCAACCCCGGCAACGCGGCGGCCTGCAAATCATCAGGCACCAGATCTTCCGGGTCGAACGCCAGCCGCCACGACCGGCCTCCAGCCGTCGACTCCCACGGCGCGACGAGGTCGGTGCGGCGGCCGTCCCACACCAGCTCAACGCCCAGATCTGACACTTCGACCAGCAACGGAGCTGCGCCATCTCG
>CAZEML010000344.1:0-2374 GCA_964513285.1 uncultured Candidatus Nemicrothrix sp.
TTTTTCGATCATCGTGTCGATGACGACCTTCATGTAGGGCATCGTCGTGGTGAGCAGCGCCGACATGCCGAGGATGTCGGGCTGGTGCTCGGCGAGCGCCTCGAGGTACTCGTCGACGTCGGTGTTGATGCCGAGGTCGATCACTTCGAAGCCGGCGCCTTCGAGCATCATCCCGACGAGGTTCTTGCCGATGTCGTGGATGTCGCCCTTGACGGTGCCGATCACGACCTTGCCGATCGGTTCGGCGCCGGTCTCGGCGAGCAGGGGCCGCAGGATGGCCATGCCGGCCTTCATCGCGTTGGCGGCCAGCAGCACCTCGGGAACGAAGAGGATGCCGTCGCGGAAGTCGATGCCGACGATCCGCATGCCCTCGACGAGCGCGTCGTTGAGCACCTTGTTCGCGTCCCAGCCGCGGCCGAGAAGGATGTTCGTGCCCTCCTCGATCTCGTCGGCGAGACCGTCGTAGAGGTCGTCGTGCATCTGGGCGGTGAGATCCTCGTCGCTGAGTGCGTTGAGATCGATCTCTTCGTCGTCGGCCATTCCAACTCCTGAACTCAAGGAAGGCCCCCCTCGGACCCCCGTGGAACACACGAAATGCGGACAGTCCCTGCCCTTACAGACACAGCCTGTTCCGCATCGTGGAATCGTACCGTATCACGGAACAGCAGCGGCCGGAAGGGCCGAATGGCCCGGGCTTCTCCTGGCCCGGTGGCGAGTCAGCCAACGGCTGATTCATCCGAGGGTGCGGAGCGACGAATCCCGACCGTCCGGGCGCCACCGGTTAGCGTCGGGCGGGCATGAGCGACTTCACCGCCCGTCTCGCCTCGTTGCCCCGTCGCCCGGTCGACCTGATCCGGTGGGTCGCCGTCGTCGTGGCGCTCGTGATCGCCGGGCCCGCGGTCGCCGACGGGTCGGTGGCGGTGATCATCGCCCTCGCCATCGGGGTCGCGTATGCGGTGTTCTCGACCCTTCGAGCCGACGAGGTCCACCTCCTCGAGGACGTCGCGTTCTTGTTGGCGATCATCGCCGGGGCCATCGCCGCCGACGAACTGATCGCCTTTCTGCCTCTCGTGGTCGTCTCGCTCGTCATCGTCGCCCTTCGCGACTTCGCCACGACCGACCGCTCCGTCGCCGAGTCGACCCGACGCTCACCGGGTCGAGGTGTCCCCGAGGCCGTGGCCGGGATGGGCGTCGACGAACTGCCGCGGCTGGTCGCCGCGAACGAACGGCGCCGAGCGATGCGGGCCGCGGACCGGGCCGGCGAATGGCTCACGTTCGCGATGGTCGGACTCGAGCGACTCCAGAGCGACGACCCGCGGGTCGAGGAACTCCAGGAGGACCTCGAGGCGGCGCTGGAAGAACTCCGTACCCGCGTCGACCTCGTCGTCGAGGAGGGTGGCACGGGCGACCTCCAATTCGACGAGCGACTCAACGCACTCGCCGAAGGGGCTCGTGAGCTCTACGGGTGGGCCGCGGCGACCGACATCGCCCCCGAACGCGACGTCAGCGCACCGGCCGCGCCCTTGATCCGCCAGGCGCTGCTCGACATCACCGCCGAGGCGCTCGACAACGCCGGGCGGCACTCCGCCGCCGAGACGGTCACGGTCACCTGGAGCGGCGAGGGCGACGCCCGCCGGCTCACGATCGCCGACGACGGGTTCGGTTTCGAGGTCGCCGAGCTCGCCGCCGCGGGGATCGAAGCGATGGCCCGCACGGCCCGAGCCATCGGCGCCGCGTTCGACATCGCCTCCGAACCCGATGTCGGCACCTCGGTGGTGGTGCTGATCCCCGGGAGCCGGCTGCGCGGAGCGGCCACCACCGCCGGTGGTGATCCTCACTCGGCATGACCACCCACAAGGGTTAGAGTCAAATGCGTTGTGACCGGGCCGATTATGTTCCGGTGAGCCTCGACTACAGAGACACCATGGTTGATTCCCCGAACGAGATCCGTCACAAGTCCTTCACCGTCGTTCGGCGCGGGTTCGATCGAGCGGCCGTGCGTGCGTTCCTCGACTCCGCCGCCGCCGCCGTCGAAGCCGGTCACCGCATCGACAACCTGCTCGGTCTGCGCCGCCAGGCCCCGTTCCCGACCGCACGTCGCGGCTTCGATCAAGACGAGGTCCGGCAGTACCTCAACCAGCTCGCCCGCGGCTTCCAGCAGGCCCCGATCGGTGACGCGGCCGATGAGCCGCCGCTCGCGGAGAGCGACGACGAGATCGACATGCTCGCCGAGCGCCCCGACGACCCCGAGGTCTTCGACGAGTTCGTCGAGAAGCTCACCACCCCGGTCGAGGGCGAGCCCGACGAGGCCGACCTGTTCGACAACCCCGAGGATCTTCCCGAGCCGGTGATCCCGACGGCCACGGCCCCCGTC
>CAZEML010000345.1:0-2365 GCA_964513285.1 uncultured Candidatus Nemicrothrix sp.
ACAACGTCGGCTTCATCTTCCAGGCGTTCAACCTCGTCCCCACGTTGTCGGCGATGGAGAACATCACTCTCCCGATGGACCTCGCCGGCCGCACCCCGGATCAGGGCTGGGTCGATCAGGTCATCGAGACGGTCGGCCTCGCCAACCGCACGACGCACCGCCCCAACGAACTCTCCGGTGGCCAGCAGCAGCGCGTCGCCGTCAGCCGCGCCCTCGCCACCCGGCCCGAGATCATCTTCGCCGACGAGCCGACCGGCAACCTCGACTCCACCACCGGCAAGGAGATCCTCTCGTTCATGCGCGGCGCGGTCGACGAGTTCGGCCAGACCATCGTGATGGTCACCCACGACCCCGTCGCCGCGTCCTACGCCAACCGGGTGATCTTCCTCGTCGACGGCAAGATCGTCGACGAACTCGTCGACCCGACGCCCGACGGCGTGCTCGACATGATGAAGAGCCTGGGCGACTGATCCATGCTCCGCCTCACCATCAAGAACCTCCTCGACAAGAAGATCCGGTTCGCGCTCACGACCCTCGCGGTGATCGTGAGCGTCGCCTCGGTCGTCGGCGTGTTCGTCCTCACCGACAGCCTCCGGGCCAGCTTCAGCGGCCTGGCCGGCGACATCGCCGGTGGCAGCGATCTCACGGTTCGCGTCGTGCAAGACGTGGGCCAGGAGTTCGACCGACCGCCGTTCGACGAGGCGTTCGCCGACGACATCGCTGCCGTGGATGGCGTCGAGGAGATCATTCCCGGCGTCTTCTCCTTCAACGACACGGTCATCATCGACGGTGACGGCGAGGCGATTCGTCCGCAGGGCCCGCCGGCCCTCGGCTTCAGCTGGGACCCGACGACGTTCTTCATCGCCGCGGGCGAAGTCCCGGACGCCTTCGGAGAGTTCGCCACCGACGTGTCGACAGCCGCTGACAACGACCTGATCATCGGGCAGACCTACGCGATCGACGGACCCCTCCGCCAAGAGGAATTCACGCTCGTCGGAACGTTCCGCTTCGGCTCCCCCGACGAGCACACCAGCCTCGGGCAGACGATGGCCGCGTTCGAACTCGAGCAGTCCCAGGACTTCCTGAACCGGCCCGACCAGTACGACGCCGTCGCCGTCATCGTCGAGCCGACCGCCGAGGTGTCCGCCGTCCAGTCCGCCATCCAGGACGTGATCGGCCGGGATCTCGAAGTCGTCACATCAGAGGTCATCGAGGACGAGAACGCGGAGGGATTCGACGAGTTCATCTCGATCTTCAACAACATCCTGTTGGCGTTCGCCTTCATCATCGTGTTCGTCGCCACGTTCATCATCAACAACACGTTCCAGATCGTCGTCAGCCAGCGAATCCGCGAACTCGGCCTGCTGCGGGCGATCGGCGCCACCGGCCAACAGGTCTCTCGCTCGGTGTACTTCGAGGCGCTCCTCGTCGGGCTCTTCAGCACCGTGGTGGGCATCCTCTTCGGCATCCTTCTCGGGCAGGGGCTTCGTGGCGCGCTCAACGCGCTCGGCTTCTCCCTGCCTGCCGGCCCGATCGAGCTCCAGCCCCGCACGATCATCTGGGCGGCCGCGATCGGCATCGGCGTCACGATGCTCTCCGCGATCGTGCCGGCGCGGCGCAGCCGGACGATCTCCCCCATCGCTGCCATCCAGAACGATCAGCGGCTCGCCGGCGCGAGTCTCACTCGACGGCTCTGGGTCGGCGGTGTGATGACCACCATCGGCGGGCTCCTCCTCGTGCTCGGCCTATTCGTGGCGTCCACCACCGTCGGTGTGCTCACCAACGTGGCCATCGGCGCGGTCCTCGTGTTCATCGGGGTCAACACCCTGTCGCCGTCGTTCGCCCGGCCCGTGGCCAACGCCCTCGGCGCACCGATCGCGAAGCTGTTCGGCACCACCGGCGAGATCGCCCGCGGCAACGCGGCCCGCAGCCCACGACGTACGGCCTCCACGGCCGGCGCGCTGATGATCGGCCTCGCCTTGGTCGGCATGGCCGGTGTCGTGGGCTCATCGCTCACCAAGACCTTCCTCGACACACTCGACAACGCGGTCGAAGCCGACTACTTCGTCCAGTCCTCCAGCGGCGGCTTCGATCCGTCGGTCACCTTCTCTGAAGAGATCGCCACCGAGATCGCCGATCTCCCCGAGTTCGACACGGTCGTGCGCTACCGGTTCGCCCAGGGTTCGATGCGGGTCGACGGCTCCAACAAGGACATCTTCGCCGCCGACTTCGACCTGGTCGAGAGCCATCTCGACGCCGACATCATCGAAGGCGGCCTCACCGACGCCGACCCTGCGACCGGCATCGCCCTTCACCAGGATCCGGCCGAGGACCTCGGGGTCGGGCTCGGCGACACGCTCGCGGC
>CAZEML010000346.1:0-2351 GCA_964513285.1 uncultured Candidatus Nemicrothrix sp.
CCCGAAGCCTACGAGTACGCGCGCGGGACGATCGACCCCGGCACCATGTCGTGCCAGGTGTTCGCCCAGGAGCTCGCCGAAGACGGCGAGCCGATGGGGGAGGAGTTCGAGGTCACCCCCGACAACTTCGGCCGTATCGCCGCCCAGACCGCTCGTCAGGTGATGACCCAGCGCATCCGTGAGGCCGAGCGCGAGCTCAAGTACGAGGAGTACGCCGGCCGCGAGGGCGACATCGTCACCGGCATGATCCAGCAGACCGACGCCCGCTACACCCTGCTCGACCTGGGCCGGGTCGAGGCGCTGCTGCCCCAGGCCGAACAGGTGCCCTACGAGCGCCCCGACGGCAACACCCGGATCAAGGCCTACATCGTCGAGGTCCGCAAGACTGCGAAGGGCCCCCAGATCGTCGTCAGCCGGACCCACCCGGGTCTGGTCAAGCGTCTGTTCGAGCTCGAAGTGCCCGAGATCGCCGACGGCATCGTCGAGATCAAGGCGTGCGCCCGCGAACCAGGTCACCGCACCAAGATCGCGGTGTGGTCCAACGACGCGAACGTCGACCCGGTCGGCGCGTGCGTCGGCGCCCGTGGTGCGCGTGTCCGCCAGGTCGTGAACGAACTCCGGGGCGAGAAGATCGACATCGTGCCGTTCCACGAGGACCTGCGCGAGTTCGTGACCCGGGCGCTGAGCCCGGCGAAGGTCACCGAGGTCCGTCCCGACGAGATGACCGGCGACTGCGACGTGATCGTGCCCGACTTCCAGCTGTCGCTGGCGATCGGCAAGGAGGGCCAGAACGCCCGCCTCGCCTCCCGCCTGACCGGCTGGGGCATCAACATCAAGTCCGAGACCCAGCTGGCCGAGGAGCAGGCCTACGGCGAGAGCGTCGAGTGGGCCGACGGCAAGTGGGTGCAGGATCCCGAGACGGGCGAGAACTTCTGGCAGCCCGCCGATGGCAGCACGCCGATCTCCGAAGCCGACTACATGGCGATGCAGGAGGCCGAGGCGGCCGAGGCCGCGGAAGCCGACGCTGAGGACGGCGCGGAGGCGGCAGATGCCGACGCGGTCGAGGGCGATGCCGAGGCGATCGCCGATGACGAGTACGCCGAGGACGAGGCCGGCGACGGCCCCGTCGCCGCGGCGGACGATGCCGCTGACGGTGGCGACGATTCCGCTGAAGGCAGCGACGATTCCGCCGAAGGCGGCAGCGAAGACGAGTAGCCAGACCGTGCCGATTCGGACCTGTGTGGGGTGCCGACAGCGCCTCGACCAGGCCGAACTGGTGCGGATTCGGGCAACCGATGACGGATTGACGACCGGTCCCGGCGATGGTCGGGGCGCCTGGGTCGGTCCGTCACCTGAATGTCTGGCGTTGGCGGTCAAACGTCACGCCATCCCTCGGGCCTTGCGAATCGCGGCAGATGCCGATCGGCTCGCTAGGCTCTCTGAGTCGTGGCCTTCTGAGCCTGTCGCGTGTCCGCACGCCGGGAACTGAGGCCCAACCGGAGGTACACCGTGTGCCCCCGGGACAAGTGAACGACCCGGTCAGCCCCTGGAAGCCCCGGGTCAGAAGGGCTAGCGCCACACGTGCCATCCAATATCCGCGTCTACGAACTCGCACGAGAACTCGGCATGACCAATGCCGAGACGCTCGATCTTGCCGAGTCCTTGGGGATTGGCGTCAAGAGCCACTCCTCGAGCATCGTCGACGCGCAGGCGGACCGGGTCCGTCGCAAGGCCGAACGTGAAGGCCTGATCCGCGACGAGCAGCCCGAAGAGCCCAAGCCGGCCAAGAAGGCCGCGAAGAAGTCGACGAAGAAGGCCGCCAAGAAGGCGGCGAAGAAGTCGACGAAGAAGGCCGCCAAGAAGGCGGCGAAGAAGTCGACGAAGAAGGCCGCCAAGAAGGCGGCGACGGTCGTGGACGACGCGCCCGAGGTCGAAGAGGTCGCGCCCGCTCCTGAGCCCGAGCCCGCCCCCGAACCCGAGGTCACGCCTGAGGTCGAGGTTCCCGCGGCTGAGGCCCCGGCGCCCGAGCCGGCCCCGGTGGTCGAGGACAAGCCGGCTGCGCCGACTCGAGTGATCTCGTCGAGCGGCAGCGCTGCGCCGCCCAAGCGCACCACCGACGACGCCGCCCCGGCTCCCGCGCCGGCGGTGAAGAAGGTCGTCAAGAAGGTCGTCAAGAAGGTCGTGAAGAAGGTCGCGGTCGATCCGTCGAAGCGGCCGCCGACCTCGGGCTCGGGCAAGCCGATCCCGCCCCCGCCGCCGCCTCGTTCCGCGAGCGGCAACGCGATTCCGCCACCTCCGGGTGGCCGTCGTCGTCCCGGTGGCGCGCCGGGTGGCCCCGGTGGTCGTCCAGG
>CAZEML010000347.1:0-2333 GCA_964513285.1 uncultured Candidatus Nemicrothrix sp.
GCAGGGAGCTCACGCCGGTGATGGCGTCGGCGACGGCCTCGGGGAGCGTCGGCGGCGCGGCCTCCGGCGGCGCGGCGGCGAGGTCGACGACGTCGCCGACCTGGTCCACGCGAATGGCGAATACCGGCGCGGCGCCCTCGACGACGAGGAAGACGTCTTCGTCGATCTCGGGATCCGGCTCGAGCTGGAGACGGGTGGCGAGGTCGACCACGGTCACGATTTGGCCGCGCAGGTTCAAGATGCCGGCCACCGCACCGTCGGCGCGGGGGACCGCGGTGGGGGTGACGCCGGTGAGGATCTCACGGACCGACTGGACCTCGAGCCCGAACTGATGCGGGCCGATCCAGAAGGTGGCGTACAGCGAGGTTGCGTCGACGGTGTCGGTCATCATGCTGCGGTTTCTCCGATCAGGGCGGCGGGGCCGTTGTCGATGGTGTTGGCGATCTGGTCGACATCGACGAGGTCGACGACGGTGCCGGCGGCGACCACCGAGCCGTACACGCCCATGCGGGCGTCCGCGCCGACCCGGTCGACGGTGGCGAGGTCGACGTCGACGACGTCCAGGACCTGATCGACGATCAGACCGACCGACGAGTCTTCGTCTTCGCTGGTGACGACGACGCGGAGCGGGCCACCGACCTGGTCGGCAGGCGAGTGGTGCAGCATCGAGCCGAGGTCGACCAACGGAAGCAGGCGGCCGCGGTACTGGACGACCGGGGTCCGGCCGGACCACTCGATCGCGGCGGGATCGATCTTCTCGAGCCGCTCGAGCTGTTCGGTGGGAAGGGCGGCGGAACGGTCGCCCAGCATGACGGTGAGCACCGGGGTGGGCGCGTCCATCGAGGTGTCGTTCGCGTCGACGGTCGGCGCCGAGCCGCTTCCGGCGGACATGTTGGCGGTGCCCGCCAGGGCGCTGACGTCGAGGATCAGGGCGGCGGAGCCGTCGCCGAGGACGGTGGCGCCGGCGTAGCAGCCGAGCTCCTGCACCGATTCCGACACGGGCTTGACGACGATCTCCTCAGCCTTGCTGACCTGATCGACGACCAGGCCGAAGGGCTGGTCGCTCGACTGCAGGACCACGACCGTCGCGGCCTGGCGGTCCGCTCGGTCGACTTCGAGGATGTCGGCGAGGTCGATCAACGGCAGCAGCTGCTCGCGCAGTCGGAGCACCGGCGCCTCGTGGACGTACTCGATCTTCTTGTCCGAGTCGCCCGAGCGGAGCCGGACGAGCTCGATCACGCTGGCCTGGGGAATGGCGAAGAGCTCCTCGCCGGAGGTCACCATCAGGGCCGGCACGATCGCGAGGGTCAGCGGGATCGAGAGGCGGATGGTCGTGCCGACGCCGAGGTCGGAGCGGATCTCCAGCGAGCCGCGGATGTCGCGGATGTTCGAGGCCACGACGTCCATGCCGACACCGCGGCCCGAGATCTTGGTGACCGCTTCGGCGGTGGAGAAGCCGGCGGCGAGGATCAGCTCGGTCTTCTCACGATCCGAGAGGCGAGCGGCCTGCTCGGCGGTGACGAGCCCCTTCTTGACCGCCGCCGAGGCGATCTTCTCGGGGTCGATGCCGCCGCCGTCGTCGCTGACCTCGACGACGACGTGCCCGCCGTCCTGGATCGCGGTGAGGCGAATGGTGCCGGTCTCGTCCTTGCCCTTGGCCTTGCGGGTCTCGGGGTCTTCGAGGCCATGGTCGACCGCGTTGCGGACGAGATGGAGCATCGGGTCCCGGACCGCCTCGATGATCGTGCGGTCGAGCTCGATGCCTTCGCCGACCATCTCGAGGCGGGCCTTCTTGCCGGCCACCTTCGAGACGTCGCGCACGGCACGGGGGAGCGACTTCCACGCCGAGCCGATGCGCTGCATGCGGGTCCGGAGGGCTTGCTCTTGGAGGGCGGTGGTGATGTGGGTGAGCGTCTGGGTCTCGACCTCTTTGCCGTCCTCGACGTTCTGCGCCATCTGGTTGCGAGCGAGCACCAGCTCACCGACCAGCGACACGACCTGGTCGAGGAGACCGAGGTCGATGCGAACGCTCTCGGCCGGAGCGCTACCCGACGCTGCGGCAGACGGCTTCTCGGCTTCGGTGACCGCTTCCGCGACCGCGTCAGCGACGACGAGCGGCAGGTCCTCGGTCAGGGCCTTCTCGACCTCGTCGAGGTCGAGTCCGTACATCTCGATCAGGATCTCGCCGATGCGGCGGGTGTCGCCGCCCTGCTGACGGGCGAGGGCCCGGTCCAGTTGGTCGGCGGTGACGATGCCGGTGGAGATCAGGACCTGACCGGCCAGCTTCGCCATCTGGTCCGGGGCGAGGGCGACCGGAGGCGCCGCTGCATGCG
>CAZEML010000348.1:0-2310 GCA_964513285.1 uncultured Candidatus Nemicrothrix sp.
TTGAAGGCGTCGCAGAAGGCGACGAACCGGCCGCCCTTCTGGCTGGCGGGGATGTCGAGGGTTCCGGCGACGGTCTGAGGCTGGTTGGCGACGATGCCGACCGGTCGGCCCCCGATCGTGGCGAAGGCGGTGACGAGGTTCGCGGCCCAGTTGGCGTGGGGTTCGAGCAGGTAGCCGTCGTCGACGACCGCCGCGACGATGTCGCGCACGTCGTAGGAGCCGTTGGCCGACGGCGGGAGCACCTCGTAGGCCTCCGGGGTCGGGCGGCTGATCGGGTCGCCGCACTCGGCGAGCGGTGGGTGATCGTCGGTGTGGTCGGGGAGGAAGGCGAGGAGCTCAGCGGCCAGGGCCTCCGCCTCGTCGTCGGTGCCCACGACGAAGGACGCCACGCCCGAGGTGCGGTCGTGCACCGACGGACCGCCCAGCTCTTCCTTGCTCATGGGGACGCCGGTGAACTCCTCGACCATCATCGGTCCCGACACGAAGGCGTAGGCGTCGGCGGTCATGATCACGTGATCGACCAGGCCGAGCATCAATGCCGGCCCCGAGACGGTCGGTCCGCTCACGATCGCGACCGAGGGCACCACGCCGGAGTTGGCGGTGAGTTCGCGGGCGGCCCCCGCCCAGCCGTCGAGCGCGGCGACGCCTTCGGCCGCGTCCGCGCCGCTGGAGGCGATGCGGATGAGCAGCGGGAGACGTTGCTCGCGAGCGGCGCGGGCGCCGGCGGCGATCGACTGGCCGTCGGAGCGGATCAGTGCGCCGGCGCTGCGCGTGCCACGGGCATCGACCTCGATCACCCGACGTCCGTCGAGGTCGCGCATTCCGGCGCGCACGAAGCCGGCGGCGCGGGCTCGCAGCTGGGCGTCGGTGGAGGTGGAATCCGTGGCGGTCATCGGTCGGTCAACCTAGCCCATCACCCGGCGGGGTCTCGACGCCTGGCGATGCGGCGCGGGCTCAGGCCTGCTCGCCGACCGTGGGCCGGATCGCGGCGAGATCCGGGGCCGTCGTCGTGATCAACGCCACGAGCGAGTCGACCGCGGCTCGGGTCGGGGCCGACGGTGGCGAGCGGCGAGGGACGGCGATGCCGACCGCTCGGGGCGACAAGCCGTCGACCGGCAGCCGGACCCAATCACCGGACAGGTAGCGAGGCGCGGCGCTGGCCGGGACGAGCGCCGGGCCGTAACCCTGGAACGCCATCGAGGTGAGGAGTCGTAGACCGTCGACCTCGGCGAGGGTCTGGAGCTCGACTCGGGCTCGACGGGCGTCGGTTTCGATCTCGTCGCGGAATGCCGTGCCGGTCGGCGGCATCAGGATCGGGTGGCCGGCGAGTTCCGCCAGCGTGAGGCGGTCGGACTGCGCCAGCGGGTGCCCCATCGGGGCGACGACGATCCGGTCCTCTTCGAACAAGGGGCGGGAGTCGACGTCGGGATGGTCGACCGGCAGGTTGACCACGGCCGCGTCGAGCCGCTCGCTGACGAGCTGGGGGAGCAGTGAGGTGGTGGTGGCCTCGATGATGACGAGCTCGATGCGGGGGAACGACGCGTGGAGCGACTCGAGCAGCGGCGCCGCCAGCCAGCGGGCGGTCGTGCCGATGATGCCCAGGCGTACGTGGCCGCTGACCTCGTCGCGCAGCGAGGCCAGGTCGTGCTCGATCGAGCGCAGCTCGCCGATCACGCGGCGGGCCCGATCGGCGACGATCTCGCCCTCGGGCGTGAGCTCGCCCCGGGCTCGGTCGATCAAGGTCGAGCCGAGCTCCTTCTCGAGCCGGGCGACGTGGGTGGACACGTTGGACTGCACGGTGTGGAGGGCTCGCGCGGCCGCGGAGAACGAGTGGTGTTCGGCGACGGCGAGCAAGGCGTGGAGCTGACGAAGATCCATCGCTGTGAATGATGCCACATATCGGTTGAAACTGTTGGAACGATGGGTGTGGATGTGCTGTACTAAGCAGTAACAACGGTTCCTCGGTTCCCCCCAAATCGCCGAGACGAACCCGACCAACGGTCCCCCCACCGGATGGTCGCAGAGAAGCGGCTGGCAGTCCCCCCCCAAAACATCGCCAGCCGCTTTTCTTCATTTTCGGGCGGCGTGAGGCGTACGCTCACCTGCCGTGACCTCCACCCTCGGCATCCACGTCGGCCCCGAGACCATCGCTGCCGCCCTCGCCGAAGGGGAGCCGCCGCAGGCTCGCGAGATCCCGCTCGGCAACGCCGGCCCCACGACGGCCTCCGCGGTCGCCGCCGGACCCGACGGAGCCGTGCTGGTCGGCGACGCCGCACGCGATGCCGAGGGGCCGATCGTCACCGACGCGCT
>CAZEML010000349.1:0-2310 GCA_964513285.1 uncultured Candidatus Nemicrothrix sp.
GCTCGACAGGGCGCGTCACTGCGGTTCTGCGATATCCGCACCCCTGACCTCGGACTCGATCCCGACCATGTCGAAGCCTCGATGGACGAGCGGGTCAAGGCGATCGTCACGGTGCACTACGCCGGAGTGGCGAGCGACGTGCACCGACTCCGCGCCATCGCCGACCAATGGGGGGTGCCGCTGCTCGAAGACAACGCACACGGACTCTTCGCCGAGCACCGCGGGGCCAAGCTGGGCAGCTTCGGCGCGATGTCGACCCTCAGCTTCCACGAGACGAAGAACTTCATCTGCGGCGAAGGCGGCGCGCTGGTGATCAACGACCCGGCGTTCGTCGACCAGGCCCACATCCTGCTCGACAAGGGCACGAACCGCCGTCAGTCCCTCGAGGGCCTCACCGACAAGTACACCTGGCAGGGGCACGGCTCGTCCTTCGGGCTGTCCGATCTCCTCGCCGCCTTCCTGCTCGCCCAACTCGAACGAGCGCCGGAGATCATGGCGAAGCGGCGCCAGGTTCACGAGAACTATCTGCGGTTGCTCGGTCCCGATGCCGCACGACTCGGCGTCACTCTCCCCTACGAACATCCGGGCGATCGGCCGGCCGACCACATGTTCTACGTGCTGTTGCCGAGCGCCGGTCAGCGCGGCGACGTGATCAGCTCGATGCGCCAACAGGGGGTCAACCCGACCTTCCACTACGTGCCGCTCCACTCCGCGCCCGGCGCGGCGGTCCTCGCCGACCGTCATCAGGAGTGCCCGGTCACCGACGACATCAGTGCCCGGCTCCTTCGGCTGCCGTTCTACAACGACCTCACCCTCGACCAGCAGGAACGGGTCGTCGCCGCATTCGTCGAGGCGATGGAGAAGCAGAGCGTCGCCACATCGTGAGGCTCGGGGTCTGTTGCGCGACGGAGCGAGGGCGACGCGTCCTCGACGCCCTCGCGTCGATCCCCGACCTCGAGCTCGTGGTGGCGAGCTTTCGTGAAGAGGACTGGGAACCGCCGTTTCTCGACGAGATCGCCGACACCGCCGAACGACTGGGCGCCCCCTTCTTCGAGACCCGGCAGCTCGCGACCGTCGCCGACGACTTCTTCGCCGAGCCGGTCGACGCGTTGCTCTGTGTCAGTTGGCGCTACCTGATCCCGACCGAGGTCTACCGCCGGGCCCGGCTCGGGGGCTTCACGCTCCATGACTCGCTCCTGCCCACCTACCGGGGCTTCTCACCGACCGTGTGGGCGATGATCAACGGCGAGACGACGACCGGGGTCACCCTCCTCGAGATGGTCGACGAGGTCGACGCGGGAGACATCCTCGCTCAGACAGCAGTACCGATCGGCGCCGACGACGACATCGCCGACGTCGTCGACCGGGTCACCGGCACCTACGTCGACATGGTCGCGGCGGCCGTACCGGCTCTGCTCGACGGCACGCTCGTGCCGAGTCCGCAGGATCACGGCTTGGCCACCTTCACCACCAAGCTCGGTCCCGACGACTTCGCGATCGACTGGAGCTGGCCGAGCCAGCGGATCCACGACCTCGTGCGTGCGACCACCCGGCCCTACGCCGGGGCCCGCACGACCTTCGACGGTGAGCCGTTGATCGTCTGGCGGACCCGACTCGAGGCCACCGCTCCCGACTACGCCGGTGCGGTGATCGGCCGACACGCCGGCACGACCGACGACGGCGGCGTGCGGATCATCACCGGCGATGGTTCGATCATCGTCGAGGAGGTCCAGTCCTCCTCCGGCGATCGGGTGCCCGCGGCGTCGGTCCTCACCAGCGTTGCCTCGACCCTCGGGACCGGTCGCATCATCCGCGCCGCCGAGCCCTCCTGAGCGGAGTCCCCGTCAGCCTCCCAGGTCACCGGGTCGGGCGACGTGGACCAGCATCGACTCGGTCTCGAACTCCGGCTCGCGCTCGACCCAGGGGTCGGATCGAAGCGACATCACGAGCCACCCTTCCTCGACGTCGTCGAGCTCGCCCCACACGTCCCAACGGTCGGACTTCATGACGTAGGCGACATAGTTCGGCGTCGACTCGATGCCGAAGGTGAAGGTGATCGTTCCGCCGTCGGCGACCGCACGGAGTTCGTCGCGGATGTCGAGGAGCTCGATCTCGGGACGCGCCTCGATGAGCCGCTTTCGTTCGATCGGATCCGTGGGCAACACCATGGTGCCGACGAGGAGCGCGACCAGCGCAGCCGCCTTCGTCGGCGCGGTCGCACCACCGCGGCTCAGCGCGGCGTAGCCGACCCACGCCAGCACGAACACGAACGGCCAGACGTAGGTCAGGTAGCGGACGTTGTAATACAGC
>CAZEML010000350.1:0-2291 GCA_964513285.1 uncultured Candidatus Nemicrothrix sp.
GCGGGTCGGGTGACGTGTGGCGGGCTCGTTCCTCGCCCGCGCAACCCCTACGGGGCAAGGCCGCGCCCGAAATCCGGGCGTGCGCTTTCACCCGAGGAGGCACGCGCATGCATATCCCAACCAACCGGCAACGTGGCGCACCATGACCGTTGCGCCGGTCAACGTTCAGGCCGGGTTGTTCATCACCGACCCGCCAGCCACACCCCGCCGACGATGGCGGCTCTACGACAACACCGGCCAACTGCACGTCGACACCACCGATCTCGGCGCAGTCGCCGTTGCTGCTGACCGCCTCGCCGACACCACCGGCCACGCCTTCGTCGTGGCCGACGACAACGCCATCGCCCACATCACACCGGGCGCCATCAACACCAACGCACCAGACGCGGGCTGGACCCGCACCCTCACGCAACGAAAGACGAACCATTGACCACAACCGAAACCACCGAACCCGACACCACCGAGCCTGGCGGTGGGGGAGTGCTCGTCACCATCGACATCGATCTGATCGATCCGCACCCCGACAACCCCCGCAAGCACCTCGGCGACCTAACCGAACTCACCCGCTCGATCAAAGCCCACGGCGTCCTGCAGCACCCCACTGTCATGGCCGCAGACAACGGCCGCTACCTGGCGGTGGCCGGTCACCGCCGTGTCGCTGCGGCCCGAAACGCCCAACGCGACACCGTCACCGCCGTCGTGCGGTCGTTCACCGAAGCCGAAGCGGTCGAGGTGATGATGGTCGAGAACATCGAGCGATCCGACCTCACCATCCGCGAAGAGATCGAAGGCATCGCCCGACTGATGGCCCTCGACACCGGCTACAACGCCCGACGGCTCTGCACCCGCCTCGGAAAGTCACAGCGATGGGCCAAAGACCGCCTCGCCGTGGCCGTGCTCCCGGCGCCGGTGCTCGACCTGATCGACAACGGCGACCTCACCCTGTCCGGAGCGGTCGCCATTGCTGGGCTGGCCGACCTCGGACCCGACGCCATCGTTCTCGCCGCCGAGTGCGTTACCGAACGCCACGCGACAGGGGAGCGAGCCGCCCAAATCACCCGACAAAGCATCGAACGAGACGCTGCACGCAAGGCCCTGACCGACAACCTCGACGCCGCTGGTGTCCGCTACGGGATCGGTCACGAAGCGTTTCCCGGCGCGATCGATCTCCGCACACTCGGCCTCGATCCCGAGCAGGCCAAGGCCCACGTGAAAGAGCCCTGCCACGCGGTGCGGATCGTGGACCGCTACGACGGCCCACAGATGATCCCGGTCTGCACCGAACCCAAACGCCACAAGGCCAAGGGCGACAAGCCCGCCGCCTCGCCCATCGTGACCACGGCCAAGCATCACGGCCAGCGCAGCAGCGATGATTCGAAGCAGCGCCGAGCCGGTCGAGTTGCTCGCATGGCCGCAGGAGCCGCACTGTTCGCCCGCACCCGAGGCGGACCCAAGCGCGACACCCTCACCGAACTCGCCCTGTGGGCCGTCGTTGACGGCACCTACGGCGACACCGCCAAGCGCGCCCGCACCCTGCTCGGCCTTCCCGACGACGCCAACCTCACCGACGCCGCCGAACCCACCCCCAAGGACCTCCAACGCGTCGCCGCTGCCTGCGCATGCGCCAAAGCCGAAGAGATGGCGTATCACCGTCGAGACGGCATGACCGGCCGATGGTTCAACCTGCTGATCGATCACGGGTGGGAACCCGACGATTGGACCGCCGCCCGCCTCGACTGACCAAGCCGTCGATCGCTCCCTCGCCTGCGCGGAAACCTCGCCAGGTGGGGGAGCGGCTCTGCCGACTGGCGTGCCGTGGCCGACCCTGCGGGTCGGGTGACGTGTGGCGGGCTCGTTCCTCGCCCGCGCAACCCCTACGGGGTGAGCCGCACGCCCAACAGGGCGGGCTGGTTCGCGTCACCCCATCGAGGGTGGCACCGGCGAGCTTGGGGAAGTCGAGCCGGTGTCACCCTCCCGCCCAAGGAGCAGCACCCCGTGACCACCACCACCGACACCCAGCCCGACCGCTACCAACTCACCTGGTCGGCCCGAGCGGTCCCGAACCCAGACATGTCGCTGACCGGCGACTATCTGGAGTTCGTGTGGCTACCCCTGCTCGGCCCGTCCGCCACGCTTGTGCTACGCCGCTTCGGGCGCGTCCTCGGCGCGCCAGACCATCACCGAACCCACAGCATCGGCCGCGCGGCGCTCGCGGCCGGGATCGGTGTCGGTGACGGCGGTGGCCGAAACGCCCCGATCATGCGGACGCTGAACCGGCTCGAACGGTTCGG
>CAZEML010000351.1:0-2247 GCA_964513285.1 uncultured Candidatus Nemicrothrix sp.
GGCCGGTCACGAACGGCGAGAAATCACGCCCGATCCCGGTGAGGCCAGTCGTTCGGCGATAGCCTCTCGACGGCTGGGAGGAACGGTTTCCCGGCTTTGTCCTGCCCAAAATCTCAGCAGTAGGCTCACCCTTCGTGTCGGATTTCCTTCGCAGCTACCTGACGGTCGGCATCTTCGGTCTGGTCGGCGTCGCCCTCGTCGGCGTCTTCCTCGGCATCGGCCGAATCCTGCGTCCGAGCAAGCCGACCCTGGCCAAGACCGAGGCGTACGAGTCGGGCGTCGACCCGACCGGCGACATGTGGTCCCAGGCCAACATCCGGTACTACGTCTTCGCCTTGCTCTTCGTCATGTTCGACGTCGAAGCCGTGTTCATCTTCCCGTGGGCGACCCGCCTCGAGGTCTATGAACTGTTCGGCCTGATCGAGATGGCGATCTTCATCTTCATCCTCTTGCTGGGCCTGCTCTACGCCTGGCGCAAGGGAGTCCTCAAATGGGCCTAGTCGAATCCGGGAAGATCGGCGGCGGGCTCCAGTCGCTGCTCAACATGAGCCGCAAGTACTCCATGTGGGTCTACCAGTGGGGTCTCGCGTGCTGCGCGATCGAGATGGGCGCCGCGTTCGCGTCGCCCCGCTACGACGTCATGCGCCTCGGGGTCATCCCGTTGCCGGCGTCGCCCCGTCAGGCCGACCTCGTGGTCATCTCCGGCACCGTCACCGACAAGATGGTGCCGTCGGTCAAGCGTCTCTACGAGCAGATGCCCGAGCCCAAGTACGTGATCTCGATGGGTTCGTGCGCCAACTGCGGCGGCCCGTACTGGGACTCCTACTCCGTGACCAAGGGCGTCGACCAGATCATCCCGGTCGACGTCTACGTCCCCGGCTGCCCGCCCCGGCCCGAAGCGCTCCTCGAGGGCATCGTGTTGCTGCAGGAGCGCATCCAGAACGAGGACATGGCCGAGCGTTGGAAGGGTGAGCCGATTGTCATCGACTGAAACCCCTGTCGAAGAAGAGGCTGAGGTCGTCGAGACCGACGAGGCCCGCGAAGGTCTGCTCTCGTCGCTCGAGGGCGAACTCGGCGACGGCCTCGTCGGCTCCCACCTGGCGCCCGGCGACGATCTGTGGATCCGCGTCACCCGCGACGCCTGGGTCGCCGCGGGCGAGTACCTCCACACCGGGCTCGGCTTCCAGTACTTCAACTTCTTGTCGGCCATCGACTGGATGCCGTCGCCGTTCGGTCGCGACATGGACGCCCAGGTCGACCTCGAGCTCGGCCACGACGAGGCCTCCGAGATCGACACGGCCATCGAGCAGGGTGTCGCCGGCGGCGACACCCGCTTCCAGGTCTTCGCCCGGGTCAACGACATCGTCAACGGCCTCGGCGTCACCTTGAAGGTCGACCTCCCAGACGACGACCTCACCGTCGCCAGCTGGGTGCCCGTCTACGCCGGCGCTAACTGGCACGAGCGTGAGGCGTGGGAGATGTACGGCATCACCTTCGACGGCCACCCCGGTCTGCGCCACATCTACCTGCCGGCGGAGTTCGAGGGGAACCCGCTCCGCAAGGACTACCCGCTGCTGGCCCGTCGCATGAAGCCGTGGCCCGGCATCGTCGACGTCGAACAGATGCCCGGCGACGATGACGAGGAGGCCGCCGAATGACCGCCATCTCCGATCGCGACCAGCTGAGTTACATCGCGGCCCAGGCCGCCGACGCTCGCGTCAACGTCGAACTCGAGACCGAGGGCATGACCCTCAACATCGGCCCGCAGCACCCGGCCACCCACGGCACCCTGCGTATCGTCGCCAAGCTCGACGGCGAGCAGGTCATCGCGGCCGATCCGATCATGGGCTACATGCACCGCGGCTACGAGAAGCTCGCCGAGGTCCGCACGTACCCGCAGGTCACCACCCTGATCAACCGCATCGACTGGGTCGGCAGCTTCGCCAACGAGGTGCCCTTCATCCTCGCGGCCGAGAAGCTCATGGAGGTCGAGGCCCCGCCTCGCGCCGCCTGGATCCGCACGATCCTCTTCGAGATGAGCCGCATCGCCAACATCTCGCTGTTCCTCGGCGACATGGGCCTGCAGGTCGGTGCCGTCACCCCGGCCTTCTTCGCCTTCCGCGATCGCGAGCACGTGCTCAACCAGATCGAGGCGGTCACCGGCGGCCGGTTCCACCCCAACTCCGACCGCATCGGTGGCCTCAAGGACGATCTGCCCGCGGGCTGGATCACCGAGACCAAGCGGGC
>CAZEML010000352.1:0-2244 GCA_964513285.1 uncultured Candidatus Nemicrothrix sp.
AGCCGTACAACGTCTCCGCCGAGGTCGACGAACGGCCCGCGGCCCACGACAAACCGCCGTTGTCGTTGAACCAGTTCACCGTCTGGGCGGTGAGGAACACCGTGGCGAGCGCCGGGGTGTTGTAGGTCTGGTCCTTGCGGGAGTTCTCGATCGCCGTCCAGAGGTTGAGCGACGGCGGGATGTAGCGGCCCGAGTTGGCGATGCGCTCGGCCCGCTCGATCGCGGCCGGCGACATCATCGCGATCCACAGACCACCGTCGGACGCCAACGCCTTCTGCGGGGCGAAGTAGTAGACGTCGGTCGCGCTCGCGTCGAACATCAGCCCGCCCGCGCCCGACGTGGCGTCGACGAGCATGAGGTCACCGTCGTCGCCGACCCGGGTGGGGTCGAGCATCACACCGGTCGAGGTCTCGTTGTGGGTGTAGGCGTAGGCGTCGACACCGTCGGTCGCTTCGAGCGGGGGATGGGTGCCCGGGTCCGACTCGACCACCGACGGATCCTCGAGGTGGGGCGCCATCGCGACGGCCTTGGCGAACTTGCCGCCGAACTCGCCGAAGTTGAGATGGTGCGAGCGGTTCTCGATCAGCCCGAACACCGCGGCATCCCAGAACCCGGTCGAGCCGCCGTTGCCGCAGACGATCTCGTACCCGTCAGGGGCACGGAGCAACTCGGCGATGCCGTTGCGCATCTCGGCGACGACGAGCTTCACCGGCATCTGGCGGTGCGAGGTGCCCATGTAGTCGGTGGCGCGCTCGGCCAGCGCGGCGAGTGCCTCGGGGCGGACCTTGGTGGGGCCGCTGCCGAAACGGCCGTCGCTTGGAAGCAATTCGGCCGGGATGGTGATGTCAGGCGTGGTCACGAGCAAAAGCGTGGCAGGCGGCGACCGAAAACGACACCAATTGGCCCCGATTTCTTCGGGCGGTTTCGGTACTCTCCGGACATGACTCTCGATCGGATCTCCCGGCGCGTCGGCGCCATCGCCCCTTCGGCCACCCTGGCGGTGTCCAACAAGGCCAAGGCCATGCGAGCGGCGGGTGAGAACGTCATCGGTTTCGGTGCGGGCGAGCCCGATTTCGCCACGCCCCAACACATCGTCGATGCCGCCATCGCGGCGTGCAGCGATCCGGCGATGCACAAGTACTCCGCGGTGGGCGGCCTGCCCGAACTCAAGGAGGCGGTGGCCGCCAAGACGATGCGCGACAGCGGCTACGCCTGCGAAGCGTCGCAAGTCCTGATCACCAACGGCGGCAAGCACGCCGTCTACAACTGCTTCGAAGCGCTGCTGAACCCCGGCGACGAGGTGCTCCTCCCCACCCCGTACTGGACCACCTACCCCGAGCCGATCGCGCTCGCCGGCGGCGTGACCGTCCCGATCATCACCACCGCTGAAGGCGGGTTCCGGGCCACGGTCGAGCAGCTCGAAGCGGCCCGCACCGAGAACACCAAGGCGCTCGTCTTCGTGTCACCGTCCAACCCGACCGGTGCGATCTACCCGCGTGCCGAGATCGAGGCGATCGGCCGGTGGGCCGCCGAACACGGGATCTGGGTCATCTGCGACGAGATCTACGAGCACCTCGTGTACGGCGACAACGAGCATCACTCGATGGCGACGATCGTGCCCGAACTCGGCGACAAGGTCGTCATCCTCAACGGTGTGGCCAAGACCTACGCGATGACCGGGTGGCGGGTCGGTTGGATCATCGGCCCGGCCGATCTCGTGAAGGCCGCCCAGAACCTTCAGTCCCACTCCACGAGCAATGTCGCCAACGTCGCCCAGGCGGCGGCACTGGCCGCCGTCACCGGCCCGCTCGACGCGGTCTACGCGATGAAGGAAGCCTTCGACCGTCGCCGTCAGACGATGCACTCGATGCTCTCCAACATCGACGGCGTGCTGTGCCCCGAACCCGAGGGCGCGTTCTACGCCTACCCGGACTTCTCCGCCTTGCTCGGGCGGGAGATCGGCGGCAAGCAGATCGACACCACCCTCGACCTCGCCGACATCCTGCTCGAAGAGGCCAAGGTCGCCATCGTGCCCGGTGAAGCGTTCGGCGTCGGCGGTGGCGCCCGTTTGTCGTTCGCCCTGGGTGACGACGATCTCGCCGAAGGCGTCGGCCGCATCGCCGAGTTCTTGTCGTGAGCGAACAGGCGGTCACGCCGTACGGCGAGTGGCCGTCGCCGATCACGGCCGCGTCACTCGTCAGCGGTGCCGTCGGCATCGCCGAGTGCTGTGTCGATGGATCCGAC
>CAZEML010000353.1:0-2242 GCA_964513285.1 uncultured Candidatus Nemicrothrix sp.
CATCTGTGTCGAGGACAACACCTCGGGCGCCGACTCGACCGCCTTCACCGCGACCGAGGTCTTCAGCCGCGACGCCGCGTCCGACCGCCTCGAGTGGACGGGCAACGTCCCCAGCCGTGCCATGCAGGCGTTCGCCGATGCCGGCATCGACATCCGGTCCGTGCTCGACCCGGAGGCGGCTCCGTGATCGAACTGCTCGTCTCGGTCGCCGCTGGCCTCGGTGTCTTCTGGTTGTACACCTCGCTCGTCTTCGGTTGGCGGGGGTACGGCTTCGGGCCCCCCGTCACCCGCCACTCCGGGCCATCGCGCATCGACATCGACGGGTGGCTCCGCCAGGCCGGGCTCGAGGACGTCGATCGCCGGGAGTTCGTGGCCGTCGTCGGCATGCTCTTCGTGCTCGGCGCGGCGATCGGGTTCGCGGCCTTCGGTGGCCCGGTCCCGTCGATCGTGCTCGGCGCCTTCGCCGCGTCGTTCCCGATCGCGTCCTACCGACTCCGCCGGCAGACCCGCCGGCAGCGAGCCCAAGAGGCCTGGCCGCGGATGATCGAGGAGATCCGAGTCCAGACCAGCTCGATGGGTCGGTCGATCCCCAACGCCTTGTTCGACGTGGGTCGACGGGGTCCCGAAGAGTTGCGGCCGGCGTTCGACGCCGCCCATCGCGAGTGGCTGCTCACCACCGACTTCCCCCGCACGCTCAAGGTCTTGAAGGACCGCCTGGCCGACCCCAGCGCCGACATGGCGACCGAGACCCTGCTCATCGCCTACGAGCTCGGCGGCACCGACCTCGACAAGCGCCTCGAAGCGCTCGCCGAGGACCGGCTCCAAGACGTGCAGGGCCGCAAGGACGCGCGGTCCCGCCAGGCGGGTGCCCGGTTCGCACGGATCTTCGTGCTCGCGGTTCCGGCGGGCATGGCCTTCGCCGGGATGAGCATCGGCAACGGCCGCGACGCGTACCGCACCTCGACGGGTCAGCTCGTCGTCCTGATCGCGCTCCTGATGACCATCGGGTGCTGGGTCTGGGCGGGTCGCATCATGCGGCTCCCCGAGCAGAAGCGGGTGTTCGTCGAATGACCCGTCTCGCCGTCGCCTTCGGGCTCGTCATCTTCGTCGGGATGGCACTGCTGCTCTCGGAGCTGCGGTGGTTCCGCCGGCCGACCCTCGTCGACCGGCTCGCGCCCTACGCGCCGGGCCCGGCTCGCTCGACGCGCTTCGGCCTGTTGTCGGTCGCCTCGTTCCGCGAGGTGGTCGGGCCCCTGTCGCAGGCGCTCGGCGCCCGCATCGCGAAGTTCTTCGGGGTCAGCGAGGAGCTCAGTACCCGCTTGCGGCGGATCCACTCACCGCTCGACGCCACGACGTTCCGCACCCGTCAGATCGCCTGGTCGATCGCGGCACTGGTCGGCGGCGCGATGGCCGCCACCGCGACCGCGGCGCCGCCCCCGATCGCGATCCTCATGGTGGTCGGTGCCCCGATCCTGCGCTTTCTGCAGCTCGAACAGAAGGTCGCGAGCGCCTCCGCGGCGTGGCAGCGGCGCATCTTCCTCGAACTTCCGGTCGTCGCCGAGCAGCTCGGCATGTTGATGTCTGCGGGCTGGTCGCTCGGGGCCGCCCTCGCCCGCATCTCGGCCCGCGGCAGCGGCGCCGTGGCCGCCGACCTCGAGCGGGTCATCCAACGCATGCGCCAGGGCCTGAGCGAGGTCGAGGCGCTCCGCGAGTGGAGCGAGCTCGCCGACGTCGACGAACTCGACCGGCTGGTGTCGGTCCTCGCGCTCAACCGCGAGGCCGCCGACCTCGGTCGCCTCATCGCCGAAGAGGCCCGCTCGATCCGTCGAGAGGCCCAACGAGAACTCATCGAGACCATCGAACGCCGCAACCAGCAGGTCTGGATCCCCGTCACCGTCGCCGCACTCGTGCCCGGCGTGCTGCTGATGGGAGTCCCGTTCATCGACGCGCTGACGTTGTTCGGCGGCTGACCTACGATCGTTCACCAAGAGGGAGCACAACCATGAGCATCACCCAACAGACCTGGATGGAGATCCAGATGCTGGTGACGCACGTCAACAACCGCAGCGGCCGCATGGTCGGCGACCGCGGTGAGGGCGTGATCTCCACCGCCATCGCCGTCCTCATCACCGCGTTCATCGGCGGCCTCATGTGGGTCGCGTTCGACCGGATCTGGGGGAACGCCGAAGGCAACATCGAAGGGGAAGTCAACCGGATCGGCTCGTGACCCGCGGTGCCGATC
>CAZEML010000354.1:0-2238 GCA_964513285.1 uncultured Candidatus Nemicrothrix sp.
GTCGATCCGTTCGAGCCATCGAAGTGAACCCGTCACCCCGACCTCTCGGAATGCCCCGGATTCCATCGCCCGACAATAGATCTCGTAGGGGGGTCGCCCGCCGTCGGCCGGGTCCGGGAAAACGTCGTGGATCAGCAAGGTGCCGCCGATGGCGACCTGCGGCACCCACGTCTCGTAGTCGCGGTGGGCCGGCTCCTCACCGTGCCCACCATCGATGAACAGCAACGCGAGCGGGATCTCCCAGACCGCGCCGATCTTCGGCGAATCACCGACGAGGGCGACGACGGTGCCCTCCAGCCCCGCGTCGTGCACGGCGCGGCGGAAAATCGGGAGAGTGTCCATCTTGCCGAGCTCGGGATCGACGAGGTCGGGCTCGTGGTGTTCCCAGCCGGCCTGGTTCTCCTCGGACCCGCGGTGATGATCCAGCGCGAACAACAACCGTCCCTGCGACCGGGCGGCGGCGCCGAGATAGATCGCCGACTTGCCGCAATAGCTGCCGATCTCGAGGAACGGGCCATCGACGGCGACCGCAGCGGCGGCCTCGTGCAGCGCCAGACCTTCGTCGGGGGGCATGAAGCCCCGAGCCGCCTGCGCGTGGGCGAGCAGGTCGGCGTCCATCGTCATCCGGCGGCGAACTCCGCGGTGTCGTCGTCGGACGATCCCCACATGAGCTTGTCGAGCACGAAGTACTTCGCGACCCACACGACGCCGTAGGCGGCGAGGCTGGTGAACATCAGCACGAGCGTGTTCTCGGTGAACTGCTCGACGATCGCGATCGAGGTCACGGCGAACACCAAGCCGATCAACGCCATCGTCCAGAACGGCAGCACCTCGTTGCGGAACGAGTCACGACCCGTCTGCTTCCAGACCCAGCGCCGGCTGAGGATGTAGGCGGGGATCGCCGACAGCATCGCGGCGATCACCTGCGACGGAACGGCACGGAAGTCGAGCACCGCGAGGCAGAACGCCAGGACGGCCTGGCCGGAGATCACGTTGACCACCGACACGCCGCAGTACCGCAGGAGCTTCGCGCCGTGTTCGGCGAGAAAGGCCCGAGCCGGGTGCAGGGTCGTGGTCACAGGGGTCGAGGCTACTGTCACGACCCTCCTGTCGGTCCCCAACCCACCGAAGTTGACCGGTCGCCACGGTCTGGGGACCATCGGAGGCCATCATGGGCGCATGGAACAAGCCCAGGTCGACGCCCTGATCGAACTGCTCGATCTCGAACCGATCGAGGTCAACATCTTCCGGGGGATCAACCCCGACGAGGACCGCCAGCGGATCTTCGGTGGTCAGGTCGCCGGCCAGGCGTTGGTGGCCGCGGCGCGCACGGTCGACGACGATCGCCCGGTGCACTCGCTGCACGCCTACTTCCTGCGGCCCGGTGACCCGAACGTTCCCGTGCTCTATGAGGTCGACCGCATCCGCGACGGCCGATCATTCACCACCCGCCGCGTGGTCGCGATCCAGCACGGGCGGGCGATCTTCCACATGTCGGCGTCGTTCCACGTCGTCGAGCCCGGGTTCCACCACGACGACGACATGCCTGACGTTCCGCCCCCCGACGGTCTCCCGACGCGAGCGGAGCGCTTCGCCGCCGCCGGCGTCGAGGACACCTATGGCCCGAGCGCCCTCGATCTCCGGTACGTGACCAAGGACCCGTTCCATCGGCGCGAACCCCTGCCGCCCACCCAGCAGGTGTGGTTCCGAGCCAACGGCGACCTTCCCGACGGTCAGGTCCTCCACACCTGCCTGCTCACCTACGCCTCCGACATGACCCTGCTCGACACCACCCTGCTCCCCCACGGCTCCGGCGCGGCCGACCGCTCGGTGATGATGGCGAGCCTCGACCACGCCATGTGGTTCCACGGGCCGTTCCGCGCCGACGAGTGGTTGCTGTACGACCAGCACACGCCGGCCGCCTCCGGGGCGCGCGGGCTCGCCACCGGCCGGGTCTTCACCCACGACGGGCACCTCGTCGCCAGCGTCGTGCAGGAAGGCTTGATCCGACGGGTCGAGTCGTGAGGCGGCCCCGCCGCTCGGCGGTGCTGCTCGCCGTCGCCCTCGTCGCTGCGGCCTGCGGGGGCGACGATCCGACCGACGAGAACGCCGCCGAGAGCCTCACCACGGTTCCGACCACCGCCGAACCGACCACGACCACGACGACCGAGGCGCCGCCGGTCGATGACGACACCGATGATGACGCCGCGGCGGTTTTTACCGATTCGGCGACCACCG
>CAZEML010000355.1:0-2223 GCA_964513285.1 uncultured Candidatus Nemicrothrix sp.
TCAGGTGTTCGAGGTCGACCTCATCTCCACCGCCGGCACCACCGACTGATCGCCCGCGTCGCTCGACGCGTCGTCGGCGCCGCGCCCGGCTCGCCGCAACGCCATCACGGTGATGACGAACCCGGCGACCGTCTGCACCGCGATCGTGCTCCACATCAGCGCCCGGGCGGCGGCGTGGGAGAAGCCGGTCTCCCAGAGCAGGGCGTAGGTGACGGCTGCGGCCGGTGCCATGACCGTGAGGCCGAGCAGGGGTTGGACCGGCGTCGGTCCCGCGAGGCGCTCGAGCAACGTCGGCCCCGACGCGGTCTGTTCGTGGCGCCGCAGACCCCAGATCTGCAACCCGCCGTAGGCGAGGAACATCGGCAGGGCCCACGGGATCGCGACGGTCCACATCGCCGCCCCGAGCAGGACCAGGCCGCCCCCCACGCGGAGCGTCGGCCGGGCGAGCGCAAAGCTCGTGGGCCACACCCGCCCGAGGGCGGCATGACCGACGACGACCACGGCGGTGAACAGCGCGGCGTAGAGGGCGAAGTCACCCGGAGCCAGAACCTGCAGGGCCTCGCCCTGATCGGCGACGAGTTCGGGATCCTCCACGTTCTCGGGCAACCAGAGCGTGGTCGACCACGCACCCCAGAAGATGCCGAGCGCCGCCGCCAGGCCGGCCACGAGCGCGGTGCGTCGCGCCAACAGGAGGTGGCGAACACCGACGACGAGCACGCCGAACGCGAGGACGCCGTGCCAGAACGCGAACCACGCGGGGAAGATCGGGACGAACGGGCCGCCGGAGTACGTCACCGGCGTGATCACCCCCTCGACGACGAGGGCGAACAGTGGGGTCGCCAGCCACAGCGACCACCACGTCGAGACCCGGTACCGGTCGATCGCCCACAGGGTCACCGCGGTGGCGACGCCGTAGAACGCCGAGACGAACACGTGCTCGTCGAGGCCGGTCGACCAGAACCAGAACATGCGCTCAGAAGCGACGGCGGCGATCAGCGACACGACGAAGACGAACGCGAGGTGTCGAAGGCCGCGCCGAGTCCGGTCGAGCGCGGAGCGGGATGAAGGAGACGAGGTGGGGGCCATGTCCTCCCTATCGAGTGCCGGGCCACCAACGGTTCACGAAACCGATGCGACCCGAGCGGCCTCGTTCTGCTCTGATGCGGCCATGCAGGCCCCTCGCCATCGATGGTTCGTCTTCGGGGCGATGAGCGGGGTCTACTTCAGCTTCGGGATCGCGGTGGCGGCGATCGCGCCGATGCTCACCGACGTCCGTGAAGACCTCGATGTCAGTCGAGGTGCCATGGGGTTCGCCCTCGGGGCGTGGGCGATGATCTACATCGGCACCTCCCCGATCGCCGGTCGCTTCATCGACCGTTTCGACCTGGGCTGGTCGCTCGCGCTCGGCGGGGTGTCGGTGACGGGCTCGCTGCTCTTGCGGGCCGGGGCGCAAGGGCTCGGCACCCTCTGGTTGGCCGTGGCGTTCTTCGGCGTGTTCGGACCGCTGGTGTCCGCGTCGGCGCCGAAACTGATGGCGAGCTGGTTCCCCGACGAGGCGGAACGACGGCGCGGCGTCGGTTGGTACGCAATGGCACCCGCGATCGGCGGGGCGATCACGGTCGCCGTCACCAACCCGGTGCTGCTCGTGTGGTTCGACTCCTGGCGCAGCGTGCTCGTGTTCGAGGCGGGGATCGCCGCGGTGGCGACCCTGCTGTGGGTCCTGACGTGGAGATGGGTCGACCGACCGGTCGAGACACATTCGGCGACGGCCGAGACTGCTGACGAGACGACGTGGCGAGACCTGGTCGCCTCGCACGAGATCCGGCTCATCCTCGTCGTCGCCTTCGCCCTCTTCTTCTTGAACCACGCCCTCGGCAACTGGCTACCGACCGTGCTCGAGGAGTTCAGCGGACTCTCCCCGTCGGCCGCGGGTGCGTGGGTCGGAGCGGGCGGGATCGTCGCGATCGTGTCGAGTGGGACGATCCCCGCGATCGCCGACCCGAGCCGCATGCACCTTCTGGTGGCCGCCGTGATGACCGTCGCCGCCGCGGCCTTGATCGCGATCGTGCTCGCGCCGGAGGCATCGCACGGTCCGTTGTCGATGTTGACGTTCGTGCGCGGCGCACTCGCGCCACTCGCGATCATCACCGTCCTCGCCGCAGAGCGGGTGACCCCGGCGAACGCGGGCCTGGCCAACGGCGTGTGGTTCTCGGTCGCGGAGGT
>CAZEML010000356.1:0-2198 GCA_964513285.1 uncultured Candidatus Nemicrothrix sp.
ATCGCGACTACGTCGTCCAGGTCGCCACCGAGGTGCTCGGCCCGGCGAGTGGCGGCAAGCGGTCGCGCGACGATCTGATCGAGCTCTGGCAGATCCTCGTCACCGAGTACGAAGCGACCCGAGACGGCGGCGGCGAGCTGACGCCCGCCGACCCGACGCCGCCCGAGCCGGCTCCGCCGACGGCGCCCGAGCCCGTTCCGGCGATGGCACCCATCGACGACGGCGACCCGGGGCCGTCACCCCCCGACGAGGAGCCGCCACCACCGCCACCGGCCGATGCCGGTCCGGCTCCCGACGATGAAGTCGATCTCCACGATCTCGTCGACGCCCCCTCACACACCGATCAGATCATCGAGCGGCTCACCGAGGCCTTCCCCGGTGCGGAGCTCCACGTCAACGAACCCTCGGAGGAACCATGACCGATCACGACGACACGCCCGGCCTCCCCGACCTCTCGGCGCTCACCGGCGGCGACGCCGGCGCCAACCCGCTCGCAGGGATGGATCTCGGCGGGTTGCTCGCCTCCGCGCAGGAGATGATGGCGGGCGTGCAAGCCGCGGCCGACGCCATCGTCGAAGGCTCGGCCGGCGGCGGTCTCGTCACCGTCGAGGTCGATGGCCACTTCGACTTCAAGTCGGTGACGATCGATCCCAAGGCCATCGACCCCGACGACGTGTCGCTGCTCGAGGACCTCGTCCTGGCGGCGCTTCGCGATGCGTCCGAGCAGCTCCGCAGCGGCCAGTCCGGCGCGATGGGCGGCATGGATCTCGGCGGGCTCGGAGGCCTGCTGGGGGGCGAGTGAGCTATTCGTCCACCGTCCAGGAACTGATCGACCAGCTCGGCCGGCTCCCCGGTATCGGGCCGAAGTCGGCCCAGCGGGTCGCGTTCCATCTGCTGAAGGCGCCGTCGGAGGACGCGCTCCGGTTGAGCCGGGCGATTGTCGAAGCGAAGGAGCGGGTGTCGTTCTGCGCGCGCTGTTTCAACCTGAGCGAGGGGGGGGATGAGTGCACGATCTGCCGTGACCCGCGTCGCGAACCTCGCATGGTGTGTGTCGTCGAGGACAGTCAGGACATCGTCGCGATCGAACGCACCCAGGAGTTCCGCGGCCGCTACCACGTGCTGCAGGGCGCCTTCAGCCCCATCGATGGGGTGGGCGTGGAGCAGCTGCGGGTCAAGGAGCTGATGTCGAGGGTCGCCGACGAGGACATCGAGGAGATCATCGTCGCGACGAACCCGAACCTCGAGGGCGAGGCCACCGCCGCCCTGCTCGTCAAGTACCTCAAGCCGATGGGCGTTCGTGTCAGCCGCATTGCGAGCGGTCTTCCCGTCGGTGGCGACCTCGAGTACGCCGACGAGCTGACGCTGGGGCGGGCGCTCGAGGGCCGCACGGTGCTCGACACCGGCGCGGGCGGCGACGACTGACCCGGCCTGCGGGCCGGTTCTCGCCCGTCAGGCGGCGGAAAAACGGACGAGGCGCCGTCTTGTACCTGCCGGAGCGCGGGCGGTATGGACAAAATCCGGCAGGTCCAGGACGACGCCTCGACCACACGGAAGAAGGGGGGAGGATCGGAATCCGTTCCTCATTCCGTGTTGCGGTTACTTTACGATTTTGTCGTACTCATGACAAGTCTTGAGGAAAGATTTCTTTTCGAATGCCGATTTCATGCGTCCGTCACCACATGAGGCGCATGTCTCGCCACGGAGGGTGTGGTTCGTCCCGACTCACGAGTCGGGCTCCCCGTCGGGTCAGGCGCTTTTTCGGCGGCTGCTGAGCGCGGTGGGCTCGTCGTCGGCCCACGTCGTCTCGTCGATCGCGGCGGGTGCCGGGTCCTCGACGGTGAGCGCCAACTCGGCCGATTGATCGACGCCGACCCGCCCGACCGACGCCTGGATGTCTGCCATCGCGGCGGAGAGCCGGTCGTGCACGTCGCGCTCAGCGGCGAGCAGGCGATCGAGCCGTGCCTGGGCGTCGGCGAGCACCTGGGTCGAGCGCGCCCGGGCATCTGCCTCGGCCGCGTCGGCGACGCCGGCGGCCTTGGCCGTGGCGTCTTCGATGAGGGCGGCGGCGCTCTGCTCGGCATCGCCGATCGTGCGGGCCGCATTCTGCGCGGCCTCCTCGGTGAGGGCGTCGGCCTCGGCCTTCGCCTCGTTGCGGAGGGCGTCGGCGATGGTGATCGCGCTGTCGCGGGTCGCCGTAG
>CAZEML010000357.1:0-2179 GCA_964513285.1 uncultured Candidatus Nemicrothrix sp.
AAGGTCGTCAAGGGCGGCCGCCGTTTCGCCTTCACCGCACTCGTGGTGATCGGTGACGGCGCCGGCCAGGTCGGTCTCGGCTACGGCAAGGCCAAGGAGGTGCCCCTCGCGATCCAGAAGGGCACCGAAGAGGCCCGCCGCAACCTGTTCAGCGTGCCGATGGCCGGCACCACGATCGTCCACGAGACGATCGGTGAGCTCGGCGCGGGTCGCGTCCTGCTCAAGCCGGCCGCTCCCGGTACCGGTGTGATCGCCGGTGGCGCCGCTCGCGCCATCCTCGAAGAGGCCGGCATCGCCGACGTGCTGTGCAAGTCGCTCGGCTCGCCCAACCACATCAACGTGGCCCGCGCCACCATCGAAGGTCTCAAGGACCAGCGTCGTCCCGACGAGGTCGCTCGCCTTCGTGGTCTCGACCCCGAGGAGTTCCTCCCCGGTGCGCTGTGGACCGCCTACCAGGAGAGCGAGCGCGGCGAGCACAAGCCCGCCGCTGCCGTCGAGGAGGACTGATGGCGCTCAAGGTCACCCAGCTCAAGAGCAACATCGGCTGCAAGCCCAAGCAGCGAGGCACCCTGCGTGCCCTCGGTCTGCGCGGGATCGGCCGCACCAACACCCTTCCGGACCGTCCCGAGATCCGCGGCATGATCGCCCGGGTCCCGCACCTTGTGTCCGTCGAAGAAGTAGAGGACTGAGACGATGGCGATTCGCATTCACGATCTCGAGCCCGCTGACGGCTCGAACAAGCGCGGCAAGCGCAAGGCTCGTGGTATCGGTGGCAAGGGCGGCAAGACCGCCGGCCGCGGCACCAAGGGTCAGCGCGCTCGCAACACGGTTCCGGTCGGGTTCGAGGGTGGTCAGATGCCCTTGATCCAGCGGGTGCCGAAGCTGCGTGGCTTCACCAACCCGTTCCGGGTCGAGTACCAGGCGATCAACCTGGACACGATCGCCGAGTCCGGCCTCACCGAGGTCAGCCCCGAGACCCTGCTCGAGCGGGGCCTCGTCTCGAAGGGCTCGCTGGTCAAGGTCCTCGGTCGTGGTGAGCTCAGCTCCGCCGTCACCGTGAAGGCCCACGCCTTCTCGAAGTCGGCCGAAGCAGCTATCACCGGCGCCGGGGGTACTGTCGAGATCCTGCCCAAGCCGTTCGGGGTTCGCCCGTCGCACGGCAGCTTCAACCAGCACACCAACCGATGATCTGATGCGGGCACCTCCGGGTGCCCGCGCCGGTCGTTTCGACCGGCAACCCGAGGGAGACCGTCATGCTGCAACGAGTCCTGAACATCTTCCGGGTCGACGACCTCCGGAACAAGATCCTGTTCACGCTGATGATCATCGCGATCTATCGCCTCGGCGCGTTCGTGCCGGCTCCCGGTGTCGACATCGAGGCCGTGCAGGCGCTGCGCGACAGCGCGAACCAGGGCGGCATCCTCGGCTTCATGCAGCTGTTCTCGGGCGGCGCACTCACCCAGTTCGCGGTGTTCGCGCTCGGGATCATGCCCTACATCACCGCCTCGATCATCATGCAGATCCTGGGCGTGGTGATCCCGCGCATCGAGCAGTGGCAGCAGCAGGGCGCCGTTGGTCAGCGCAAGATCACCCAGTGGACCCGCTACTTGACGATGATGATCGCGGTCGTGCAGTCGACCTCGTTCGCCTTCCTGTTCAACCAGGGCACCCTCGTCGGCGGCGTGGACCTGCTCCCCAAGTTCAACGCCTGGACCGTCTTCGTCGTGGTCCTCACCCTCACCAGCGGCACGGCGTTGCTGATGTGGATGGGCGAGCTGATCACCCAGCGGGGCATCGGCAACGGCATGTCGTTGCTGATCTTCGCCTCGGTCGTGTCGACCCTCCCCGCCCAGGGCGCCCTCGTCCAGGCCGAGAACGGCACGCTGCCGCTGATCATCCTGACCGTCGTGGCGATCGCGCTGCTCGTCGGCATCGTGTTCGTCGAGCAGGGCCAGCGCCGCATCCCCGTCCAGTTCGCCAAGCGGGTGGTCGGCAAGCGCATGTACGGCGGCCAGTCCACCTACATCCCGCTGAAGGTCAACCAGTCGGGCGTCATCCCGATCATCTTCGCCAGCTCGGTCCTGTACCTGCCGAACCTGATCGCGGTGGCCCTGCCCGACACCGGGATCTGGGGTTCGATCCAGCGCTGGGTCGACGGCAACCTCGCCGACCCCGCCTC
>CAZEML010000358.1:0-2173 GCA_964513285.1 uncultured Candidatus Nemicrothrix sp.
CGGTGTTCGGGACGATGGTCAGCTCGACGAACAGGTCGCTGAGCGTCTCGACCTGGGCCCGGAGATCGGCTTCGGTGTCGGCTCGATCGTTCACCGCAGCGAGGGTGATGGTGCCGAGCCCGGTGAGGATCAGCGCGGCGGCGACCATGCCGACGATCGCGATGGTGAGGCGGCGGCGCATCGTCAGTCGAGCCGGTACCCGACGCCCCAGACCGTCTCCAGGTGGAGCGCGTCGCCGAGCTTCTTACGGAGCTGCCGGACGTGCACGTCCACCGTGCGATCGTCGCCGATCCAACCCTCTCCCCAGACACCGTCGAGAAGCTGGCGGCGGGACAAGGCGAGGCCGCGGTGTTCGGCGAGGTACTGCAGGAGGTCGAACTCTCGGGTCGCGAGCGCGACCGGTTCGTCTCGAAGGGTCGCTTCGCGGCGGGCGGGATCGACGAGCAGATCCCAACCGAGGTCGATCGGTTCGGGCCGGGCATTGCTCGACGTTCCCTCACTGCGTCGCAAGATGGCCTTGACCCGGGCGACGAGCTCTCGCGGCGAGAAGGGCTTGGTGACATAGTCGTCCGCGCCGAGCTCGAGCCCGAGAACACGGTCGACCTCGTCATCCCGGGCGGTCAGGAACACGATGGGGACGTCGCTCTCGGCGCGAACGGCCCGGCACACATCGAGCCCGTCGAGGTCACCCGGGAGGCCCACGTCGAGCAGGATCAGCTTCGGCCGACGTTCCGCGATGACCTCCAGCGCCCGCTCGCCGGTTCCGGCCTGGAACGGCCGGTAGCCGTCGCGGCGGAGGTACAGCTCGACGAGGTCGGCGATGTTGGGGTCGTCTTCGACGATGACGATGACGGGTTCGTCGCTCATGACCCAGATCGTCCCTCACAAATGTGATGAAGGTGTGATGGTCCGCGAATCGCCCGGTGAGGAGGGGCCCAACAAGCGGTGCAGGCGCGCCTACGCTGCTCGCGTGGGTCACTACGAAGTGCTCGGGGTCACGCCCGATGCGTCGATGAGCGAGATCAAGAAGGCGTACCTCGCCGCCGCTCGCAAGGCCCATCCCGACTTCCACAACCAGTCCGACGCGGCGCGCCTGGCTGCCGAGGACCGCATGCGCGACATCAACGCCGCCTGGGCGGTGCTCGGCGATGTCGACGAACGGTCCTTCTATGACCGCCAGCGGCTCAGGGCGGAGCGAAACGCACGCCCCGGGCCGCGCTTCCATGCGACCGAGACGGGAGCGCAGGCGTTCACCCCATTCGACGATGAAGATGACGACGACGAGCCCTTCGACGAGCGCGACGACCGTCCCATCACCGACAGCCGGCTGCCCCGGTGGCTCACCATGCTCCCGGCGTTTCTCGTCGTCGGCGGACTGCTGTCGCTCGTCTTCGGTGCCTTCGTCGGCATCTTGCCACTCGTCAACCTCGGACTGATCTCCATGATTCTCGGCGGGGTGTCGTTCCTGACCGTCCCGATCATCGCGGTGGGGATGGCGGCGCGAGCCGACCGGAAGCACTGAACGATTCGTCGACCCGACATCTGGCCCCTACGATGCCGACCATGTCCAAGACTGCAGTCCTCGCCAAGCTCCCGATCAAGGCCGACGCCAAGGAGACGTTCCTCGAGGCGTTCGGGGCCATGATCGAGGCCGTCAACGCCGAAGAGGGAACCGAGATCTACATCCTCAACTGGGGTCAGAAGGACGACGAGAACACCGCGTACATCTACGAGCTCTACACCGACGGCGATGCGCTGGCAGTGCACAGCGGCTCCGACGCGATGAAGGCCCTCATGGGCGCCCTGGGCGACGTGATGGCCGGTGCGCCCGAGCTGATCATGCTCACCCCCGCGGTCGGCAAGGGTCTCTGAACTGACCGAGACCTACCTCGATCGCATCCTCGACGCCCACCGGGAGACCGCACGAGCGGACACCCGGTCGATCGACGCGCTCGTCGACCAGGCGGCGTCGCTGCCGGCCTGCCGGGGGTTCCGCGCCGCGCTCGCGGCGACGACCGGCGGCGTCGCCGTCATCAGCGAAGTCAAGCGGCGCTCCCCGTCGAAGGGTGATCTGTTCCCGGACCTCGATCCGGCCGAACTCGCTCGCACCTACGCCGCCGGTGGGGCGTCGTGCCTGTCGGTGCTGACCGATGCCGACTGGTTCGGCGGCTCG
>CAZEML010000359.1:0-2171 GCA_964513285.1 uncultured Candidatus Nemicrothrix sp.
ATCACAGCACGGGCCTACGACGCGATCATCGCAGGGACGCTGTCCGCGGCGGGCGAGCCGTTGCAGAGGTTGCCGCCGAGGCTCGACCGGTTCTGGATCTGGTCCGAGCCGATCAGGCCGGCCCCTTCGGCGATGCCGGGGAACATGCCGCTGAAGTCGGCGTTGCGGGTGAGGTCGGCGGTGGGCGTGGCCGCCCCGATCGTCCACTGACCACCCGAGTGGTCGACCGCCATCAGGCGATCGATCCGCTTGAGGTCCACCAGGACCGCGGGTTCGGGACGTCCCGAACGCATCTGGGGGACGACGTCGGTCGCTCCGGCGAACACCTGGGATCCCGGGTTGTCCGCGAGGAGCGATCGTGCCTCGTCGACCGTGGTCGGAGCGGCGTATTGCATCCGGCTTCCTTCTCTTTCGGCTGGGCTTGCTGCGAGCGCTCAGCATGCCACGCCAGCCCGACCGAGGAGGAATGGCGACGGATCGAGACGAAGACCTTGACCTCAAGCCGACTTGAGATCGTACGGTCGGGGCCATGCCCACCGAGAACGAGACCCACATCGCGATCCCCACCGCCCCCATCACCTGCACGGCCACCGCCGATCGCGCCGCCGACCAACTCCTCGAATGGACCGAACTCCAGCAGCTCGCGAAGCGCCGCGAACCGATCGACGGTGGCGCCCGCATGGTCTTCGCGGCCACGCTGACCGACCAGGTTCGTGACCTCGCCCGTCGCGAGGCGGGGTGTTGTTCGTTCCTGACGATCTCGACCACGCTCGACCACGACGAGCTGGTGCTCGACATCACCGCGGCCGATCCGAACGGACGCGCCGTAGTGGCCCTGTTGTCGGGCCTTCCCGTCTCATGAGTACCGACGAGTTGATGACCATCGGTGCGCTCGCCGCAGCGACCGAGGTCGCCGTCTCCGCGATCCGCTACTACGACGAGGTCGGCCTGATCACCCCCGATGCGCGTATCGGCGGCAAGCGCCGGTTCGCGAGCCCGGCGATCGGGCGGGTCAACTTCGTCCGACGAGCCCAACAGGTCGGCTTCAGCCTCGACGAGATCCGATCGGTCCTCGCCGACGATGAGGGCTCGTGGGGCGATGTGGTCGACGGAAAGCTCGTCGCCCTGGGAGCGCAGCGCGACGAACTCGACACCATGATCAGGCTGCTCGAGGAGATCCGTTCGTGTGGTTGTGAGGTCGTGGCCGAGTGCCCCCGCGCCACCGGCCCGTGCTGATCAGCCGAGGCGAACGATCAGCTGAAACTCGAGCACACCGTCGTCGGCGACCTCGCCGGCCGTGCTGCTCGGCGTGTCGATGCCAAAGTCGGCCCAGGTGAGGTCGGTCGACCCGGCGACGAGGGCGAGGCCGGCTTCGGCGATCGTGGCCTCAGCCGCCACGGTGACCGGGTTGGTCACGCCGGCGATGGTGAGATCGCCGGCGATGTCGGCGGCCACGGTCTCTCCCGCCTCGAGGGCCGCGGTGTCGATCGCGGTCGCCGAGGTGATCGCGAAGGTCGCCGTGTCGAAGTCATCGGCCTTGACGGCGTCGAGCACCGCACCCGTCCGGGCGGGAATGTCGGACTCGAGCGAGCTCATGACGACGACGATCTCGCCGCCCGACACCTCGCCGTCGGCGATCGTGATCGACCCGGTGACGTCGCCGGATCGCCCGACCGCCACCTGGGTGCCGCCCACGAACAGTTCCTTGTCGACCCGGAACCCGGCGAAGCTGCCGCTCGCGTTGTCGAAGCTGAAGTCGCCGAACTCGTCGTCGACGGTCCAGGTGCCGACGACCCCGCCGGTCGACGCCTCCTCCTCCGAGGAACTGTCGGTCGCGCTCTCGTCGGCTGCGGCGACCTCGTCGCTGTCGGGATCGGCGGCGACCTCGTCGGCGTCGTCGGCCAGATCGTCGGACAGCTGCTCGAGCGCGGCGTCGGTGGTGACCTCGTCGGGCGAGTCCACGACGATGAAGTACTGATACCCCGCGTAGCCGAGGACCGCGAGTACGACGGCGGCGATGGGGAGGGCGATGCGCAGATTGCGGTTCATGGCGATCAGTGTGTCGACTCACCGACAAGGAAAGGTAAGAGGACACTGACAACTCACTGTGGATGGCCGACGAACTTCCACTGGGGACGGACGTCACACCTGAGCGATACACGCGGCATGCG
>CAZEML010000360.1:0-2150 GCA_964513285.1 uncultured Candidatus Nemicrothrix sp.
CCAAGTCCGCCGCCTACTACGCCGGCTGGTGCGCCAACGAGATGAACGACGAGCTGCCCCAGGTCGCTTCGCTCGCCAAGAGCTACTGCTCGGAGGCGTACTTCCACGCCGCGGCCGAGAACATCCAGATCCACGGTGGCATCGGCTTCACCTGGGAGCACCCCGCCCACCTGTACTTCAAGCGGGCCAAGAGCTCCGAGCTGCTGTTCGGTGACCCGACCTACCACCGCGAGCTGCTCGCTCAGCGCATCGGCATCTGAGCCGGAGGCTCAGATGCCGCGGCAACGAGGTATCTGAACCCGCCCAGCAAGGTTCTGAGGGCACCCAGGTCGTACGCTTCGGCGTATGGCCTGGGTGTTCTTCGTTTTGGGCGCAGCGGTGGTGGTGGCGATCGCGTTCTTCGCGGTCGGCAAGGTCACCGGCGAGATGGCGAGCCAGCGACCGCCGGCGATCTATGAGCTGCCGCTGGCGGTGGAGTGGATCGCGGATCGGTTGCCCGACGAGGTGACGGCGCGCATCAGCTACGACGACGTGACGCGCATCCTCACGTGGCACCTCGACTGGTTCACGTCGGTCGGTGTGTCGTCCGAGCACGGCCAGGAGCTCGGGGGCACCGATGTGCTGCACGAGGGCTCGGTCGCGATCGAGGAGGCCGCGGTCGATGCGGTCGTGGCGAAGTCGATCGACGCCGGTGGTGCGATCGATGCCGTCGACGTCGTGTGCGTCCTCGACCTGCAGATGGCCTACCTCCGCGAGATCGGCGCGGTCGGCGTCGAAGCAGGAAGCGACGAAACACCCGACACAAGCTCCCCGGATGTGGTTGACTGACCTCACCAAGAGAGAGGAGGTGGTCCAGATTCCTAGTAATGCTTTTGTGACCTTGGAGGTGGCTGGCCGCTAGGCCTCGAGCCGCTGGACTGTCTGGCGAAATCACGCCACCCACCCTCGTTTCACCCGGTCGGGAAAAGTCACGCCCATTCCGCTTCGGCGGGGCCACGATTCGAGACTCCAGCAATCTGTGAGCAACCCCAGGGCCTTCGGGTCCTGGGGTTGTCTCGTTTCCCGGCTAGATTTCTGCGCCATGGAGCGAAACGGTCGGTTCGAGCACTTCCGGTACCTGGGCGACAAGCGCACCCAGCTCGTCTACGACGTCGACGAGACCGCCGACGACGAGACGATGGCCAAGATCACCGAGGTCGCCGAGAGCGGCTTCGGGCTCGGGTTCGGACCCGACACCCTGGCCGAGGCCCGCAACCGGGGCTACAAGCCCCACGCCTGAGCCGTCCGGTCGGTAACGGAGTGGATCGCCGCTTCACCGTCGACGGTCTCGAACTCGCCGGCCATCTGGCCCGGCCGGTCGAGCTGCATCCCCGGGCTCAGCCGGGTTTGGTGATCGCCCACGGCTTCCCCGCGGAGGTGGGCGGTGGCATCAACTCGACCGCGAGTTTCCCCGAGCTGGCCGATCGCATCGCTACCGAACTCGGTTGGGTGGCGCTCGCGTACTCCAGCCGTGGGGTCGGCGACAGCGCCGGCGACTTCTCGTTGAATGGTTGGCTGCGCGACCTCAACGGCGCGGTCACCCATCTTCGTCAGTCGGCGCCGGTCGACGCCGTCTACCTGCTCGGGTTCGGCACCGGCGGTGCGCTGGCGATCGAGGCCGGTGCTGCCAACCCCAAGATCGCCGGTGTCGCCGCCGTCGGGGCTCCGGCCGACTTCGCCGATTGGGGCCGAAACCCCCGCAAGCTGCTCGTCCTCGCCCGTGAGATCGGGATCATCGACAACCCGTCGTTCCCCGCGTCGTTCGACACCTGGTCCGAGGGGCTCAAGGCGGTCCGCGCCGCCGATGCGGCGTCGCGCCTCGCCCCGCGAGAGTTGATGGTGCTGCACGGAAGCGAAGACGACTCCGTGCCCGTGTTCGACGCTCGTGCGGTCGCCGACGCTCACGGCGCGGCCGACCTCCGCATCGTTCGGGGTGGCGGCCATCACCTGCGGCACGACCCACGAGCGGTCGCCATCATCCTCGGCTGGCTCGAACGCCAGCGTTCCGCCCTGCTGGCGGCGAGTTAGCGCGCCGCTCACGGGCGAGCGGGCGCGGCTAGTTGTTGTGTCCTGGGACGTTGTTGACGTCCGTTGATGGGTGAGCCTCCTGA
>CAZEML010000361.1:0-2147 GCA_964513285.1 uncultured Candidatus Nemicrothrix sp.
CCTGGCTCGAGAACCAGGCCGCACTGCCCGAGGCCGGCGTGTTCTCCCGCCTCACCGGCTGGGACAACTACATGGTCGGCGACACCTACTCCGAGGCCAACGAGGGTCTCAAGGGCCGCACGGTCGGCGACATCGCCCGTGAGCGCGGCCAGCGGGCCTTCCACACGATGGTCGAGATCTCTCTCAACGACGATCTCCGCACCGTGTGGTGGCCGCTCCCGACCGACGACGACGCCGAGTCGTGGCGGCTGCGGGCCCAGGCCTGGGAGCACCCCAACGTGATGATCGGCGGCTCCGACGCCGGCGCCCACCTCGACCGCATGGCCGGCGCCCCGTACACGACCGCCTGGCTCAACGACTGCATCCACGGTCGTCAGCTGACGACGATGGAGAACGCCATCCGGCACCTCACCGACGTGCCCGCTCGCCTCTTCGGCTTCACCGAGCGGGGGCGCCTCGTCGAGGGATGGCATGCGGACATCGTCGTGTTCGATCCCGAGACCGTGGGCGCGACCGACGTCGAGTTGGTGTTCGACCTGCCCGGCGACTCCAAGCGCCTGTGGAGCGAGGCGACCGGCATCAGCCGCGTACTCGTCAACGGCGTCGTCGCCGTCGCGGACGGCGCGGCGACGGGTGCGATTCCCGGCAAGGTCATGCGGGCCGGTATCGACACCGAAACGGTCACCGCCAGCTGATCAGCACCGGTCGGCCGCTCGGGCTAGGTCGGGACCTCGCGGAGCTGCCGCCAGCGCGACACCGCGGTGGTGAGCAACGTTCCGTCCTCGCCGACGATGGCGCCTTCGACGTGGAGGTCGCGACCATCGACCGAGGTCAGCCGGGCACGCACCACGACCTCGTCGGCCATCAGGACCGGTCGGCGGTACGCGAGCTGCATCTCCGCCGTCACGCACGGCATCGGGTCAGCACCGTCCGCCAGGCCGAGCTGAGCGGCGACCCCCATCACCTCGTCGAGCAGGGTCGCCTGGATGCCACCGTGCACGACCGTGTCGACCCCGCAATGGTGGGGCGCGGTCCGGTGGCGGGACTCGATGGTGCCGTCCGAGTACCGGGAGAACGTCATCCGCAAGCCCTCGTGGTTGGCCTGCCCGCAACCGAAACATCGACCGACGGCCGACCGGTCGATGGTGATGGGTTCGGGCACTCCGGCAGGTTGCATCTCCGAACACTAGGTTCGCCGGCCATGGCAGACGCACCTGAACCCCTCGACCTCGGTCTGTTCTCCCTCAGCCTCAAGGTCGCCGATCTCGAGGCTTCGCTCGCGTTCTACGCCGCGCTCGGGTTCCGCGAACTCGGCGGCGAGGGTGCGTGGCGGATCATCGGCAACGGCTCCACCAAGCTCGGCCTGTTCGCCGAACACCTCGAGGGCAACATCCTCACGTTCAACCCCGGGATGGAGCAGGACTACGAGCCCGACGGCGAAGGCCTCCCGGACCCGAAACCCGGCTTCACCGACGTGCGCGAGATCGAGCGGCGCCTTACCGGCGCGGGGATCGAACTGATGCGGGGCACCGAGACCGAGTCGGGACCGGATCACATCCTCTTGACCGACCCGGACGGCAACGTCGTGATGGTCGACCAGTTCTACTGACCGGTCGCCTCAGCTCCAGGAGGCGACCAGCTCGTCGGTGGTCGTGAGGGTGGCGAGCAGACCGATGGTGTTGTCGATCACGGTCTCGCCGTACTCGACCGGTACCCCGACGACCGCGTCGCGGGGCACGACCACCTGATAGCCGAGGTCGACCGCGACCAGCACCAGGCCGAGGATCCCGATGTTGATCGAGTTCCCGACGGCGACGACGGTGCGCACCCCACAGTTGCGCAGCAGCTGATCGAGCTCCGTCGCGACGAAGGGCGTCAGGCCGTGGGTCCTCGGCACGACGAGATCCTCGGGATGTGCGTCGAGCTCGGGGATCAGTTCGGTTCCCGGTGCGCCGCGGTCGAGCCGATCACCGTTGAGCTGAGCCGACGCGGCGAGGATTCGGGCGTTGGTCACCGACCCCCTGCGGTCGGGTCGGAACTCCGCCGTGCAGTGCACCACGGTGGCGCCGGCCGCCCGGGCCGCCGCGCACGCGCGCCCGGCGTTGGCGGGCATGCCGACCGCCTCAGCGGCATCGCCGAGCGCTCGC
>CAZEML010000362.1:0-2138 GCA_964513285.1 uncultured Candidatus Nemicrothrix sp.
CGATCGCCTGGACGAGCACGGCCCGGCCGACCCCGCCCGCTCGCACGCGGCCGAGCACGGCATCGACCGACGGATCCACGCGCTCCCACCACGGACCCGACGGCGCCAGGTGCGCCTCGGCCCGCACCGAACCGATGTCGACGACGTGGAGATGAGCGTCGATCACGTCAGCTGGAGACGGCGGCGATGGCCACGAGGGTGAACGCGACGACCGAGCTCACGGTCCGGACGTCGTGCCACCGATTCCACGGCCCCTCGTACCGCTCACGAGACGCGTCGATCTCCGGCCCGCTGGCCCCGTCGAGGTCGAAGGCGTCGAGGGCGTCGTTGAGCGGAATGTTGCGCGCCGCGGTCGTCGCGATCGTGGTGGTCGCGTAGACGATGGTCGCCGCGACCAACAACCAACCGGCATCCGCAGCGTCGTCGGCGAAGTGGAGCCCCGCGGCGATCGCCATGACGGCCGGCGTGGCGGTGAAGACCACGAGAAAGGCGGGGTTGATGATGGCCACGTTGATCTGCTGCATCGTCTCGACATAGGCCGACGACGACACTCGCCTCGTACCGGGGATCACCGACACGCGCCACCCATAGAACAGCCCCGCGGACAGACCGCTCAACACGAGCGCCGCCACCAGTGCGGTTTCGGGCATGACATCTCCTCTGATCGTGGTGTGGCGCCCCTGACCGAAGCCGCTCACGCCCCAGGCGTCAAGCGGGCAGGACTACGCTCCACCGGTGCAGCCTGGACATGTGCCTCGATGACGGCGATGGAGAGACAATGAGCGATGCGATGATCAACGACCCGGAGCACTTCTACCTCGGGCCGTTCCTGGCCGAGGACGCCGAGGACCCGGCGCTGCACTACGAGTCGTCGGACCTGACCACCCACGGGGTCATCGTCGGCATGACCGGCTCCGGCAAGACCGGCCTCGGCATGATCATGCTCGAGGAGGCCCTCCTCGACGGCATCCCGTGTCTCGTGATCGACCCGAAGGGCGACATGGGCAACCTGCTCATGGTCTCCCCCACCTTCGCCGCCACCGACTTCGAGCCGTGGGTCACCGAAGGCACCGACGCCGCATCGACCGCCGAGCTCTGGAAGGGCGGTACCGAACGCTCCGGCATCGACGGCGCACGCATGGCCGCCCTCGCCGCCGTCGAGAAGACGATCTACACCCCCGGTTCCAGCGCCGGCGTGCCGCTCAACGTGATCGGCGATCTCCGCGCTCCCGCCGATCTGAGCGACGCCGAGAGCATCCGGGAGGAGATCGACGGGCTGGTCCAGGGGCTGCTCGGCCTCATCGGGGTCACCAGCGACCCGCTGTCCGGCCGCGAGCACGTGCTGCTCGCCAACCTCGTCAACCACGCCTGGACCAACGGCCAGCACATGGATCTCGCCACCCTGCTCGGCCAGATCCAGGATCCGCCGATGCGCAAGCTCGGCGTGATCGAAGTCGACACCTTCTTCCCACCCAAGGACCGCACCGAGCTCGCGATGAAGCTCAACGGTCTGCTGGCGTCGCCGGCCTTCGCCGCATGGGGCGAGGGCGCACCGCTCGACATCGAGTCGATGCTGTACACCGCCGATGGCAAGGCCCGCGCGGCCGTCGTGTCGATCGCACACCTCACCGACGAGGAACGCCAGTTCGTCGTGACCTTGTTGCTCTCCAAGCTCGTCACCTGGATGCGCGCCCAGTCCGGCAGTCCGAGTCTTCGGGCGATGATCTACATGGACGAGGTGTTCGGCTTCGTTCCGCCGTCCGCCGCGCCGCCGGCGAAGCGGCCGATCCTGACGATCCTCAAGCAGGCCCGGGCCTTCGGCGTCGGCATGGTGCTGTCCACCCAGAACCCGGTCGACCTCGACTACAAGGCGATCAGCAACGCCGGCACGTGGCTGATCGGTCGACTGCAGACCGAGCGTGACCGGGACCGACTGCTCGACGGCATGCGTTCCGCCGGCGGCACGGTCGACATCGGCGAACTCGCCGACACGATCGGCAACCTCGGCAAGCGGGAGTTCGTCTTCCACTCGACCCGCGGTGGCGTCCCCAGCACGTTCGGGACGCGCTGGGCGATGTCGTACCTACCCGGTCCACTGACCCGCGACCAGATCGGCGAGCTGATGGCCGGCCAGAAGG
>CAZEML010000363.1:0-2121 GCA_964513285.1 uncultured Candidatus Nemicrothrix sp.
AGCCTCGGATGCCGATGCCTCGGCGGCCTCGGCTTCCTTCTCGAGCTGCTTCTTGCTCTTGCGAGCGGCACGCTCGGGGACGCTGGCGTCGAACGCCTCGCCGGTGTGCTCGGTCCAGGCGCCGGAGATCTTCAGGAGCTTCTCGACGCGGTCGGTCGGCTGGGCACCGTTGGAGAGCCAGTGCACGGCCCGCTCGTTGTCGATCTTGATGACCGACGGATCCTGGCGGGGCTCGTAGGTCCCGATGATCTCGATGAAGCGGCCGTTGCGCGGCGAGCGCGAGTCGGCGGCGACGACGCGGTAGGTGGGCTGCTTCTTCTTGCCCATCCGCATGAGGCGGAGCTTGACGGCCATGTGGTGAGTTCTTTCTTCGTTCGGATCGACGTTCGCGGCGAGACAGGGCCCCGAACAACCGGTTCATTCAATCTGGGCGGGACAGGTCTTCCAACCTGTCGGCCCGGTCCAACCAAGGTCCTCAGGGTACGTTTGGGCATGGCCGATCGCCCGGAGTGCGACGTCGAAGTCTTCGATCTGTTCGTCATCGACGACCACACCGGCCAACTGCGCACCGCCGAGCCCTGGGAACGGCCACCACCGCCCTCCCCCGCTGCGGCCGACGCCGCCTTCGTGGACGACACCGTTCCCCTGCTCACCCCGCCCCACGAGCAGCTGTCCCCGGTCCACACGCCACCCGGGCCGGGCCAACGTCCGGCCGTGCGTCCTCGTCCGATCGGGACGTTCGAGATCTTCCATCCCGTGCTGGTCGCGCCGATGCACGCCCAGCAGTTGTTGCTCGACGGCCGGCATCTCGACGGCATCGACGGACTCGACGTCGACACCGAACGGGTCCGGACCCGCCACGCGACGATGACCTGGCCAGTCCGGGTCGACACCGGCTGGATCGGCGGTCGTCAGGTCGCAGAACTGTGCGTCCGCCCCTCGCCGTCGTGGGTGCTCACCGTCGTCGAGTTGCGGCCGAAGCGACCGAGTCGGCTGCGATCGCCCCGCTTCTTGCGAGTCGGCATCGACATGGTCGAGGAGATCTGCGACCGGCTGTTGGTGGCGGCAGCCGCCTGAGCGGCGGCCGTCTGCCTACTTCTGGCCGGGCAGGGACGGGAAGCCGGGTGGCAGGTCGCCGTCTTCGAGGCCGGGCAGGGTGAGCGGGGTCTTCGGGACCTTCGCCGGGCCCTTCTCGGTGACGCGCCCGCCCTGCTTGCGGCGGCCGCCCTTCTTGCCCTTCTTGTTGTTCTTGCCGCCCCGACGGTTCTTCGGGTTCTGCTTCTTGGTGCCGAAGCCGGCGAACTGCTTCATCATCTTGCGCATCTGCCCGAACTGATCGAGCAAATTCTTGACGTCGCTCGGCTGCATGCCGGAGCCTGCGGCGATGCGCTGACGACGCGAGCCGTCGATGATGTCGGGATCCTGGCGCTCGGCCGGGGTCATCGACCGGATGATGCCTTCGAGGCGGGCGATGTGGCCGTCGTCGATCTCGACGTCGCGGGCCTCCTTGGGGATGCCCGGCATCATGCCCATCAGGTTGCCGATGGGGCCCATCTTCTTGATCTGCTGCATCTGCTCGAGGAAGTCCTCGAGGGTGAAGGTGCCCTCCATCAGGCGGGCGGCGGCCTCCTCGGCCTGCTCCTGCTCGAACGCCTCTTCGGCCTTTTCGATCAGGGTCTCGACGTCGCCCATGCCGAGGATGCGGCTGGCGAGACGATCGGGATGGAACGTCTCGAAGTCGTCGAGCTTCTCGCCGGTCGAGGCGAACGCGATCGGCTTGCCGACGACCTCCTTCACCGAGAGCGCCGCACCACCACGGGCATCGCCGTCGAGCTTGGTGAGGATGACACCGTCGAGCTCGAGCGTCTCGTTGAACGCCTTGGCCGTGTTGACCGCGTCCTGACCCGTCATCGCATCGATGACGAGGAACGTGTAGTCCGGGTTGACCTGGTCGGAGATCTCGCGGACCTGCGCCATCAACTCCTCGTCGATGGCGAGCCGACCAGCAGTGTCGACGATGACGACGTCGCGGCCGGTGCGGTTGGCTTCGTCGATCGCCTTGGAGGCGACGGTGACGGGATCGGAGACTTTGGCGATGGAGGAGCCGGCGAGATCGGCCAC
>CAZEML010000364.1:0-2083 GCA_964513285.1 uncultured Candidatus Nemicrothrix sp.
GCGAGGCCGTGCAGCGCCTTGAGATCGGCGAAGTTGTCGACGTCGCCGTTGAGCGCGCCGACGACGTAGGGGCCGGTCGCGTCGAGGAGCTCGCTGTTGAGCGGATGGGCGTTGGGTTCGGAGATGATGCCGATCGAGGCCCAGCGGGTGTGGCCGAGAACGAGCGTGCGTGCCGTGTCGTTCGCCAGGGCCGCATGGAGCAACGAGTCGGCCGCGAAGGCGGAGCGGATGACGGCGGTGTTGTCGCCGAGCTCGCCGATCTCCGCGGCGGTCTTGTGCACGATGCTCAGCACGCCGTCGACGACGCGGACCGAACCGGTGCCGAAGTTCGGGTCGGTCGACCGACGCTCGATCTCCGCCGCGATCACCGGATCGTCGAGGTCGAGGGCGTGGTCGTGGATGAGCACGTGGAGGCCGGCGCTGTCGCGCCCGCGAACCTCGAGCCGGTCGATCGCCGACAGCGCCTGGTGAATCGAGAGAAACGCCTCGAGGGCGCCATTCGTGTTGACACCGCCCGACAGATCGGAGACGACCTCGGCGGCGCGCAGGCGGTCCCGAGTGATGGCCCAGGCGCCGTCGCGGACGGCGATCAACGCCTGGTTGCGAGCCTCGAGCTCGGCGGTGGCGAGCCCGCCGTCTCGCTCGAGCCGAGCTTCTTCGGCTTCGACGGCGGCGAGGATCTCGTCGCAGTGATGGGTGAGGGCCGGCGCGAGCGAGGAGTCCGAGACCATGAGGCGCAGGCCGGGGACGCCGCGGAGGAGCGCATCGGCATCGGCGAGCCGCTGCCCGAGGGCATCGAGCGCCGCGGTCATGTCGTCGGCGTCGATGATGGTTGCGGCCTGGTCGGCGACGAGGCCGAGAACCTCAGCCGCGGTCGGTGTCGATCGGGTGGACGGGCGTCGAACGACGGCGATGATCCCGCACATGTGCTGGTGCCTCCCGGGGGTGAACGCTCCGCATACCGATCGGCGGCATGCCCTGTCGAGTGTAGGGGTGGGTCAGGCGAGCCTCAGGTCGCCTTCGGCTGGTTCAGGCGAACAAGGAGCGGACGGCCGCCGCGAGACCGTCGGCCTCCATCTGCGCCTCGGCGTCGGTCTCGGCCTCGACCATCACCCGGATCAGCGGCTCGGTGCCCGACGGCCGGATCAGCACACGGCCGCGACCGGCCATCCGGTCGAGCGAGGCCTGGACGAACGGCGCCAGGGGCGTGTCGACGTCGGCGGGCCGACTCCCGACGCGCACGTTCTGCAGGACCTGGGGCAGGCGAGTCATCGACTCCGCTGCGAGGTCCGCGAGCGGACGGCCGCTCCGGGCGACCACGTCGAGGAGTTGGGCGGCGGTCAAGAGTCCATCGCCGGTCGAGGCGAGCTCCCGGAAGATCACGTGGCCCGACTGTTCGCCGCCGAGTGACAGGCCCCGAGCATCGAGCGCCTCGAGCACGTAGCGGTCACCGACCTTGGTGTCGACGACCTCGATGTCGGCGGCGGCCATCGACCGCCGGAACCCGAGGTTGGTCATGACGGTCACGACGACGGCATCGCCGGCCAGTCGGCCGTCGGCCTTCGCCGCGAGGGCACAGATCGCGATGATCTGATCGCCGTCGACGAGGGTGCCGGTGGCATCGACGGCGAGGAGCCGGTCGGCATCGCCGTCGAACGCGACGCCGACGTCTGCGCCGTGCTCCACGACGGCGGCCTGCAAGGACTCGGGGTGGGTCGAGCCACAGCCGTCGTTGATGTTGACCCCGTCGGGGTTCGCGTGGATGACGACCACCTCGGCGCCGAGCGCGGTCAACGCCCGGGGGCCGACCGTCGAGGCGGCGCCGTTCGCACCATCGACGACGACGGTGAGGCCATCGAGTCGTCGGCCGTGCAGGCTGGCGATCACCCCATCGACATGGGCGACCGCCGCGTCGTCGTGGGCGTCGACGATGGTCGGGGTGACATCCGCGACCGGGGCATCGAGCAGTTCTTCGAAGCGGCGCTGGATGTCGTCTTGGATCGCATCGGCGAGCTTGAGTCCGCCCGGGGCGAAGAACTTCACCCCGTTGTCGTGCCACGGGTTGTGGCTGGCGGAGATCATC
>CAZEML010000365.1:0-2041 GCA_964513285.1 uncultured Candidatus Nemicrothrix sp.
GTCGGTACGGGCGAGCAGCAGGCACACCTCGGACTCGAGGGCCTTGCTCGACCAGATCTTGCGGCCGTTCACGATCCAGCCGCCCATACCGTCCTCGGTCGCTCGGGTGATGATCCGGCTGGTGTCGGTGCCGGCATCCGGCTCGGTCACGCCGAACGCGACGTGGAGGTCGCCCGCCGCGGCGCGGGGGAGGAAGGTCTCTTTGAGTTGATCGTTGCCGAACTTCACGACCGGGTTGAGGCCGAACATCGTGAGGTGCAGTGCGGTCGAACCGTTCATCGCCGCGCCCGAGGCCGCCACCCGGTTGAGCACGAGGGCCGCCTCGGCGATGCCCTGGCCCCCGCCCCCGTACTGCTCGGGAATGGCGATGCCCACCCAACCGCCGTCGGCCATGTCCCGGTAGAAGTCCCACGGGAACTCGTGCTTCTCGTCGCGCTCGGCCCAGTACGTGTCGTCGTACTGCGCACACACCGCATCGACCGCGTCGATGATCAGCCCATGGTCGGGATTCGGCGAGAAGTCCATGGTCGGGATGCTACGGCTTCGCCCGGGCAGGCCTAGGGTCCCAGCCATGAGCGATGTCCCCCCGGTCGGTCGCGACGGTTGGCGCACCGTCGCCATCTCCTCCGCCGCGGTCTTCATGGTCAGCATGGAGATCACCGTCATCTCCCTCGCGTTCCCCGAGATCCGTGAACAGTTCGCCGACACGTCGGAGTCGGTCCTGTCGTGGATCTTCAGCGCCTACAACATCGGCGTCGCGAGCCTGCTGCTGATCGGCGGTTGGTTGTCGGAGCGCTACGGCCACAAGCGGATCTTCCTCACCGGGGTCTCGATCTTCCTGGCCGGTTCGGTGCTCGCCGGTATCGCCGTCTCGAGCGAGATGCTGATCGCGGCTCGCGTCGTGCAGGCGGTCGGCGGCGCCCTGCAATCTCCGGCGGGCCTGGCCCTGATCCTCGCCGCTGCGCCCCCGGCCCGGCATCAGATGGTGATCGGGATCTGGGGCGCGGCCGGCGCGTTGGCCGCCGCGGCCGGCCCGACGATCGGAGCGCTGCTCGTCGAGGGGTTCGGTTGGCGGGCGGTGTTCTTGGTGAACATCCCGATCATCGGGGTCGCGTTGAGCCTCGGGCAGCGTTGGCTTCCCGACACGCCACCGTCGCCGGGCACCGAGTCCGTCGATCTGGTCAGTGTCCCGCTCGCGGGCGTCGGTGTCGGCGCGCTCGTGCTCGGCATCGTGCAGGGCGAGGAGTGGGGCTGGTCGTCGGCCGGGGTGTGGAGTTCGTTCGTGATCGGTGCCGTGCTGCTCGCCGCCTTCATCTTCCGGTCCGCGAAGCACCCGGCACCCCTGTTCGACCTCGACCTCTACCGGCTCCGCAGCTTCTCGGTCGCCAACATCGCCACCGTGTTCTTCGCCTTCGCCTTCTTCGGTTGGCTCGTGCCACTCCCCACGCTGATCCAGAACGTCTGGGGCTGGTCGGTGCTGCGGACCGGGTTCGCGATCGCCCCCGGGCCGTTGCTCGCCTTCTTCATCGCGCCGCCCGCCGGCCGGATCGCCGACCGCATCGGCAACCGATGGATCCTCGTCGTCTGTGGGGTGAGCGGCGCCATCGGCCTGCTCCTCACCGCTCGCAACTTCGGACCCGACCCCGACTTCGTCGGCGCGATCCTCCTGCCGAGCATGTTCATCGGCGTCGCGGCCGGCACCGGCTTCAGCCAGCTGGTCGGCGCGGCGATGCGCGACGTTCCGCCCCACCAGTACGCGATGGGCGGCGCGGGTCGTACGACGGTCTTCCAGATGGCGATCGCGCTCGGCATCGCCGTCGCGGTTGCCGTCATCGGTCGGCCGCAGGGGCCGGTGGAGGCGCTCGCCGCCTACGACGACTCGTGGCTGATCTGCGCGGGCGCGTTCGGGCTCGTGGCGGTCACGGCCGGTCTGCTGTACCCGCCGAAGGACTTCTCATGGTTGTCGCCATGGCCGCCTGGCATTCGAGTTGCGTGACACACAGCGACCCTTTTGGACTCTGGGGGCCGCCATTTGAATGGT
>CAZEML010000366.1:0-1978 GCA_964513285.1 uncultured Candidatus Nemicrothrix sp.
TGATTCGCTGGATGGCCACGCAACGAAGAGCCGGAGGATGCAGCCCCAGAGGATGGTGCCGCCGCCCACCTTCATCAATGCGCCGGCCAACTGGAGGTCTTCGATTGGCGACAGTCCCCACAAGCGAGGCGCGGACGCATAGGGCTCGTAGAAGGGTGTTTCGGCCCAGGTCAGGAAGGATGCCGGGATGGTGGGAACGATGGTCGCCCCGATCAGATACACGATCTTGAGCGGGGGTCGAAGCGGGCGGTTGACCGGCTCGGCCCCCAGAACGGGAAGCCAGAACAGCAGGCCGGAGAGGAGCCAGAGCGCGTGGAGGGCGAAGTGAACGATCGAGTTGGAGGCGTAGAGCTCGACCACGACCGGAAGATGCGTCCCGACAAGCACCCCTTGGAACACGATCAGCGCGACCGGTGCCTTCGAGAGACGGTTCACGAACGGCTGGATGGGTCGGAGGATCTCGGTTTGGAGCCACGTCGGGACACCGGTGAGGAGCAACGGGGCGGCGATCAGGGTGATCATCACGAACTGCAGCACGTGCACCGAGAAGAGATAGTCGTCGCCGATGCGGTCCAGGGGCCAGTCGACCGCCAGCCACAGCACGGCGACTCCGGCGCCGTAGCGCACGAGCTCCGCCGCCCGAGGTGGGGGAGCGGCGAACGCCGAGCGCAGACGTGTGACGGACCACCAGTAGCCGCCCGCCAGCGCCACGACGAGCAGCCAAACGTCGGGGCGAGCTTCCCAGACCCAAGGCGACTCAGCTGTGGTTGCGGCCAGCATCACGCTGCGCTCTCGTCGTCGCCCTCGTCATGCGCGGGAGTTGCTCGGCGCGCGTTGCGCCGCTGGCTGCGGCGCAGTCCGATTGCACCGCCGACCACCCACACCGAGATCAGACCGAAGCCGGCCACTGCCCCTGCGACTCCGACCCCGCGCTCTTCTTGCGGCGTCGCGACGGGAGTTTCTGATTGGGCCCCGGCATCCGCGGCTGTCGCAGCGTTGGTGGATGGGGCGGGATCGTCCTCGCTCGTCACAACGGCAACGACGACTGCCCCGACCATGAGGGCCACGACGAGAATCGCCGATGCGGCCGGTTTCGCCGCCCAACCTCGTACTGTCTGTCTCACAACGCCAGTATGTCTCGGAGGACGTGCCGCTGATGCGTCGAGACCGCAGGTTTGTTCATCGAGTCGCACGGCACACCGCACTCGGCCTGCGCTGGCGCGAGCGGCGGCTCCGAAGATCTGCCGGAGGACGCTCCGACACGGCGACGAGGTCGACGGTCGTGGTGCTGTCGGTCATCGCCGTCGCGGCCGGCTGCGGTACTGAGCAGGGCGCACTCGCTGGCTCTTCCGATGCGGTGAGGGACCTCGTCGCCGAGATCGAAGCTGCGCCAGTTCCCCTGTCATACCGATATATCTACGATCCCATCAGCGCGATGTTCTTGTCGTGCACGTCCGGAGTGGAGGAGATCGACGTCATGGTCGACACCGAGCAGCGTGCGGTGAGACTCACGCCGCGACATCGCCCCGTGGTGCGGTGTATTCCCTCGATGGGGTCGCACTCATCGGCTCGGCGCTCCTCGAGGGTTCCCCTGTCGATGCGCCGTTCGGCTCGCTCGCACTCGGCGCCGACCCATCCGACCAGCTCCTTGCCCGTCTCGACACAGCCCTGGGCACGGCGCTGGCCAACCAACTCGCCGGCGGCTCGTGGCCGAACCATCCGAGCGATGTCGTTGTGGAGTTGGTGTCGGTGGCGACCTCCATCACCCGCCCGGAACCGGAAGCGCGGGTCCTGCGCTTCGTGCTCGACCCCGAACGCTATGCCCGCGAAGTCGGAACGGCCGCTGAGGTTCCGCCGATCATCGACGTCGAGGTCAACACCGACGGAACCGTCGGCCGCATCATCGTGCGCGCCGCAGACCCGGCCGACGTCGCCCGGCCCGCCCCGGAAAGTGATGGCTACGCCCTCACCTTCGACT
>CAZEML010000367.1:0-1935 GCA_964513285.1 uncultured Candidatus Nemicrothrix sp.
CAATCCCGGCGAAGGGCACGGCATCACCTGCTTCATCGTGCCCGTCGACACGCCGGGCTTCGGGGTCGAGGAGTTCATGTGGACCTTCAACATGCCGACCGACCACGCCCACGTCCGTCTCACCGATGTTCGGGTCAGCAACGACGACATCCTCGGTGAGGAAGGTCGCGGCCTGCAGACGGCGCAGCTGTTCGTGCACGAGAACCGGATCCGCCAAGCCGCCTCGTCCGTCGGAGCCGGGCTCCACTGCATCGACACCGCGGTCGCGCACGTCACCAACCGCACCGTGTTCGGCAAGCCGCTCGCGTCGAACCAGGCGATCCAGTTCCCGCTCGCGGAGCTGTACACCGACGCCGAGATGATCCGGGCCCTCATCTGGAAGACGGCGTGGGAGATGGATCAGGGCGTCGACCATCTCGAGATCACCGACAAGGTCGCCATGTGCAACTACCGGGGCAACCGGTTCTGTTGTGATGCCGCCGATCAGGCGATGCAGGCGTGTGGCGGGTACGGCTACGGCCGCAAGTACCCGTTCGAGCACATCTACCGACACCATCGCCGGTACCGGATCACCGAGGGGACCGAGGAGATCCAGATCCGCAAGGTGGCCGGCAAGCTCTTCGGCTTCGCCGGCCGGGCCAAGACGGGTTAGGGCTGGCGGCCGACGAACGCGATCAGCTTGTCCTGATCGGAGGCGTCCTCCGCGACCTCGACCGCGGGGCCGAACATCGTGCCGCCGCGCAGCGTCTCTTCGGGGAGCCGCTGCAGGCCCATGTGGGTCGCGACGACCGCCTCGGCCGGAAGCGACTCGTCGGCGCCGATCGCGCGGGCGAGGTCCCACGAGTGCACGAGCAGGTCAGCGATGAGGAGTCCCGCCATCGCCTGCTTGGGCATGTTGCCGAACTGTTCGACGGTGCCCTCGAGGTTGGCGGGGTCGGCCAGCGCCGCCGACAGCGCCGGCTGGACCTCGGCCCAGTCCTGACCCGGAGCGGTGCCCGCCCCGAAGACGCTGCCGCCCATGCCCTGCCAGTGCATCGCGTGGTCGACGAGCTCCTGCACCGTCCACTCACCGCACGGGGTGGACTTGGCCCAGTCGTCGTCGCCGACCTGGGCGATCGTGGCGCTCCACTTCTCGGCGGCCTGGTTCCAGACGTCTCCGGGTCCGTTCATGTTCGTTCTCCTCGTGGGGGTGTGTGGTTCGCACCGTAGTGCGAGACCGGCTAGCAACGAAGGGTGACCGCCCTCCTGCAACGCCTGCGTGCGTCTGAGGAACTGATCGTCTTGTGCTTCGCCACCTTCTTGGTGATGGCTGGGCAGGGCGTCGTCTCACCGGTCATCCCGCTCTACGCGAAGGACTTCGGCGTGAGCGCGGCCGCGGTCGGTCTGACCCTGACCGTCTTCGCGCTGGCCCGGCTCATCGTGAACGTGCCCGCCGGCATCATCGCAGACCGGTACGGGCGCCGAATCCTGCTCGTCGGCGGCCCGATCATCACCTCGGTCGGCATGATCGGGTCCGGCCTGTCGGACTCGATCGGGGAGTTGCTGGTCTGGCGGTTCATCGCCGGCGCCGGTTCGGCGTTCTACATGTCCGGGGCGATGATCTATCTGATCGACATCGCGACGCCGGAGCAGCGAACCCGGTACGTCGCGATCAACCAGTGGGCGCTCACGGTCGGCTTCGCGCTCGGGCCCGGCATCGGCGGACTCGTCGCGGATCGCTACGGCCTGTCGGTGCCGTTCTACGTCGTCGGCGTGATGGGGATCGTCACCGCGATCTACGCCGTCATCCGACTGCCCGAGACGCGAGACCAAGCGGTCGCGGAGGACGCTGAAGCCGAGGGTGAACCGATGAGCACCTGGACCTTCGTGCTGAGTCGTCGATTCCTTCTCGTCGCGGTCGCGTCCGCCACCATCTTCATGACGCGGGCGGGTACT
>CAZEML010000368.1:0-1929 GCA_964513285.1 uncultured Candidatus Nemicrothrix sp.
CCACCCATGCGATCGCAGCGGCCATCCGCGAGGCGAACCGGGCCAAGGAGTCGGGGGAGGAGAAGGTCATCCTCACGGCGCTGTGCGGCCACGGTCATCTCGACCTCGCCGCCTACGAGAGCTTCCTCTCGGGCGAGATGGTCGACTACGACCTCAGCGACGACGCCATCGCCGCCGCCATGGAGCAGGTGCCGGTCATCGCCGAAGGCTGACGGCCGGCAGCTCCTGCTGGCTCGGGCGCCGAGTGTCACATCCAGCGGGCCGGATCGGGGCCATAGCCTGAGGGCATGGTCGCGTTCCGGTTCCGCACGGGTGCCGACGAGCTGAGCCTCGTCGAACTGCCTTGGCAGCTTCCCCTCGAGGAGTGGCCCGTCGACCGGTCGGTCGTGCTGCCGGCCGGTGTGCACCGCCACGTCGTTCGCTTCATGGAGATCGACGGCAACACGGTCGCGCTCAAGGAACTCCCGGACCGCCTCGCCGACCGGGAATACCAGATGCTCGAGGGTCTACGCGAAGAGAAGCTGCCCGGCGTCACCCTGATCGGCGTCGCGACCGAACGGGTCGGTCCCGACGGCGAGCCGCTCGAAGGGGTGCTGCTCACCCGGCACCTCCGCTACTCGCTGCCCTACCGGATGCTCTTCAGCGACCAGCAGTTCGAGGCGATGCAGGAACGCATCGTCGACGCCCTGGCCGTTCTGCTCGTTCGGCTCCACCTCGAAGGGTTCTTCTGGGGTGACTGCTCGCTCAACAACGCCCTCTTCCGGCGCGACGCCGGCGCCTTGCGTGCGTATGTGGTCGACACCGAGACCGCGGAGTGGCACGAGAGCCTGACCGCCGGGCAGCGATCCCACGACCTGTCGATCGCGGTCGAGAACGTGCTCGGTGGCCTCTTCGACCTCCAGGCCAGCGATCTCCTCAACCCCGACGTCGAACCCGAGGACGTCGCGCTCCGCCTCGAAGAGCGGTATCGCTCGCTGTGGGCCGAGCTCAACGACGAGGAGGAGATCCCGACGACCGAGCTTGGGCGGATCCACGCCCGCCTCGCCCGGCTCAACGAGCTCGGCTTCGACACCGAGGAATACGAACTCCGATCGACCGACGGCGTCGCCCGCTTCCGACCGACCATCGTCGAAGAAGGCCATCACGTCCGGACCCTGCAACGGCTCACCGGTGTCGTCGCCCACGAGAACCAGGCCCGCCGCCTGCTCTCGGCGCTGCGCGGCTTCGGTGCGTGGCTGAGCCAGACCGAAGGCGAGGTCCTGCCCGAAGCGGTCGTCGCCTACCGCTGGCTCACCGAGCGCTATCGGCCCACCATCGATCTCGTGCCCGAGTCGCTGCGGGGCCGGCTCGAGGAAGCTGAGCTGTACCACGAGATCCTCGAACACAACTGGGCGATGAACGACGCCGCGGGCGCCGACGTCGCGATCGAGGTCGCGGCGCACGACTATGTCGACACGGTGCTCGCCGGCCACACCGACGAGCGCACGATCCTTCCGCTCAACGACTGAGCGAGACGCCAGGCGTCAGACGCCGGGGGCGGGATCGGCGCTGTCGATCCAGGCGCGCAGGTCGTCGTAGGACTCGAACGCCGGCAGATCGGGGTTCTCGTCGATGACGTTCTGGGGCGCATGGAAGAGCGCTCCGGCGTTGGCGGCGCGGATCATCGAGAGGTCGTTGTAGGAGTCGCCGGCGGCGACGACCTGGTAGTTGAGCGACCGGAACGCCTCGACGGAGCGGCGCTTGTGGTCGTCGATCCGCAGCACATAGTCGACGATGTGGTCGTCCTTCACCCGGAGCTGGTGGCACAGGATCGTGGGGCAGCCGAGCTGCTTCATCAGCGGCGACGCGAACTGCTGGAACGTGTCGCTCAACAAGATCACCTGGTATTGATCGCGAAGCCCGTCGAGGAAGTCCTTCGCCCCGTCGAGG
>CAZEML010000369.1:0-1927 GCA_964513285.1 uncultured Candidatus Nemicrothrix sp.
CCAGTAGTCGGCCTGGGCACCGGTGTTCGACAGGCGCGGGTCGCAGGCGATGACCTTGGCGCCATTGGCTTGGGCCTCGATGATGCGCTGGGCGTGCGGGTTGAAGTAGTGGCCCGACTCGAGGTGCGAGGAGATCAGGAAGATCACCTTGGCGTTGGCGAAGTCGGAGCTGGGCCGATCGTGGCCCATCCAGCTCTGGTAGCCGATGCGGGCGTTGCTGGAGCAGATGTTGGTGTGGCTGTTGTGGCCGTCGACGCCCCACGCCTTGAGGACACGGTCGGTGTAGCCCTCTTCGCCAGGACGGCCGACGTGGTACATCACGCCGTTCTTGCGGCCTTCGACGAACGCGGTGCGGATCTTCTCCCCGACCTCGGTGAGCGCCTCGTCCCAGGAGATGCGCTCCCACTGGCCCGAGCCCCGCTCGCCGACGCGACGCAGGGGGAACATGACCCGCTCGGTGTCGTAGATCTGGTTGATCGTGGCCGGACCCTTGGCGCAGTTGCGGCCCCGGCTGCCCGGGTGATGCGGGTTGCCCTCGATCTTGCGGATCTCGCCGGTCTCCTTGTCGTGGTAGGCGACGAGGCCACAGCCGGCTTCACAGTTGAAGCAGGTGGTGGGGACGAGGGTGTAGTTCTTCTCGACCTTGTCGGGCCAGGCCTTGGCGTCGAGTTCGGTCCAGTCGTGCCACTGCTCGGCCGGCGGGTACTTGTTGAGGTCGGTCATCGTTCGGTGTCTTTCGGCGACGGGGTTTCAGCAGCGGGTGATCAGGACAGGGGCACGGACTGGCCGGCACGGACGAAGGCGTCCTCGTAGGCGAAGAGGCCGACGATGGCGGCGATCGCCGCGGGCACCATCAGGGCCGGCTCCACGGTGTCGGTGGCGAGGGCGATGATCGTGAGTGCGGCGGGCACGACCATGCCGAGGCCGACGCCGCCCCACCAGAACTGGGTGGCGTAGCGGCCGTGGGTCATCGTCTCGACCGCGAGTTCGACGTGGCGGCTGCCGTGGCTGGCGAGCTCCATCCAGACCAGAGCGGCGGTGGCGCCGACGCCGCCGAGCAACACCCAGGCGATCGCCTCGGTCTCGGGGATGTCCATGAACAGGTCCATCACCGAGTAGGCGGCGCCACCGGCGGTGACGGCCTGGGCGAGCAGGACCGGGAGCAGCAGCGGGGTCTGCCACAGGTCGCGGCCCTCACACTGGGCGAAGAGGTAGGCCGTGTAGCCGGCGGTGCCGAGGGCGCCGAGCACCGCGGGGATCGCCACGATCTGGATCAGACCGTCGTTGTCGGCGACGCCGCCGAGGAACCACACGCCGCAGACGACGGCGAAGAACATCAGCACGTAGGCGCCCTTGACGAGCCACGACGTCGTGTTGCCCCGGGTCAGGAGGTAGTGGAAGCGAGTCGGCTGCTTGAGGTCGGCGATCAAGAGCACGCCGGTGATGCCGAGGAAGACGCCGGCGACGATCGGCGGCACGACACCGACGGCCGCCTGCTCATCGGCGTGGCCCATGAGCACGAGCAGGGCGGCGGTGAGCATCACACCGGCGGCGATCGCCTTGGTGACCAGGTAGCCCGACACCTTCTCCTTCCACGTCATCATGTGCGTGGTGGTGTACGCGGTGCGGGCGACCACGCCGTCGAGGTCGGCAGGCTTCTTGCCGAGGGTGACCGGCACGGTCGGATGGTTCTTCCCGGTGGTGCCGGTGATCGTGTCGGCCCAGATCATGCCGTCGTTGGCGATGGCGGTCCGGGTCGGGTCGAGCGATGCCTGGTCGGCACCTCGGTAGTAGACCTTCGGCTTGGTGTTCTGCTCGGGCGCCCGGACGGCGACGTCGTCACGGGCGATGATCCGGGAGATCTCGGAGTTGGGGTCGTCGAGATCGCCGATCTTGATCGCCTCGGTCGGGCACACGATCTGACACG
>CAZEML010000370.1:0-1909 GCA_964513285.1 uncultured Candidatus Nemicrothrix sp.
GTGGTCGACACCCACTCGGGCCTCGGTTCGACCTCGTAGCCGCTCGTCGAGAAGTCGTGGGTCACGAGCACGACGACATCGGCCTCGAACGCGGCGACGAGACCCGGGTAGAGCCCGTCGCGCAGATCGCGGCACGCCCGCTTCGCGCCTTCGACCGGGAGCGCCGACACGTACTGCAGGCCCTGTTGCCACGCACACCCGTTCATCGTCGCGATGGCGTAGGTGAGGTCGTTGGCCGACGCGTGCTCGGCGAAGGCGAGGTTGAGTTTCGATGCGTGGCTGTCGCCGACGAGCATCACGCGCGTTCCGGTGCCTTCGGTGACGATGCACTCGTCGATGCCGGACGGAACGATGTTGACGCAGCCGGCCCGATCCGAGAATGCCGATTCGATGGGCACGACGCCGAGGTCGTCGGGCACCGGCCCGCTGACCGGCACCGACACGGTGGGGACGAAGACCTCGGGTTCTTCGGGCTCGACGATCGCCTCGGCCTCGGGTTCGGCCGGCACCTCGACCTCGACTTCGACCGGAACGGTCACGGTGACCGTCACCGGCGGCGGCACGAAGCCGGGACGTTCCGCGGCTCGGACCTGGTTGGACTCCGAACCCAGGATCGCGGGCACGAGCACCAACCCGAGCACGGCCGTGCCGGCGAGACCGAGACCCACCGCCGTTCGGTCGGGGCGGCCCTTCCCGGTCGGCGCGTGGGTCCGGATCGGTCGCTCGACGAGATCCATGCTGAGCTTGGCGAGCGCGGTGCTGACCAGCGCGACGACGACCAGCGTCGACCCCGACTCGAGCACGAGCGTGCGTTCGAGCAAGACGACCAGCGGCCAGTGCCACAGGTACGTGGCATAGGAGAGGCCGCCGAGGACGACCAGGGGCCGCGACGCGAGCAGTCGCTCGACGCCCACGGCCTCGCCCGGCCGGCGGCCGGCGATCACCGCCACGATCGCCACGGTGATGACCGCCGCGTAGAGGCCGCGATCGACGGCGTTGACCTCGCCGACGGTGGCGACGATCACGATCGCCACGAGGCCCACCAGGGCGACGCCGGCCGACACCGGCGACGTGACGAATCGACGACCCGAACCGTCGGGCCGCGAGAGCACGAAGGCGAGCGAGCCGCCCGCGAGCAGCTGATACGCCCGGGTGTCGGTGGCGTAGTAGGCGCGGAGCAGGTCGGAGTCGGCGAGCGACACCGCCCACCACGCCGCGACCACGGTCACGCCGGCGATGAGCACGGTCGCCGCCATCGGGCGACGACGCCACAGGGCCAGGAGCCCGAGCGAGAGGATCGGCCAGGCGAGGTAGAACTGCTCCTCGACCGCCAGCGACCACAGATGCAGGAACGGGCTTGAGGTGATCGACTCGGCGAAGTAGTCCTGCCCACCGTCGATGAAGTGCCAGTTGGCGAAGTAGAAGATCGCCGCTCGTGCGTCGTCGAGCGTCTGTGCCCGTTCGGCCGGGTTGGAGAACGCGACGAACACCACCGACGTGACCAGCACCGCGACCCAGGCGGCAGGCAGCAGGCGCCGGACCCGCCGGGCATAGAACCCGATCAGATCGATGCGGCCGTCGGCGGCGTGCTCGACGATGAGGAGCCGGGTGATCAAGAACCCGGACAGCACGAAGAAGACGTCGACGCCGATAAACCCGCCCTCGAAACGGGCGACGCCCGCATGGAACGCGACGACCAGGTACACGGCGACGGCACGCAGGCCGTCGATCGCCGGCATTCGTTCGAGATGCGGGCCCTGTGCGCTCACGATTCCCCTGGGATGGTGCGACCCGACGGGATCGGACCGACGCAGACAACAACGTGCCCGCCCCCGTCCCCGGATGCAACGACCTGGCTAGCTGTTGTGTCCTGCCAGGTTGTTGACGCGGCTGGCGGGTGGGCCGCCGA
>CAZEML010000371.1:0-1905 GCA_964513285.1 uncultured Candidatus Nemicrothrix sp.
CCTCGTCCTCGGGGGCCGCAGCGACAGCGGCCTCAGCGGCACGGCGGCCGCTGGAGGAGACGGCACCGGTCGGCAGCGGAGCGGCCTGCTCGCCCGTGGCCATGGCGGCCTCGCGAGCGATGCGGTCGTCAGCGGAGACCTTGTAGGGAAGGATGTCGCCCTTGTAGAGCCACACCTTCACGCCGATGCGACCGGCGGTGGTGCGGGCCTCACGGAAGCCGTAGTCGATGTCGGCACGCAGGGTGTGCAGCGGCACACGGCCCTCTCGGTACCACTCGGTTCGGCTCATCTCGGCGCCGCCGAGGCGACCCGAACACTGGACACGAATGCCGAGGGCGCCGGCCTTCTGGGCGTTCTGCACGGCGCGCTTCATGGCACGACGGAAGGCGACACGACCGGCGAGCTGGTCGGCAACACCCTGGGCGATCAGCGCAGCGTCGAGCTCGGGCTGCTTGATCTCCTGGATGTTGAGCTGGACCTTGGCGTTGCCGGAGATCTTGGTGAGACCGGCACGGAGACGGTCGGCCTCGGAGCCACGGCGGCCGATCACGATGCCCGGACGGGCGGTGTGCACATCGACGCGCAGACGCTCACGGGTGCGCTCAACCTCGACCCGGCTGATCGCTGCGTGGGGCAGCTCGTTCAGCAGGTAGTCGCGGATCTTCCAATCCTCGATGACGTTGTCGGCGTACTCCTGGCGATCCGCGAACCAGCGGCTCTTCCAGTCAGTGGTGATCCCGAGGCGGAAGCCGTACGGGTTGACCTTCTGTCCCATTTACTCTTCCTCCTCGCTCGTGGCCGACTTGCCAGCCTCGGTGAAGCCGGCCTCTTCGGCGGCTTCGGGGGTGGCAAACCAGACCTCGGCGACGGTCTGCTCGTACCAGCGGCCGTCGGGCTGGTGGTACTTCATCGAATCGGCGTTGCCCTTGATCGGGTAGCCCTCGGGCGCCTCGTTCACGTCCTCGAGGGGAGCGTGGCTGAGCGGACCGAACGGCGTCGCGTCCTCGGCGTCGACGATCGTGTCCTGATCGCTGTCGGCCTTGGTGGCGTCGTAGTCCTCGCCGGCGGCTTCCATCTCCGCCGCGGTGGCGGCGACGATCTCGCTGGCCTGATCCTCGACGCTGGCCTCGACGTCGTCGTGGTCATGGTCGTGATCGTGTTCGTCGGCCTCGGCCTGACGGGCCTTGGACTGGGCGACGCGGGCACGGCGGGCCTCGGCGGCCTGGCTGCTGCCGGAACGACCGGTCGCGGCCTCACGCTCACGAAGACGCTCGAGCGCCTCGTCGTCGTAGCGGCTCACGATGACCGTGATGTGGCAGGTGCGCTTGCGGATGCGGGTGGCGCGGCCACGGGCACGGGGGCGCCAGCGCTTGAGGGTCGGGCCCTCGTCGGCGTAGCACGCCGACACGAACAGCTCCTCGGCGACCTGGTTGTCGTTGTGCTCGGCGTTGGCGACGGCCGAGTCGAGCACCTTCAGAATGTCCTCGGAGATGCCGCGTTCGGAGAACTGCAGGATCTCGGCGGCGTCCGCGTAGGACTTGCCCCGGATGAGATCGAGCACCTCACGGGCCTTGTAGGCCGAGGAGCGCACATAGGTGGCCTTGGCCCGGGTGCCCGGACGCTCGTTGGTCTTGGTACCGGCCATCAGCGACGGGCTCCTCGTTCCTGACCCGCATGGAACTTGAACGTGCGGGTGGGGGCGAACTCGCCGAGCTTGTGGCCGATCATCGCCTCGGTGACGTACACCGGGACGTGCTTGCGACCGTCGTGAACGGCCAGGGTGTGGCCGATCATGTCGGGGATGATGGTCGAGCGGCGGCTCCAGGTCTTGACGACCTTCTTCTCGCCGGTCTCGTTCAGCGCATCGATCTTCTTGAGCAGATGATCGTCGACGAACGGGCCCTT
>CAZEML010000372.1:0-1893 GCA_964513285.1 uncultured Candidatus Nemicrothrix sp.
GCTGGCGACGGCGCAGTCGTGGTTGAGCACCGACAACATCCCCGTTTCGAGCACGACACACTCGGCGAAGGTGCCGGTGACGGTCAGGACCGGCGAGTACGGGAAGAAGAGCTCACCCTCGGCGTAGCCGGTGATGTCGCCGCTGAACCGGTAGGCGCGGAGCCAGTCGGTCATCTCGCCTTCGACGACCACGCCGCTGTCGATCAGGTGCTGCACGGTGGCGTCGTCGAAGTGGAAACGCGAGACGGCGTCGAGGAGCCGGTCGATGCCGGCGACGACGCCGTAGGCCCGTCCCTTGGGGAGGCGCCGGGCGAAGACCTCGAACACGGCTCGGCGATCGGCGACCCCGGACTCCAACGCCGAGGCGACCATCGTCAGCTCGTAGTGATCGGTCAGCAGTGCCGACGTGGGTGCGTCCACCCCTTCACCCTAACGGCGACCCGCCGACCAACCCCGGTCGCTTTCGCTCGGTGGCGTTCGGGAACGTCGTGCCGCACCATGGAGTTTCCTCGTCATGTTCTCCTTCCTCCGCCGACCCGAAGCTGTCGCCACCGCCCCGATCCAGCCGATCGAAACGGGCACCGTGCGGTGGGGCCGCGATCTCGACGATGCGCTCGCCGCGGCGGCCGCGACCGGACGGCCGGTCTTCGCCCTCTTCCAAGAGGTGCCCGGTTGTGCCGGCTGTCAGCAGTTCGGCGCCGATGTCTTGTCGGACCCGCTGGTGGTCGAGGCGATCGAGGAGCTCTTCGTTCCGTTGCTGATCCACAACAACGCATCCGACGGTCATGACGCCGAGGTGCTCGCCCGCTACGGCGAGCCGGCGTGGAACTACCAGGTCGTCCGCTTCCTCGATGCCGATGGCGACGACCTGATCCCTCGCCGCGATCGCGTGTGGGAAACCGGCCTGATCCTGACCCGCATGGTCGCCGCGCTGGCGGCGGCCGGTGTCGATGTGCCCGACCATCTCCGCCTGCTCGAGCAGGAGCACGCCGACCGGTTGCAGGAGGCCTTCATCGCGCAGGCGTGCTTCTGGGTCGGTGAGCACGAGATCGGTCAGATCGACGGGGTCGTCCGCACCGAAGCGGGGTTCCTCGGCGGCCACGAGGTCACCCGGGTCTGGTTCGATCCCGACGTCATCACCTTCGAGGCGCTCCACGCCGACGCCCGCCGGCGCGGCGTCGCAACGGTCGTCACCAGCGATGGCGCCGGCTACCGCGTCGCGCCGGCGAGCGATCAGAAGCGCCAGCTCGGCGGCGGTCGCCGCGGCACCCTCACCGACGCCCAGCTCACCAAGGCGAACGCGTTCGTCGGCGTCTCCCGCCGGGATGCCGAGCGCTACCTCTTCCCGAGTCAGCGCTGAGTCACCGGCCGCCGGACAGCGACTCGACCCATTCCGCGAACGGCGCCACGGCGACGTGGCCGTCCGGAAGGAGCGGATCGACACTGCAACCTTCGCCGGAGCCGAACGCCACGACCCCGACGAGCAGGCTGACACCGGCTTCGTCGAAGACGACGGGTGCACCGCTGTCGCCGGTGCAGGCCCCAAGCGGGATCGCGCTCGTACAGATCGTGATGTCCTGGTCGAAGCCGGCCTCGAGGAAGTCGGTGAACGTCTCCGGCTCGCCCCAGTCGCCACAGTCGGCGTCGACGGTCGTGGTGAAGCCGTCGAGAACGACGGGGCGGACACCGCCCTGCCGCTCGCCCCATCCGGCGATCGTGACCGGCATTCCATCGGGGAGTGCACGCTCGGCCGAGAGCGGGATGGGAACGCCTACGTCACTCCGAACCGGGCGATCGAGCCGGATCATCGCGAGATCGACACCGACCCCCTGGCGTTCGATCGTGCTCGACTCGTACACGAAGGCGTCGGGATCGGCTTCGGCGGCGGTCCAG
>CAZEML010000373.1:0-1879 GCA_964513285.1 uncultured Candidatus Nemicrothrix sp.
AACCAGATCAACAACGTGCTCGCGTTCCCCGGCATCTTCCGGGGTGCGTTCGATGTCGGCGCCACCGGCATCACCGAATCGATGAAGGTCGCGGCGGCGCACGCCATCGCGTCGACGGTCTCCGACGACGACCTGCATCGCGACTTCGTGGTGCCGTCGGTCTTCGACCGGTCGGTCGCCCCTGCGGTCGCCAACGCGGTCGCGAACGCCGCGGTCATCGACGGCGTCGTGCGCGTCTGACGACGCGGGTCGCCGGGTTGCCCGGCCGAGCGTTCGTCTCGAATCGGTGGCGTTGACTACGGTCGCCGCCGATGAACGACCACCTGTTGGCCCCGGTGCAGATCGGAACGATGACGGTGCCCAACCGCATCGTCATGGCGCCGATGGGCGTTGAGATCGTCGGCGACGACGGCGCGGCGAACGACGAGGTCATCGCCTACTACGAGGAACGGGCCCGCGGTGGTGCGGGCCTGCTCATCACCGAGGTCGCCGCGTTCGCCTACCCGCACGGCGCCAACTCGGTCCATCAGCTCGCCGTTTCCGACGATCGTTACGTCCCGGCGCTCCGTCGGCTCACCGACGCGGTTCACGCGCATGGCGCCAAGATCGCGATCCAGCTCGTCCATCACGGCAAGATCAGCCGGGTCGACATCGCCAACGGTGATCCGGTGATGGTGCCGTCGGTTCCCGAGTGGCCGGGATCGCTCGACATGATCCACGACCTGTCGATCGACGAGTTGATGGCGATGGCGGCCGCGTCGGGCGGCGCGGAGTCCAAGCCCCAGTACCGCCCGATGACGACCGACGACATCGCCGCGATCACCGAGCAGCTCGGTGACGCGGTGGTGCGAGCGAAGGAAGCGGGATTCGACGCGGTCGAGATCCACGGCGCTCACGGCTACCTCTTCTCCGGCTTCTTGTCGGCCCAGTGGAACCACCGCACCGACGAGTACGGCGGGTCGCTCGAGAACCGGGCCCGCTTCCTGTGCGAGGCGATCAGCGAAGCCAAGGCGAGGGCCGGGGCCGAGTACCCGGTGTGGACCCGCCTCGACGCGCTCGAGTACCGCACCCCGGACGGCATCACCTTCGACGAGTGCCAGCAGACCGCTCGGCTCGTGGTCGCCGCCGGCGCCGACGCGGTCCATCTCTCCGCCTACGGCGACATGACCTCCGGGCAGGCGTTCACCGACGGCACCCTGCCCGACCGAGAGGCGAAGCACGCGGCGTTGTCGGGCAAGCTCACCCGCGAGTTGCCGGTACCGGTGATCGGCGTCGGCCGGATCAGCCCCGCCATCGGCGACGAGATGATCGCCCACCGCAAGGCCGACCTGGTCGCCATGGGCCGCCAGCTCCTGGCCGACCCGGCGACCGCGGGGAAGGTGGCCGGCGATCGGGTCGAGGAGATCCGGCCCTGCATCAACTGCTACGTCTGTGTCGCCCAGCCGTTCTTCGATCGTCGGGTGAAGTGTGCGGTCAACCCGGTGCTCGGCCGCGAGGCCGAGCTGGCCGAGGTCGAACGGGCCACCGCGCCGACCGCGAAGCGCATCGTGGTCGTCGGTGGGGGACCGGCGGGCCTCGAGGTGGCCCGCGTCGCGACGTTGCGAGGGCACTCGGTCACCGTGCTCGAACGGGCAGGGCAGATCGGCGGCGCCCTGCGGTTCGCCGCCCTGCTGTACGAACCCAACCTTCGGCTCCTCCACTGGTACGAGCACGAGATGGAGCGCCTCGGCGTCGACCTGCGCACCGACACCGAGGCCACCCCCGAGATGGTGGCCGCCCTGAAGCCCGACCATGTCGTCGTCGCCACCGGCTCGGCGCGGCACCGGTCGACGTTGCCGGGCGCCGATCAGCGCCACGTGTTCGACGGCGACGACCTGCG
>CAZEML010000374.1:0-1853 GCA_964513285.1 uncultured Candidatus Nemicrothrix sp.
GGGGCAGGCGGCCGAGCTGCACGTTGGCGTCGGTCACGGTGGCGTCCTCGCCGCCGCGGCCATACGACGCCGGGCCCGGCTCGCTGCCGGCGGAGTGGGGACCGATCCGGATCTGGCCGAGCGTGTCGACCGAGGCGATCGAACCGCCTCCGGCGCCGATCTCGATCATCTCGATCACCGGGATCGAGATGGGCATACCGGAGCCCTTCTTGAACCGTGCCGTCCGGTCGACTTCGAACGTCTTCGCCGTCGCCGGGGTCGAGTCCTCGATCAAGGCGATCTTCGCGGTCGTGCCGCCCATGTCGTACGACAGCACGCGATCCCGGCCGTAGCGCGACGCGAGGTCGGCGGCGAAGATGGCGCCGCCGGCGGGTCCCGACTCCACGAGCCGCACGGGGAACGCCGCGGCCGACTCGACCGACATGAGCCCGCCGCCGCTGTGGATCAGGTACAGCGGACAGGTCGCACCTCGGGCCGCGAGTTCGTCGCGGAGCCGGACGAGATAGCTCGCCATCAGGGGCTGCACGTAGGCGTTGGCGCAGACGGTGTTGAACCGTTCGTACTCCCGCATCTGCGGGGAGACCTCGCTCGAGATCGAGCAGGCGATGTCGGGGATCTCGGCGAGCAGGAGCTCCCGGAACCGGCGCTCGTTGACCGGGTTGACGTAGGAGTGGATGAACCCGACCGCGACCGACTCGTAGCCCTCGTCGGCGATGCGGGCGATGAGGGCCCGGGCGCCGTCCTCGTCGAAGGGCACGAGTGTTTCGCCGCGGGCGTTGAGGCGTTCGGAGATCACGTGGCGGTCGGCCCGTTGGATCAGCGGTGTCGGCAACACGATGTTGAGGTCGTATTGCTCGAAGCGACTTTCGGTGCGGGTCTCGATGACGTCGCGGAAGCCGTCGGTCGTGACGAGCGCGGTCTTCGCCCCCCGCCGCTCGATCAAGGCGTTGGTGGCCAGGGTGGTGCCGTGGATGATCTGCTCGACGTCCTCGAGCGCGATCGCTTCCTGCGCGGCGATGCGGCTGATCCCGTCGAGGATCCCGAGCTCGGGCGCCTGGTGGGTCGTCAGGACCTTGGTCGACGAATAGCTGCCGTCGGCCAGCTCGATGACGATGTCGGTGAAGGTGCCGCCGACGTCGGCGCCGATGCGAATCCCCATGATCAGATCTCCGTCATCCGGGCCGCGACGGCGGCGAGGGCGGCTTCGTCGCGGCGGTAGTAGGTCCAGCCCTTGCGCCGGGTGGGCACGATCAGCCCGGCGTCGACGAGCACCTTGAGGTGCCGGCTCCCGGTGGGTTGGCTCACGCCGAGCTTCTCGACGATGAAGAGGTTGCAGGCGCCGTCGGCGATCGGGTCGCCGTGCTCTTGGGGCGGGAAGTTGGCTTCGACGTCCTTGAGCCAGTCGAGGATCTGCAGGCGCCGCTCCGACGCGAGCGCTTTCAGGACGGTCTCGAGGTCGAGGGTGGTCAGGGGTTCGGCGAGGGCCATAGCCACATAGCTAACCGGCTATCTGGCTTGCTGGCAAGGCCTGAACCGGTCGCTCAGCTGCGAAGCCGGTAGGCCTCCGCCGCGTCGGGATCGAGGGCGGCGAGTTGTTCGTCGCGGATGCGCTCGCGCTCGGCGCGCCGGGGATGGCTGATGCCACCGCCGATCACCGCCTCGCCGGGTTCGTGGACGATGAACCGGCTGATTCGTCGGGCGTGCGGCGACAGCTCGCTCCAGGTGTCGTAGCTCATCGCTCGACCGATCGACTCGCTCCGGAACCACGGCGCCATGTACTCGACGTTGGGCATGGCTCGGACGTCGCGGGAGAGGTTCGGCGTCCCGCCGTGCCAGGTGCGCGCGTCGCGGAT
>CAZEML010000375.1:0-1810 GCA_964513285.1 uncultured Candidatus Nemicrothrix sp.
GGCATCGAGCTCGACGGCAAGACGATCGGCGATGTGATCGACACGCTCAAGCGGCTCGAGCACGAGGGCTACCACTTCGAGGCCGCCGATGCGTCGCTCGAACTCCTGATGCGGGGCGCGGCCGGCTGGGAGCAGCCGTTCTTCCGCCTCGAGTCGTTCTCGGTCGACACCGACCACCGCTCGGGCACCAACGCTCGCCTGTGGAACGACGTCGCCGTCGATGTCGAGACTTCGGCGACGGTGAAGGTCTGGGTGGGCGAGACCCGCCACCTCGCGGTGGGGGAGGGCAACGGCCCGGTCAACGCGCTCGACGCCGCGCTGCGCAACGCGCTCGCCGACATCTACCCGGCGCTCGATCGGATCAGCCTCACCGACTTCAAGGTCCGGGTGCTCGACACCGGCAAGGGCACCGGGGCGATCACCCGAGTGCTCCTCGACTCGACCGACGGCACCCGCGAATGGACCACCATCGGGGTGAGCGAGAACATCATCGAGGCGTCGTGGCAGGCCCTCGTCGACTCGTTGGTCTACGGACTCCTGCACGCGGATGCCTGAATCCCACGACAAAATCGAGATCACCCTCCTCGACGGCGGGATGGGCAAGGCCCTCGACGAAGCGGGCGCGCCGTTCCGGCAACCGGAGTGGTCGGCGCTCGCCTTGATCGAAGCCCCTGAGTGGGTGGAGCGGGTGCATCAGCAGTTCGTCGACGCCGGTGCCGACGTGGTGATCACCAACAACTACGCCGTCGTGCCCTTCCACCTCGGCGACCGGATCGACGATGTCCTCGAAGAGCTGACCGATCTCTCCGGTCGGATCGCCCGGGCCGTCGCCGACCGCGCCGACCGTTCGCTCACGGTCGCCGGCTCGGTGCCGCCGCTGTTCGGTTCCTACGAGCCGGAGAAGTTCGATCCTGACCGCGCTCCCGCGCTGCTCGACCGCATCACCGCCTCGCTGGCACCGTACGTCGACGTCTTCGTCGCCGAGACCCAGTCGTCGATCGCCGAGGCGACCGCGTCGGTCACGTCCGCGAAGCGGCACGGCAAGCCGGTGTGGGTGTCGGCGACGCTCGAGGACGGCGGCGGCCCGGCCGGAGTCGTGGAGCACATCGATGAGCCGCATCTCCGGTCCGGTGAATCGATCGAGGCGTTCGCCGAAGCGATGCACGAACTCGGCGTCGACGCGGTGTTGTTCAACTGTTCGCAGCCCGAGGTGATGCGGGCGGGGATCGCCCAGGCCCGAGCGGTCCTGCCGGCGTCGGTTCGAGTCGGTGCGTACGGCAACGCGTTCGACGACAAGCCCGAGGGATACGCCGCGAACGAGTACGTCATGACGCACCGCCACGACATCGAGGACGGCGGCTATACCCGCTTCGTCCAGGAGTGGCTGGATGCCGGCGCGACGATCGTTGGTGGCTGCTGCGGGGTCATGCCCCGCCACATCGAACACCTCCGCGCCGCGCTCGACGCCTGAGCGTTCAGCCCTCGAGTCGTTCGGCCAGGCCGTCGAGCCGGTGATCCCAGGCCGCCGCGGTCTGGTCGACCCAGCCGCGGAGCGGGTCGAGCCCCGCGGGGATCGGCCGGAACCGGGTTTCGCGTCCGATGCGCTCGCTCGTGGCGAGTCCGGCGTCGGCGAGGATCGTCAGATGCTTGGCCGCGGCCTGACGGGTGATGCCGACCGACGAGGCGAGCGCGGTGGCGGTGCCCGAACCGTCGCGGACGAGCAGGTCGAAGATCGCTCGCCGGTTGTCGTCGGCGATGGCGGCGAAGACCGTCATGCCGCCAGCGCGAGCGGGCGCCGGGCCGAGGCCTG
>CAZEML010000376.1:0-1808 GCA_964513285.1 uncultured Candidatus Nemicrothrix sp.
CTCGCCCTGATGCTCGACAACTTCCCGGTAGCGAAGGACGCACCGAAATGGCACTCGGAGTATCGGCAGGTCTGGCGGTATCTGATCGGAGAGGACCTCGAGGATGCCGGCGAAGACTCAGCAGCGGCGAAGCTCGTCGCCGAGCTCGCCCGCCTCGCACCCGGAGGGAACAGCTGAACCCGTAGACCTCGGCGACTGTCCGCCGCGGTTCGGGACACCTCGTCGACCGGATCGGCCGAACCTGCTCGGCGTCGCTTTGGTGATCGCCCGCATCCTCGGTCTCACCCTGATGCCGTGGCAGCAGTACGTGATCGCGGTCGCCACCGAGTACGACCCCGCCACGGGCCGGCCGTACTACCGCAACGTCTGGATCACCGTTCCTCGCCAGTCGGGGAAGTCAACGCTCGTGCTCGTGCTGATGGTGATGAGGGCGCTGCTGTGGACCCGGCAACGGATCAGCTACACGGCGCAGACTGCACAGGACGCTCGCAAGAAGCTCATTGAGGATTGGAAGCTCGAGCTACAGAAGACCGCCGAGTTCTGGGGCACCCCCGGCGCCGGCAAACCCACCGGCGATGCGCTGATCGAGCGGCTGCGCGAGCAGAACGGCTCCGAGGGCATCACGTTCGTCAACGGGTCGCTTGTGAACGTCGTCGCTACCGGCCGGTCGTCGGGCCACGGTCAGACGTTGCACTTCGGTGTGATCGATGAGGCGTTCCACGATCGAGACCTTCGGCGTGAGCAGGCGATGGTGCCGGCGCAGAACACGATCGATGACGCTCAGATCGTCGGCCTGTCGACGATGGGTGACGCCGACTCGGTCCTGCTGAACGCGCGAGTGAAGCAAGGTCGTGCCGCGGTCGAGACTGGTCTTGACCGGACGATCGCCTACTTCGAGTGGTCCGCCGAGCCGGGCACGGCGATCGACGACGAAGACGCCTGGCTGCGGTGTATGCCGGCGGTCGGGCACACCATCTCGATCGACACGGTTCGCGACGCTCTCGAACTCTTCACTTCTGACCCGGACCTCGGCCCCGACGAGTTCAAGCGGGCGTACCTGAACATTCCTTCATCGGCCCGCCGGTCGGTGTTCGCTGAGGAGCTCTACGGCATGGTCGCAACCGACGATGTTGCACCTGCCGGCCGGATGACTCTCGCCCTCGAGGCCACCCCGGAACGACGCTCGGCAGCGGTCGCCGTGGCCGACGATGACCTGCAGATCGAACTCATCTATCACCGCGACGGGACAGGCTGGGTTGTCGACCGTGTCGCCGAGCTGGCACTGCAGCTTGACGCCCCGGTCGCGATCGACAAGGGCGGCCCGGCCGGGTCGTTCATCGATCCGCTCAAGGAACGCAAGGTCGCCGTGATCGAGGTCGGCACCCGCGAACTCACGCACGCCTGCGGCACGTTCTACGACGCGATGGTCGATCGTCAGGTCCGCATTCGGAACCACCCAGCGATCGCCGAGGCCGTCGAGAAAGCCCGTCAGCGTCAGGTCTCGGACGCGTGGGCGTGGGCTCGCAAGACCGGCGACCACGACGCCACCCCGCTGATGGCGATGTCGCTCGCCGTGTGGGGCACCAGCCACCACCCCGACACGGTCACCCCCGAGGTCGCCCTCACCGGCGACGTTGACCCCGACGAGCTCGACAAGATCCGGGCCCGGATCGAGAAAGAACACGCCGAAGCGCTCGCCCGGATCGCCGGCGCCGCCTGAATCCGGGAGAACCTCCGTCATGCTGCTGCGAATCGGCGCCCAACTGATCGAGATTGCCGGCGCTGTCCTGTTCATCGCGGCGGTCAGC
>CAZEML010000377.1:0-1801 GCA_964513285.1 uncultured Candidatus Nemicrothrix sp.
GTTCACTGGCTCATCTTCCAAAGCCTCTATCGGATCGACGCGCTGTGCCCGTACTGCATGGTCGTCTGGATCGTCACGACGACCGTCTTCTGGTACGTCACGACCCGCAACGCACGCGTCTCACCCGGTCGACGAGGCGCTCTCATCGACCGGATTGTTCGCCTCGGTGCGGAGTTTCACGGCCTCGTGATCACATCATGGACCGTGGTCATCGCCGCTCTCATCGCCCATCGCTTCTGGGACTACTGGCTCACCGTCATCCCGCGATGACCCACCCCCTGACCATCTCAGTCGTCCCAACCCCCCCACCGGAGGACCAAGAAATGTCTCACCACCACGACTCCCCAGGCGTTCGCCGACCCGGCCGAGTGGCTGCTGCACTCATCGCGCTCACGTTGTTCGCCGGCGCATGCGGCGACGACGGCACCGCTGAAGAACCGGTCTCGACCGCTGCCAACGCCAACGATGCCGCGGACGATGCCATGAGCGGCATGGACGTGGCCGAGGACTCCGACGACATGGCGATGGATGACGACATGGCGATGGACGACGACGGTTCGATGGGCGACACGGCCATGATGATGCAGACGGTGGCGTCGGAGTCCTGGCAGGGGATGCGCATCGAGGTGGCGACGATGGCACCGACAACGTTCACCCTGTTTGAAGGGGTGGACGAGACACGCGGCGAGCCGGACGCTCGCGACGGTGTGCATCTGATGGCTGTGTTGGCCGATGAGCAGTCCGGGGAACGGATCCCGTATGCCGATGTATGGGTCACGCTGCGCGACAGCGACGGCTCGATCGTCTTCGACGAGCGAATGTGGCCGATGCTGTCGCGCGCGATGGGCACCCACTACGGGATCAACGTGGCGCTGCCCGGCGCCGGGACCTACGACGTCGAGCTCCAGGTCGGGGCCCCGCAGGGCGCTCGACACCCCGAATACGCTGATCGATGGCTCGAGGCGACCAGCTTCACCATGACGTACTCCTGGGACGGCTGAGGGACCGATGACCGATCCGAACTCGCGTCGTTCCTTTCTGCTGGGCACGGGCGCCGCTGCCGCCGTCGGCGGTGTCGGGTTCGGCGTGGCGCGAGCCACCGCCGGCCAGGACCCGGTGGCGGGCTCGGACCACGACCGACCCCGTCGCCAGCACGCCTGGGCCGATGCGCTCGAACTCGACGAGCACGGCAACCACGTCATGCCCCGGTTCCACCGCCTTGTGATGTGGAACGTCGCGACTCACCCGAGCACCAAGGATGTCGCCGCGCTCGAGGATGCGTTGGTCTCGATCGAACGCAACTACCGGTACAACCACGACGGGGTACTCATCGCGCTTGGCTGGGGGCCGGACTACTTCGACCGCTTCACCACCGCACCCTCCCCCATCCCGGTGCCCGAGCGGCTCTCCAGCTTCGAGACCCCCGAACTCGACCGTCACGACCTCTGCCTTCACCTCGCGAGCGACACCGAGTCCCGCCTCGACGACATCATCGCCGCGCTCACGAACGCGACCGGTCCCTTGAGCGCGACGATTAGCGCGGTCCCCTCGGAGCTCGAACTGGCCGATCTCCGCCGGGGGTTCGTCGGCGCCGGCCTACCGGCACAGCGCCAAGACACGGGAGGCATACCCGAGAGCAAGCCGGTCGCCGACGACACGCCGCTGTTCATGGGGTTCCGGTCCGGGTTCCGAAAGAACCAGGCCACCGAGGACGACGTCACCATCGAGAGTGGTGCGCTGGCCGGCGGCACGACGATGCATGTCAGCCGCATGCGGCTGCGGCTCGACAGCTGGTATGAGC
>CAZEML010000378.1:0-1800 GCA_964513285.1 uncultured Candidatus Nemicrothrix sp.
AACCAGACCAACCGGTGCGCGAAGCGCGGATCGGTGCTCGCCACGGTCGCAGACACACGATTTCGGGCTGCGTCGTAATCCGCGTCGGTCACCTCGAGATCGGGCGCCGCCGCGAAGGTCCGCACACCACCGCCGGTCGTGACCGGGCCCTCGACCGACACGGTCGGGGTGACGAACCGGAACTCCTCGAAGTCCGGCTGGCCCCAGATCAGCCAACCGTCGTCGGTCAGGACCATCCGTGAACTCTCGGTGGATGGGAGCGGGATCGGGGCGCCGTCGGCCGCGAACGTTGCCGTCGAGAAGACCGATAGCTCGCCTCCGCTGAGAAAGTACACACGACCGTCGTGGACGACCGGACTATCGGAGCTCCGCGCTGCGTAGGTCGCGACCGCCGCGCCGGTGTCGGCGTTGATGGCCGCTCCGTTCGAGCCGTACACGATGCCATCGCGGTAGGTGATCTGGGTGCCGAAGCCCTCGATGGCCGTCGCCTGTTCCTCTACGACGGTCACGCCATCGGCGTCGACATCGAGGGTCCAGAAGCCGAAGCCGCTCGACGCGGTCGTGTAGCCGACGACCCGGGTCGGGCTGACGGCTTCCACGACATTGGCCCCGGTGTGGTCGGCCGTTTGGACGACCCCGACCGCACCGTCGGCGACCAAAACCACTCCGGCATGGGATGGGGACAAGCCCTTGCGCCGGGTCGACACGACCACGGCATCGGCATCGCCGGGGATCGGTGCCAGGTCGTTCACGTAGCGCGGCCGCCCATAGCCGGCCTCGAGCTGGATCGTGTCGGTCACGGCGAGCGACACCGCGTCGACCTGGACAAGAGCGGCGGCACCGTCGAGCCCGACCCAAACGACCGAACCGTCGGTCGAGACGTCGACGACCCACGGTTCGCTGCCAACGAACACCGAGCCGAGCACGGCGCCTGTCGCCGGATCGAACGCCACCAGCCGATTCCCGAACTCAGCGTCGCGCGATGGGACCACCACATAGGCCCGCTTGCGGACATCGTCGTACGCGACGTCGTTGATCATCACGTCGGGGGCGACCGCGAAGGACTCCACGCGGGATGCCGCGGCCGCCGGTCGGTCAGCCACCGTCGCCATCGTCACCGATACGACCGCCGTCACTAGGATCGCCGCCAGAACACCCCGCACATCCGCCCCTCTCGCCCTCCGTGAGCGACCGTACCGGAAACCGCACGGCGCCGAAAGCCCCGGTTATGCCTTGATGCCAGACGACAGCTGAAGCGGCCAGCCCGTGCGCTGAGTTGGGGCTCGTTCAGTTCACCTCACGTTGGGTGGCCACGGCATCGAGGCGTCGGGCGATGACCAGGAACTCCGGCGAGTCGGTGTCGGGAGGTCGCGGCGACCAGTCGCCGGGTTCGGCCGCGTGGATCGACTCGACCGTCAGGCCCACCGACGCACAGAGCAGCCGGAGCTCGCGCGGGGTGAAGCAGGTGGTCCAGAGATCGACCTCGGCCGCTGCTCCCCCGCTGTCGCGCACCTCGGTGCTCTCGCGATGCACGCCCCGCTCAGCATCGAAGTCGTGGCCATCGACCATGTTCGCCACTTGCAGGTAGGCGTTGAACGCAGTGAAGACGACGCCCCCTCCAGGACGAACCGCCCGGGCCATGCCGGCGAGGATCTCCGCGTCGGGGTCGAGCGCCGCTCCCGCCGCGGGGCCGCCACTCATCCCGAACGCGCCCTGACACCCCGAGACCACCAGGACGAACTCCGCCCCGCACGGCGTCGACCGCGCCACGAGCGACGCGACCGCGACGCCCGCCCGCGC
>CAZEML010000379.1:0-1789 GCA_964513285.1 uncultured Candidatus Nemicrothrix sp.
AAGATGAACGGTCGGTCCTCACGGCCGGCGACGCTTCGCTCGAAGACGATGTCGGGGATGGTGGTGCCGTCGTTGGCGATCAGCGCAGTGCTCCCCGGCATCGAGGTGCCGTGACAGGCGAAGTGCACGAGCTGCGGTGGTGGATCCACCTTGCGGGCCAGGAGTTGGCTGACGGTTTCGCGCTCGGCCGAGAGCGGAGCGGCCCCGTAGCGATCGCGCAGAAACTGGCCTTCGGCTTCGGCTTCCGGGAGCCGCTTCCAGGTGCCCTTCTTCATCTCCATCGGGTCGTACTCGCCGATGACGGCGGCGACGTTGTCGACGCGAAACCGGGTGCTGGGAGGCATCTCGATGTGGTTTCGCGGGTCGAGGATCCAGCGGCCGACCCGCGCCTGGGCAGCGAGGAACGGCGGGGCGGCGGGGTCGACCGGTGTTGCGCCGAGGTGGGCGAGCTCCCATGGCACGTGCGGGTCGCTGGTGTTCAGCAACACCGTCGGGGGCTCGCCGTGGTGCGCAGTGGCCGCAGCGAGTGTCGTGTTGACTTCGTCCCAGAACGCTTGACCGAGGAATCCTGCGATCTGGGCACCGACGCCGGCAACCGTCTCAAAGCCGAGACTGCCCCCATCCTGCTCCTTGATCTGGGCGTACTTCTGCGCGGCGAAGGCGGCGGCATCCATCCCGAGACTGAGCGAATAGGTCTTCCTCGGCAGGTTGCGGTGGGGTGACCGAAGGGTCACCTCGTAGCACCCGTCGACGCCGTCGGTCGGTGCCGTACCGGCCAAGGTGATGGTGAGATCGGGCTCGGGGAGGGCGGGCGCACTGATCGCCGCAGCGGTGGATTCGGCCTGCTCCAGCCAGCTGTCGTCGGTGAGGTCGATGATTTCAGCGGCGTCGGTCGGGGCGAGCTCGACGACGAGCGGGTGCACCATCGAGCCAGCGATCGGCCCGCCTCGCAGGAACATCACGGTGATCGATGTCTGCCATTCCGATGCCTCGCCCGCCTCGACCAGCCGCGCCACCTCAGGCGGTGGTTCGGTCGCCGTGAGCTGGAAGGTGATCGACGATGCGGAGACGTCGGTGGCGTCGACCCGCAGCACGCCGGTCTTGCCGGGTTCGGCGGCGAAGCCGTGGGCGAAGAGTTGGACATCGAGGTCGAAGGTGGTGACGCCGGCCTCCAACTCGACGACGAGGCGACCATCACCTGCGAGGGCGGCGGGTTCCGAGAGCGAGATCGAGAACGAGAACGGCTCAGCGAGCTTGACCCGCTGGGGGGCATCGATGTGCGCGTCGGCGCTGAAGGTCGCGGTCCCGGCGGTGCGGGCGCCCGTCGATCGGCGGGTGAGGCTGTCGCTGCGCTCCCGCGCGGATGGCGGGGATGCCAGCACCTCGGGCACCGGGTCATCAGCTTCCAGCACGCCGAGCACGCGATCGCCCTCGAGCACGATCGTCGTCGCGGCGACCGTGCCGACGCCCTCGAGTGCTTGGGGCGATGCCGTTGCGGTCGAGGATCGGTCAGTGAGTCTCAGTGCCGCCGAGACGTGTGAGGCGGGGTCCGCTGCGAGGTGCGAGAGCGTTGTCTCCGCGCCGACCGCGTGCCAGCGCACGGCGCCGCCTCGCGTGGTTCGCACGATCGCCCATTCCGCATGGCTCTCGGTCAGCCGGGTGTGAGCGTCCGCTGCCAGTGCGCCTGCGTCGAGCCGGATGAACGATCTCATCTCGTGGATCTCCCGTGTGATTCGCCGGATCCCGACCGTAGTCCGCGGCTGTGCGCCGGGGGAGTGGCTGTGGCGGG
>CAZEML010000380.1:0-1731 GCA_964513285.1 uncultured Candidatus Nemicrothrix sp.
CACCACCGGCGGGCACGAGGCTGTTCGCGGCGAGTTCGCCGTACACCGGATCGCCGGGATCGAAGGCCGCGAACGCTCGCGCATCGAGGGCGAGCCGGATCGTCGTCGACTCGCCGGGGTCGAGGGTGACCTTCTGGAAGGCCTTCAGCTCGCGAACCGGGCGCGGCACGGGGCCGACCGGGGGTTCGACGTAGGCCTGGATGACCTCGCTCCCACGACGGCCGCCGGTGTTGGTGACGGTGACCTCGATCGAGGCGCCGTCGGCGAACGCCGCGGTCGCCGGCACGCCGGTGATCTCGAAGGTCGAGTACCCGAGGCCTGAACCGAACGCGACCGCGGGCTCGATGCCGAGCGAGTCGTGCCACCGATGCCCGCAGTACGAGCCCTCGCCGTAGCGCACGACGCTGTTCTCGCCGGGATAGTTGGTGAACGCCGCGAAGTGTTCGTAGCGGGCGCCGATGGTGGTGGGCGCCCGGCCCGAAGGCTCCAGGTCGCCGACCAGCATGTCGACAACCGCCTCGCCGAGCTCCTGCCCGGCGAACCCGACGCTGAGGACGGCCGCAGGATCGTCGATCCAGTCGACCGAGTGCGGGGAACCGACGTTCATGACCACGATCGTGCGCGGGTTCGCCGCGGCGACGGCACGGATGAGCTCGGGCTGCCCGCCGGGGAGCTCCCACAGGTCGCGGTCGCGGCCTTCGGTCTCCCAGTCGTCGTTCGTGCCGACCACGACGACGGCGACGTCGCACTCGGCGGCGACCCGGGCGGCATCGCCGACCAGATCGCGCTCGACGAGCGGCCGGGCGCCGACGATGACACCCGCCAGCAGCATCGCACCCTCGTTGGTGAAGTCGATCTCGACCGTCGTCGGGGTACCGGCGACGAGATCGACCTCGCCCGACAGTTCGATCGAGCCGAAGCCGAAGAAGGCGTCGCCGCGTTCGATGTCGGGGGCGGTCGCGTCGATCAGCGTCTCACCGTTGACCGACAGTGACGCACGACCCGATTCGGTGAGGGTGAACACGTGGGGCCCGTCGATCTCGGGGACGATCGTCGCGATGATCCGAGCGCTCCAGCGCTCGGCGTCGATGCCGTCGACGGGCGACCCGAAGGCGAGCAGCGACGTGCGGCCCTCGTGGGCGACCGCGTCCGGTTCGCCATCGAATCCCCAGCCGTTGCGGTACTCCACCGTGGCGGCGCCATCGAGCAACGGGCGAGCGATCGGGGGCACCGTCCGGTCGATGTCGGCGCCGAGCGAGAAGCGCACGTCGAGCTCGGGGAAGCGAGCCTCGAGCGCGTCCAGCGGCGAGGTGTCGTGATAGGCCCGCACCGTCGCAGAGCCACCGCCCATGACCTTGGCGTTGCGGGCGTTGGGGCCGATCACCGCGATCGAACCGACCGTCGCGGGGTCGAGCGGCAAGATGCCGTCGTTGCGCAACAGGACCGAGCCGGCTGCGGCGGCATGGCGGTTGAGCACCCGGTCTTCGGGTCGGTCGAGCGGCTTCTCGGGCTCGTTGCCGCGGCCGTCGAGCACGCCGGTGCGTTCGAACAAGACGAGCAGGTCGTCGACCAGCGCATCGACGAGCGCCTCGTCGACCTCGCCCGACTCCATCGCGTCGTAGAGGGCCTCGCCGTAGAAGCGGCCGGGACCGGGCATCTCGAGGGTCATCTGCGCAGCGGCGGATCCCGCCGACGAGCCGTTGGCGAACCAGTCGGTCACGACGAAGCCGT
>CAZEML010000381.1:0-1729 GCA_964513285.1 uncultured Candidatus Nemicrothrix sp.
ATAGTGAGGGCGTGTATCCAGAGATTCCAAGTGTATCGAAGCATCGCGCGAACTTTGGCGAATGGTATCTTGCGTGGCTAAACAAGTCTATTCAGCAGATCACAAATCAGAAGAGTAAAGCACAAAAAAAGCCCTGATCTACCGAAGTAAATCAGGGCTAGAAAGTGGAGATGCCGGGAGTTGAACCCGGGTCCGAATGGCTGAACACGTAAGCCTCTACGTGTGTAGTCTGCCTATTAGCGCTTCACGTAATCCTTAAGCCGGCTGACAGGGCCAGGGACTACGCTAAGACTGGGAAAGTTCACCGCACCAGCTCAGTCGGCACTGATGCGGCTATCTCATCTAAGTTTGATGCCCGAGACGCAACGATGAGCAATCATCGCCTGCGGACAGATGACAGGGGTAGCTTAAGCTACGCGTGCCATCGCGAACGAGTAATCGTTGGCATTTGTGTGTTTCTTGGAAGTTTTACAGGCTTTCCAAGAGGCCCGACACGGCCACCTACTGCACATACCACCCGTCGAAGCCAGAACATCCCCATACTTGTAAAGAACATCGGTTAAACTGTACGAAAACCCCTGAAAAAAGGTTTCTAGCTTACCGTTTAAGGTTCAATGTTTAAAGTTCAAGGTTTAATGTTCAAGGTTTGTATCGGGTTGCTGCGGCTTGATCGTAAGTTGCTTATTCACATCAAGAAGCCCCATCTTTGAACGTTGAACACCGAACCTTAAACCTAATTCCCCGCAATTGTAGAGTCTGCCGGCACCCTGCCTGGCACATAAACTCCCTCATTTGCGAGCGCAGCGGTTAATTGCGGTACAATTTTGCGTTCAATATTACTGGGTAAATAGGGCAATTTGGAACGCATGCGAAGGAAATTGTGGCGATACGGGTGGATTAAAACGCGTACATAATCGTCGCCGATAGGAATGATTTCCAATGATGCTACGGTACGGTAAATAAGCCAACGGTTCATAATTCTACCCTCTGTTTTGATTGAATTGGGCGCGCTGGCAGTTGTTGTGTCCCAACCCGTTACATCGAGCGCGGATAGAATTCTGTCGTAAATGTCGTCGTCTACCTTATCAACCTCATAATCTCTATATAAAGGCCCCAGGTTGGGGGAGCAGCCCTGCAGTAGCCATAGGCCACAAACCATGCAAATGATGAGCGTCGTGGTTCTAATCACAATATCAACCGATAAGAAGGAATAGGGGTAGATGTAAAGGGATATATGAAATGAAGCCCAAAATGCAACACGAAGTTCCTGAGGTTCGTGCGTATTGCCCTAAAAGAAAAACCAGGTAGCTGTGATCACCCAAAACACAACTACCTGGTATATAGAGGCCTCATATGGTGTTTTTTCACCAGATCAACTTTGGAAAGGAGGCACCAAAAGTTGACAGTCATTCTTACTTCAATCCTTATGCCATCACGCGAAATCGAGAGAAACCGTGGTTTTGGACTGGAAATAGTCCTGTTCTTGATGCAAATCACAAAAATTGTGTACAGAATTGTATACGAAATATTACAATAAGCGGCGTTAACGCAATGCTTTTGGTGGTAAAGAACAACCTTACTTCAGAATAGCGTCAAATGAAACCGATACGGAAAGCTGGCGTTATAAGGAAGCTGAAATTTTTTGTCGGCAGAAAATTTTAACGAACAACCATTTAGGAAGGAGTATTAGGAATGCCTTGTGGACGTAAACGTAAGCGGCACAAGATCG
>CAZEML010000382.1:0-1714 GCA_964513285.1 uncultured Candidatus Nemicrothrix sp.
GAGGGCGATGCGCAGATTGCGGTTCATGGCGATCAGTGTGTCGACTCACCAGCAAGGAAAGGTAAGAGGACACTGACAACTCGCTGTCGATGGCCGACGAACTTCCACTGGTGACGGCCGTCACACCTGAGCGATACTCGCGGCATGAGTCTCGTAACCGTTGGCGACCTGATCCGAACCCACGCTGCCGAGCGCGGCGACAAACCCGCGCTGATCCTCGGCGACAACGTCCGGACCTACACCGATCTCCATGCGGAGTCGAGCAAGGTCGCCCAAGCGATGGCGGCGGCCGGCGTCGGTTCTCAGGACCGGGTCGCGTTCCTCGACAAGAACGTGCCCGAGTACTTCACCATGTTGTTCGGCGCCGCGAAGCTCAACGCCGTCACCGTGGCGGTCAACTGGCGACTCGCCCCACCGGAGATGGCCTACATCCTCAACCACTCCAAGGTGAAGGTGCTGCTGATCGGCGAGGAGTTCCTCGGCCACCTCAAGTCGATGGACCTGGAGGGTGACGTCGAGATCGTCGTGATCGGCGAGGACGCCGGCGACCACCAGACCTACGACGAGTGGATCGCCGGGCACGACGCCGTCGACCCGATGACGCCATCGGCCCCCGAAGACACCTGCTACCAGCTCTACACCAGCGGCACGACCGGCCTACCGAAGGGCGTCGAGCTCACCAACAACAACTTCTTCGGCATGATGCCGGTCGCATCGGGCATGTGGAGCTTCGACCAGGACTCGGTGAACCTCGTGGCGATGCCGCTGTTCCACATCGCCGGAAGCGGCTGGGGTGTCGTCGGCCTGTACAACGGCGCCACCAACGTGATGCTCCGCGACGTCGACCCGATGGAGATCCTTCGCCTCATCCCCGAACACCGCATCACCAATGCGTTGTTCGTTCCGGCCGTCATCCAGTTCCTCTTGATGATGCCCACCATCGGCGAGACAGACTTCTCATCGCTTCGCTCCGTCATCTACGGCGCCTCGCCGATCAGTGAGGAGGTCCTCGTCGGCGGTATGGAAGCCATGGGTTGCGACTTCTGCCAGGTGTACGGCCTCACCGAGACCACAGGCGGCATCACCCAGCTCGACGCCGAGGACCACGACCCCGGCGGACCTCGTGCCCACCTGCTCCGATCGGCCGGCAAGCCCGTGCCGAACACCGAGATCCGCATCGTCGGCGCCGACGGCAACGACCTGCCCGACGGCGAGGTCGGCGAGATCTGGATCAAGTCACCGCAGAACCTGAAGGGCTACTACGCGGACGAAGGAGCGACCGCCAAGGCCTTCCCGGAAGGCCGGGGCGAGGACGGGCTCGGCTGGTTCGCCACCGGCGATGCCGGCTACCTCCAGGAGGGGTACCTGTTCATCCACGACCGCATCAAGGACATGATCGTCTCCGGCGGCGAGAACGTGTATCCCGCCGAGATCGAGAACGTCTTGATGAAGCACGACGGCATCGCCGACGCCGCAGTGATCGGCGTGCCGCACGAGAGGTGGGGCGAGACCGTCAAGGCGATCGTCGTGCGAGCCGGCGACGAGGGCAACAGCGACGACGAGATCATCGCCTACTGCCGGGAGAACCTCGCCCACTACAAGTGCCCGACCTCGGTGGACGAGATCGACGTCCTGCCCCGCAACCCGAGCGGCAAGATCCTCAAGACCGAGCTCCGCAAGCCCTACTGGGAGGGCCAGGAGCGGATGGTCAACT
>CAZEML010000383.1:0-1701 GCA_964513285.1 uncultured Candidatus Nemicrothrix sp.
ACGCCAACAATCGATGCTGGATGCAGTGCTGGCGCGCGATGTCGAGGCCGCGCTGATGCTGTTGAAGGATGATCTGGGGGCAGAACTGCACGCCCGTCCGGGGGACGACGGACCCGCGAATACAAAGATATGAACTCAAAACACAATGGGAGGATGACATGACACAGATGAACCGCAGGGGGGCCCTGGCAACACTCGGCGGCGCCGCGGCAGCAACGCTGGCGGCACCCGCGATAGCGATGAACCGCAAGGTCAAGGTTGGCGCACTAAGGTTCACCAGCCACTCGGCAAGCTTCATCGCCGTGGAACGCGGCTATTTCGCCGAGGCAGGCCTGGACGTAGAGCTGAAGTTCTTTCAGGCCGCGCAGCCGATGGCGGTCGCTATCGCCTCGGGTGACATCGACTACGCGGTCACCGCCATCTCGGGCGGTCTGATCTCGCTTGCCGACAAGGGCGCAATCAAGGTTATCGGCGGCGCGCTTTCCGAAGAAGACGGCATAGACGGGCAGAAGATCCTGGCCTCGGATGCTGCATTCAAAGCCGGTTTGACTGCCCCCTCCGCTTTGGGCGGCAGAACCTTCGGGATGACCACCGCAGGCTCTTCCTTCCACTATATGGGCTCCAAGATTGCGGCAGCCGAGGGCGCCGAGATGTCCTTCGAGCTGCTGCAGCAGGTCGGCGCCATCGTTGGGGCGCCGAAATCTGGCCAGATCGGCGCCTGGTCGATCGTGCCTCATATCGCCAAGCCGCTGGCGGGATCCGGGGCGGTGCACATCATCGGAAACGTGGCCGACTATGTGCCTGACTATCAGGTTACGACCGTCTTCACCTCGTCCAAGAACGCAGCGGATGAACGCGATATGACCACCAACTTCCTGTCCGGGTTCAGCCGTGGCGTCGATGACTATGCCGCTGCGATGATCGACCGAACCGGCGGGGACGAGGGCGTCGACCAAATGGTCGATCTGATCCACAAGTACGTCTACACCGACCGACCGCGTGAAAAGGCTGCGCCGTCGATCATAAACGGCACCATGCGGCTGAATGCCGGGGCTGCGTTGAACCTGACCTCGGTTCAGGATCAGTTGTCCTGGTTCCAGTCCGAAGGGCTGGTGGATGCTGACATCTCGATCGATACTTTGGTCGACTCGTCCTACGTCGACATACTCGGCGCCTGATGCGCATCTGCGGGACGGGATCACCCCGTCCCGCCTGACCGGAGCCGCTGATGGATATCCGCCTCGACAGCGTAACCCATGCCTATGATGGCATCGAGGTCCTGCGCGGGATCACGCTGGACATTCCCACGGGTCGCATTGTCTGCATCGTGGGGCCGTCGGGCTGCGGAAAGTCCACGCTGCTGCGATTGATCGGCGGGCTTGAGCGCCCCGAAAGCGGCGGCATCGTGCAGGTGGGCGACCCGCCCGAGGGGTGTCTGAATCCCCTGACCTATATCTTCCAGGACTTCGCGTTGCTGCCGTGGCGCACCGTCGAGGGCAATGTCAGCCTGGTGCTTGAAGATCACGGCATCCGCGGGGCGCGGGCGCGTGAGATCATCGACGACGTGCTGTCCCGCACGCGTCTGACGGATTTCGCACGCGCCCTGCCCCGACAGTTGTCCGGCGGCATGAAACAGCGGGTCGCGATTGCCCGCGCGCTTGCCGTCAATCCCGCGGTCATGCTGATGGACGAGCCGTTGTC
>CAZEML010000384.1:0-1680 GCA_964513285.1 uncultured Candidatus Nemicrothrix sp.
ATCCTACCGGTTTGACAAGGTCTCTTGTCGGCAGTGGTTGTGAACCAAACAAATGTGTGTGCGTAGGAGTGTTTGTGCATGCGGGTGTAGCGTTATTCCTACATCAACAACAAGGACAGCGACAGCAAAGGCACGAATAAGTATGATATCCAATAGCAATGCAGACCCCAACCACACAAAACAGCAACAAGAAAAGGACTAGTACTGCGTGTACGTTTTGCAATTCTCTATCAATCTATATGTGTATACCGAAAGTCTGCTACAGAGCCATGCTTTCTGTGAGCCTTCTCTCTCTCTCTCTCTCTCTCTCTCTCTTTCTTTGTTCCTCACTTTAAGGACCAGTACCGACGTTGCCTTCATCCTTTTCTTCTTCTTGGTTGGACATGCCCAATTCAGCTTGGTCATTTTCTTCTACTCCACCATCTAGTCTTGTCAAAGTCCCTTTCATCATCTTGCCTTTGTTCTCGCTCTCATTGTCCTCGTCATTATCACTTTGTTTCTTGTTTGGAAAGACAACATACAAGACAACTTGTATCAGTCCCAGCACAACACCAATACCATTCGGGACAAGGATAATGGGGTCCAACAAGGCCAGTCCGTAGGCAGTCCAAAAGGCTCCATTCGCTGTATTGGTCGCCATGGTCCAAAAGTGAATCGACGCAGTGCTTCGGGTCTGCAGGACTGTATAAATGGTCGACAATGGTGCTCCGTAGAAAAACAGTAGATTGATATTGACAATCACACCAACCACCAGTTCCTTGGTAGACTGCGAAACAACAGTGTCGTTGGCGAATGCTACAAAGCAAAAGACTGCCAGCCAAACAGATACGATGGACAGGACAATCTTTTCATGTGGGGCTGGTGCTGGAGTTTGTTGGGTCGTCACGTCCAATACCAATTTGACCAATTCTGCATGGGAACGTGGTCTAGTTGTGGTTGTGGTTGTGGCAGTAGACTGTGGTTGTTCTACTTCATCGTCGTCGTCGTCGTCATCATTTTTTGTACCTTTGTTGTTGGTTGTAGTGCCGTGTTGTTCATGCAAGAAGGATACAAAGGATTGACGCATCTCGGTGGCCTTGTGGCTTTGGTATTGCAACTTGGCGGCACATAGGTTGAGCCAGACCGAAAGGAGCAATCCGGGGGCGTTACCAAACAGGACAAAGACATTCTAGATTCATTCGAGAAAACAAAAGATGAATTGAAAGAAGACGAGGAAGAGGAGGAAGAGGAGATGGGCATTGCGAAGGATCGATCGGAATGAGAAACAATTGAAAGGGAGACACACAGAGAGACAGCCAGACGTGAATACGGAAACAACAAATCGTGGAGGACATTCCAACTCTGTATCGACCTGCAAAGAAGAAACGAGATACTCACTCCAATGAGGAAGCTGTAGGCGACCCAGCCGAGGCAGTTCCCCGTCATGAATGCCCACGGTGTAGGGTTCAAATCACCGAGATGGCCTCGCTTTACGGCATCCTGGACGGCCTTGACCGGTGCTACAGAAACAAATCGTACACAGAATGAGAATGAAGAAAAACGGACACGTGGTTGTTTCATGAATCTTCATGCGGCCTTGGACAATTCACAATTCACAAGGACTACTTGTCCTCCGGCTCATTGATCTTGTGGAACACTCACCACCAAACATAATGTTGGCCATTGTAATACCCAGAATGG
>CAZEML010000385.1:0-1677 GCA_964513285.1 uncultured Candidatus Nemicrothrix sp.
TCGTGGTTGGCACGCTCGAAGGAGTCGAGGTTCTCACCGGAGTGGGCGGCGTGATGGGTGACGGCGATCTCGCCGCGGTTGGCGATGCCCTCGAGCTCGTCCCAGCCCCACGGGAACAGGTACTCGACGTCGCTGGTGCCCGAGCTGTAGTGGCTGAGCTCATCGTCGTCGTGGGCGCGCAGCATCAGCTTGTCTGGATTCATGCCCAGGTCGAGGTACCAGTCCATCCGGGCCTGACACCAGTACTCGTACCACTGCTGGCTGTCGGCCGGCGGCACGAAGAACTCCATCTCCATCTGTTCGAACTCGCGGGTGCGGAACACGAAGTTGCCGGGCGTGATCTCGTTGCGGAACGACTTGCCGATCTGCGCGATGCCGAACGGCGGGCGCTTACGGCTCGTGGTGAGCACGTTCGCGAAGTTGATGGACATGCCCTGCGCGGTCTCCGGGCGCAGGTAGACCTCGGCGGCGGTCTCGGTGACCGGGCCGGCGTGGGTCTTGAACATCAGGTTGAACTCGCGGGCCTCGGTGAACGACCCGGTCGTGCCGCAGGTCGGGCAGACGTTGGGGTCGTCGAGCTTGTCGAGGCGGTGACGGGCGTTGCAGTTGGTGCAGTCGACCAACGGGTCGGAGAAGTTGGCGAGGTGCCCCGACGCCTGCCACACCTGCGGGGGCGACAGGATCGACGCGTCGAGGCCGACGACGTCGTGGCGCTCCTGCACCATCGAACGCCACCAGGCGTCCTTCACGTTGCGCAGCAACAACACGCCGAGCGGGCCGTAGTCGTAGGTCGAACGGAATCCGCCGTAGATCTCCGCGGACTGGAAGACGAAACCCCGTCGCTTGGACAGGTTGACGATCTTGTCGAACAGTTCGGGGTCGGGGGAAGCGGCTTCGCTCATGGGGGCTGAGGTTACCGGCGCGCCCCGCCGGCGTGCGCCACTATTGGGGCCGTGCAACCCGTCGCTCCGCCCCCTCCCAGCCCTGCCCTGCTGAACCCGACCAAGGTCGCCGGTCGGCGCATCCTCGCCTGGTTCGTCGATGCCCTCATCGGCACGATCCTCGTCGTCGGCTACGCGATGGCGACCTTCACCAACACCGAGATGCGGTCGACCTTCGAAGCCGAACTCCAGTGCGAGGTGATCCAGGATCTCTCCGACGACTTCTGCTTCAACGTCAACGAGACCGTGTTCGTCGGGACCAGCGGCGACACCGGGGTGGCTGTGCTGCTGTGGTTCGGCTGGGTCCTGCTGTCCACGGTGATCCTGCCGTCGATCACCGGCTGGAGCGTCGGCAAGCTCGTCACCGGTGTGCGGGTCGTCAAGGTCGACTCGTTCGAGAAGGCCGGTGTCGGCGCCAACCTCGTCCGCGCGCTGGTCTGGATGCTCGACGCCTTCCCGTACTTCCTCCCCGGGCTCGGCGGTGTCCTCATGCTGGCGACCGCCAAGAACCAGCGCCTCGGCGACCTCGCCGCCGGCACCCTGGTGGTCAGGGCCGAATCGGTCGGACGACCACCGGTGTCGGTTCCATCGCCGGCGACGGCGCCCCCGGCCGGCGCGTTCAGCCCGTCACCCGCCGCCACACCCGTCAATGCGCCGCCTCCATCCGGTGCGCCGGTGATGAGCCCGCCACCTCCCGTCGGCGCTCCGCCGCCACCGACCGGCCCCGCTGTGATCC
>CAZEML010000386.1:0-707 GCA_964513285.1 uncultured Candidatus Nemicrothrix sp.
ACATCGACGCCGCCCGTGATCTCGCCGTAGCCCTCGATGGTCTTCGTGTCGAAGGCGCCGTGGCGGGCGCACGTCGTGACGCCGAGCCCGCACCGCAGCGGGCCGGCTCCGTTTCGCCTCTCGGGGCAGCCGGGCTGGCCGTCTCGCTTGGCGACGACGAGCCACATATTCGGCTCTGGCGTCATCACAGGGCCCTCCGCTCTTCGAACGTCAGCACCGTCTCCGCCATCGGGTCCTCGTTGTGGCTGCTGTCAGGCTGCATCGACAAGCCCTCCCAGATCGGAGACCCACCGAATCTTGTCCTCGGTCGGGTGCTTGTCGATTCGTGGCCTCGAGGATCTGTCCCAGCTCCGACCAGGGACCACGGCGTCACGACGCCAGCCGGCCGCACGGAGCGACACGCCGCTCTCAGAAGCGAGGATGTACGTCAGGATGCGGCGGTACCCCATCGCCTTCGCTGCCCGGCGGCATGCTGCGTAGAGCATCGAGCATCCGTTCGGGACGCCGTCGGTGCAGAGCCGAGTGACCTCGGCGGTGTAGCCGTCGTCGAGCATCCGAGCGACGGGCCGACCGACCACGGCGACGCCTCGCATCATGTCGTCGTCCATCAGGGCGATGGAGAACTTGTGACCCTGTGGCGGCTTGTGGTGGCGGTGGTGGTCGGCGATGTACCGCTTGGCCTCGGCGAACGATGCGGGGCGCAGGTG
>CAZEML010000386.1:717-1633 GCA_964513285.1 uncultured Candidatus Nemicrothrix sp.
TACACTCTTTCCCTACTCATCGCCGTTCGGCAGCGTCACCTTCTGGCTGCTCATCGGATGGCCTCTCGGTCGTGTGCGAGCGCTTCGAGGAGTGCGCGGCCGGCGGTGATGAACGCGATGCCGGAGAGGCCGAGGGCGGCGCCGAGGATGAACGCGACGGCGAGGTCTTGAGCGCACCACTCGGGTTCGGTGGTGGTGGGCATCAGGCGGCGCCTTCGTTGAGGTCGAGACCGCGTTGTGCTCGGATCGATGCGATGTAGTCGGTGACGGTGAGCCAGTGTTCGCGGTTGCGGCTTGCGTTGAACCCGTCGTGATGGGTTTTGCAGAGCGGTTCGCCGGACTTGGTGATGATGCGGTGTTGGCGGTCGTCGCCGCCGGGCATGTGGCGGTCGCAGGCGGCGCATGTGCCGGAGCCGGCGGGGGCGGTGAGCGAGTCTCGGGTGTGGGTGGTTTCGCGTTCCTCGAGCGCGGCGTTGGGGTCTCGGGTGAGTTCGGCGAGCGCGGCTTCGAGGGTGGCGAGGAGCGATCCGCCTTGGACGATGATGCGGCGGTAGTTGATCGTTGCGCCGGGGGTTTGGCGGGCAAGCACGGCGGCGAGTACCGGGTTGGATGGGGTGCCGATGCCGGTTGGGCCGCCTTCGCCCGATGCGATGCCGGAGTCGGTCCATCCGTTCGCGCGGGACGCGGAGAGGGTCGCTGATTGGCGTTTCGCGAGTCGGCCGAGGTTCTCGGCGAGGGCGGCGATGCGGACGAAGTCGTCGGGGCGTACGTCTCGGGTGGTCATGCGGCTGTGCCCCGGGGTTCGTTGTGTCGGCGTGGGGTGGCGAGGTTGGTTCGGCGGGCGGGTCGGTCGGTGTGGCAGCGTTCGGCGTTGGTGTGGTCGTGGATCCATCCGCCGTCATGCTTGGTTTCGGGG
>CAZEML010000387.1:0-1615 GCA_964513285.1 uncultured Candidatus Nemicrothrix sp.
CGGGGGTTCTGCCGAATGGCAGCGACAGCACGTGCCTGCCAGGCTCTTGGCATGACGCGTGAGCTCGACATGGTGATCGTGGGGGCCGGGTTCGCCGGCATGTACATGCTGCACGAGGCCCGTGGTCTCGGCCTGTCCGCCGAGGTGATCGAGGCGGGCGATGGGGTCGGCGGCACGTGGTACTGGAACCGCTATCCGGGTGCCCGCTGCGACACCCCGAGCATGGAGTACTCCTACGGCTGGGACGACGACCTCCAGCAGGACTGGGAGTGGAGCGAGAAGTACGCGACGCAGCCCGAGATCCTCCGCTACCTCAACCATGTCGCCGACCGTTTCGAGCTGCGCGACGCCATCACCCTCGAGACCCGGGTGCAGGCGTGCACGTTCGACGAGCCGACCAACCGCTGGACGGTCTCGGCGTCGGACGGCGTCGACCGTTCTGCCCGTTTCGTCGTGATGGCGACCGGTTGCCTGTCGGCGGCCAACCTGCCCGACATCGCCGGGCGCGACGACTTCTCGGGCCGGACATTCCACACCGGCCACTGGCCTCACGAGGGCGTCGACTTCACCGGGCGACGGGTCGCAGTGATCGGCACCGGGAGTTCGGCGGTGCAATCGATCCCGTTCATCGCGGCCGAGGCCGACTCGGTCACCGTCTTCCAACGCACGCCCACCTACGCCGTGCCCGCCTACAACGAACCTCTCGACGCGGACGACGTCGCCGCGATCAAGGCTGACTATGTCGGCTGGCGGCGGACCGCTCGGGAGACGAGCACGGGCTTCGGTGGGCACATCGAGCGGCTCGACCGCAGCGCGATGGAGGTTGACGAGGCCGAGCGACGCGCCGAGTTCGACCGTCGCTGGGCACGCGGCGGGCTGTTCTTCCTCGGCGCGTTCAACGACCTGCTGCTCAACCCCGAGTCGAACGAGACGGCGGCCACCTACGTGCGGGAACGCATCGCCGCGATCGTCGACGATCCGGAGACGGCTGCGATGCTCAGCCCCGACACGGTCATCGGTTGCAAGCGGCTCTGTGTCGACACCGACTACTACGCGACGTTCAACCGAGACAACGTCTCACTGGTCGACGTTTCGGGGGCGCCGATCGACCGCATCGAGGCGAGTGGAGTCGTCGTCGATGGCGTCGTCCACGAGGTCGACGACATCGTCTTCGCCACCGGCTTCGACGCGATGACCGGCGCGCTCGATCGCATCGACATCACCGGCCGGGCCGGCACGACGCTCAAGGAGGCGTGGTCAGCCGGTCCCGTGACCTTGCTCGGGCTGCAGGTCGCGGGCTTCCCCAACCTGTTCACCGTGACCGGTCCGGGCAGCCCGTCGGTGTTGACCAACATGGTCACCTCGATCGAGCAGCACGTCGAATACATCCGCGACGCGGTTGTCGCCCTCGACGACGACGGTCTCGCCACCATCGAGGCGACCGAAGCCGCGCAGGACGAGTGGGTGGGCTGGGTGAACGCCGTCGCCGGAGCGACGCTCTTCCACGGTTGCTCGAGCTGGTACCTGGGCGCCAACGTTCCGGGCAAGCCCCGGGTGTTCATGCCGCTGCCCGGCTTCCTCGACTACCGCGACCACTGCAACCAGGTCGCCGCCG
>CAZEML010000388.1:0-1593 GCA_964513285.1 uncultured Candidatus Nemicrothrix sp.
CCCTTCACGGCGTACTGCACGTTGATCAGACCCTTGACGTCGAGCGCCTCGGCGATCTTCAGCGTGTAGTCCTCGATCACGGCGATCGTCTCGGCCGACAGGCTGGTCGGCGGGATCGAGCAGGCCGAGTCGCCGGAGTGCACCCCGGCCTCCTCGACGTGTTCCATGACTGCGCCGATGACGGCCGCGCCGGTGTGGTCGCGCAGCGCGTCGACATCGACCTCGGTGGCGTCCTCCAGGAAGCGGTCGACGAGCACCGGGCGTTCGGCCGACAGGCCACCTTCCTTGCCGAGGCTGCCGAAGCCGGCGAGCTCGGCCATGGCCCGACGCAGGTGATCGTCGTCGTAGACGATCTCCATGGCGCGGCCGCCGAGCACATAGCTCGGCCGCACGAGGGCGGGGTAGCCGATCTTGCCGGTGATCTCGAGCGCCTCGTCGATGTCGACGGCGGTGCCGCCCGCCGGCTGCGGGATCTCGAGCCGGGCACACATGGCGTTCCACTGCTCGCGATCCTCAGCCAGGTCGATCGAGGCCGGGGACGTGCCGAGCACCAACTCCTCGGGGAGCCGGTCGGCCAGCTTCAGCGGGGTCTGTCCGCCGAGGCTGACGATGACCCCCTTCGGCTGCTCCCGCTCGATGATGTCCATCACGTCTTCGTACGTGAGCGGCTCGAAGTAGAGCCGGTCCGACGTGTCGTAGTCGGTCGAGACGGTCTCGGGGTTGCAGTTGACCATGATCGTCTCGTAGCCAGCGTCCCGGAGCGAAAAGCTGGCGTGGACACAGCAGTAGTCGAACTCGATGCCCTGACCGATCCGGTTGGGACCCGAACCGAGGATGACGACCTTTTCCTTGGTGCCGTCGCTGACCTCGTCGGTGTCCTCATACGTCGAGTAGTGGTACGGCGTGGTGGCTTCGAATTCGGCGGCGCACGTGTCGACCGTCTTGAACGTGGTGCGCACGCCTGCCGCGAGGCGGGCCGCACGGACCTCGGCCTCGCTGACGTCCCACAGATACGCGAGCTGGGGGTCGGAGAACCCGAGCTGCTTGGCCCGCTTGAAGCCTCGGGGCGTGATCGTGTCGAGCGACAACGTCTCGAGGTGGGCCCGTTCTTCGGTGATCATCGACATCTGGTCGAGGAACCACGGATCGACCGCGGTGGCCTCGAACACGTCGTCGATGCTCACGCCCCGACGCAGCAGCGCCTCGAGCTGGAACGGACGGTCGGGGGTACCGATCGCCGCCATCTTCATGAGCTCTTCGGTGGGCACGTCGTCGAGGGCGGCCTCGCCGGGATCGGCGTTGAGGCCGTGGCGGCCCTGCTCGAGCGACCGGAGGGCCTTCTGCATCGACTCGGGGAAGGTGCGGCCGATCGCCATGACCTCACCGACCGACTGCATCGACGTGCCGAGCACACCACTGGTACCCGGGAACTTCTCGAACGCCCAACGCGGGATCTTGGTGACGACATAGTCGATCGACGGCTCGAAGCTGGCCGGCGTCTTCTCGGTGATGTCGTTGGGGATCTCGTCGAGCGTGTACCCGATCGCGAGCTTGGCCGCGATCTTGGCGATCGGGAAGCCGGTGGCCTTCGAG
>CAZEML010000389.1:0-1592 GCA_964513285.1 uncultured Candidatus Nemicrothrix sp.
CCCTGGAGCCGCTCGTAGCGGACGCCGTCGATCGTGTCGGACGGCTCGATCCCCGGGCGCTGACGGAAGACGCCGCCCTCAGCCGGGAAACCGGGCCGGGTCACGCCGACCACGGGATGCCCGGATCGATTCAACCCGGTCAGGAGGCCGTGGGTGCGGGTCGCGTAGCCGCCGGACTGGTGGGGGAGGGAGTTGTGGAGCAGGTAGAGCGAGTCGACACCCGCGTCACCGGAGGGACGGCGCACCTTCGGGGCCCGGACCGTGATGCCCTTCTCGAGGATGCTGAGCTCGCGTTCGCGGCGCGCCCGGAGCTCGTTGAGCGCGGATGAGGCCGGTTGCTCCAGCTCGGCCAGCAAACGCGCTGGTCGTTCGATTTCACCCGCTTCGTGCAGCTTCTCCACGAGCTTCTCGATCTGGCCTGCCGGTGCGGCGATCGTCGTGCGGCCCGCGAGGCGGTCGGCGATCTCGCCCGCACGGTCTCGCTCGACCTCCGAGCGGATGAGCACGGACGTGGAGTGACGCTCGCCCGAGTCGAGGACCAGGTCCGTCAGGTACGACCGGCGCTCGTCGGTGGCGGGGTCGACTCCCCAGGCGGGCGCGGTCTCGTCGTTGCCGAAGAGCCAAGCGAGCAGGTCGTCGTCGTCGGGGCCGATGTCGTCGGCGGCGAGGAGGTCCTTCGCTCGCAGCAGGCGGCGCCGCCGGCCACGGAGTCCGGAGAACTCGTCGTTGCGGAGCACGCCGAGGATGCGTCCGGGCAGTTTCACGATGCGAACGGGACGCTGGCGGACGTCGCGCAGCAGCTGGCCCAGGCGGTTCCACTTGAGGTTGTAGACCACATGGAGGCGGTCGCGCGTCTCGCGGAGCTCGGTCTTCACCGCGGTGAGTTCGGCGAGCGCGGCCTCGTTGCTCTCGGTGAGTCGCTGGACTTGCCGATCGAGGCGGGTCGACTCCTGGCGGGCCGTGTCGAGGTGTTCCTTGAGGTTCTTCGCGGTGGCCAGCTCGGTCTTGAGGGCGAGGACCTGCGCGGTGAGCTCGTCGACGCGCTCCTCGGCCTTGGCCACCCGATTGGAGGCCTTCCGTCCCCGGAGCGCCTCGGCGGCGAGGGCCGCTCGCTCGCGGTCGTCGCGTTCAGTCATCGTCGCCTCCGTAGCCGCCGTCGTACTGCACGACGGCCAAGTGCTTCTCGGGAGCTTCGTGCACGGCGACCAGGGTCATCGGATACTCCTCGACCCATCGGTCGACCGTGTCCTGCTCGCTGTCGCGGATGAAGTCGTCCATGACGAACAGGCAGCCGGGCCGGCAGTGCTCGAGGAGCAGGGGCGCGGCCGGGAAGCGGGCGAGGGGACCGGTCGCGTCGGGCGGTCCGTCGACGAGGACCATGTCGAGGGGTTCGAACTCGACGTCGGAGGTGTCGTACCACGGCGTCTCGACCGCAGGCTCCGAGTGCTCGATCAGTGGCGCGAAGACGAGGTCGGCGTGGTCCTGCACCCCGAACTGGCGCGCCTGTTGGCGGGCGAGTTCGTGCCAGACCGGGTCGTGCTCGAGGGCGATGATGCGATCGATCTCGCCGGCCATGTGGAGATGGCCGAACA
>CAZEML010000390.1:0-1588 GCA_964513285.1 uncultured Candidatus Nemicrothrix sp.
CAACCGCCGCAACCGCCGGCGCCGCCGCTACAGACTCGTCGGCTTCGACGTCGTCGACCTCGACGACAGGATCTGCTTCGTCGATCCCGGCCGCATCATCGCCGTCGTTGGTGTCTGCTTCGGTCCACCACACCTCCGGCACGACCGGAGTGAACCCATCCCATTCCCCCACCGAACCAACATCGCTACCCGGGTCATCGCCGTCCGACTCAACCAGCTCGGCTTCGACGGCGCGCCCCTCGGACTCAACCACGTCGGATTCGGCGGCGCTCGCCTCGGACTCTTCGGACGCATCCGCCGTGACCATCGAGTCGTCGACGGTCTCCACCGCCGGCATCACGACCTCTTGGTCCGGATAGATCAGGTCAGGGTCGACAATGTCGGGGTTCGCGAAGATCACGTCGGACAGGTACGCCGCAACCTCGCCATCGGTCGGCGACGCATCGTCGCCGTCGGCCTCGTCAAGCTTCTCTTCAGACAAGCCCCACAGGTGATCGCCTTGCTCGACGATCTCGATCGTGACCGCAGAAGGATCGTCGTCGAGATCCTCGAACACCAGATCATCCACGACCGGTGCACCAGTCTCACCGGTGGCCTCCTCGATCGCCTGGTCACCCGATTCCGCTGCGACAGCGTCGACCTGCGCAGACGCGTTCGTGGCGGGGATCAAGACGTTCATGCCGGCGCCGAACGATCCGGATTCGTACATGCGGCCGTCCGGGGTAGGGCGACCACGGTTTAGTTCGATGATCTGCTCACGAACGATGTCGAACTCAGATTCGGGGAAGTTGTTGAGCGCGATCGATGTCGGTGTGTCTCGATCTGTCGCGATGACGGTCGCTGCGTCGGTGCGCAGTTCGGCGATCGACGCCGCCGACAACCCTCCCGACCGGTCTGTGCTGATGGTGTCGCGGGCATCCGACACGAGCTCAGCCACCGCATCACCAGCGGCTGAGACGGGTTCGGCCATGGCGGTGATCACCGCAGCGGTCGGCATCGTCGACACCGTCACGGTAGCCACGGCGGCCGACGACAGCGCAAACCGCACCAGCCGGGCCAACCAGCCCCGCGGCCCGGGAGCGGCGGCCGGTGTGGCGTGCGCCGGCATGGAGTCGTTGGTGAGCGAGATCTTGGCCTGGATCAACGCCGGGATCGAGAACCACGCCCACGACACGTAGAACGCAATCGACAACAACTTGAGAATCGTCTCGTCATCGGCCCGCTGGCCCAAGTTGGCCAACATGCCGGGATCCAGCGGGTTGCCCGCAATCGCGGCCATGACCACGACCGGGCCGACCAACAACACCAACACGAGCGCCAACGCCCCTACGCGGGCGATGCCTCGAACGAAACGGCGAATCATCAGACTTCTCCTAGCTTCCGAACTGGCCGATATCGGCCGTTGCTTCTCCGTCGCCGGTGACCACCAACGTGTCCTCGCCCAACAGCGCCGCGAACGCGGCCTCCACCCTGGCCTGGACCACGACCCTCACGGTTGAGCCCGACACCTCAACCGCTAGTACGTCTTCGGGCGCGACACCGACCGATGTCAGATAGTCGCGAGCGGTCTGCTCCGCAGCGTCGGAAT
>CAZEML010000391.1:0-1574 GCA_964513285.1 uncultured Candidatus Nemicrothrix sp.
CGCCAAGCGCGGCATCGTCCCCGAGGCCGCGTCGAGTTGGTTCCTGCCCCGCCTCGTCGGCATCAGCCAGGCGCTCGAGTGGACGTACTCCGGCAAGGTGTTCATGGCCGACGAAGCGCACCAGGCCGGTCTGATCCGCAGCCTCCACGCCCCCGACGAGGTGGTCCCCGCCGCCCGTGAGCTGGCGGCGAGCTTCGCCGACGGCACCTCGGCCGTGTCGGTCGCGACCACCCGCCAGATGTTGTGGCGCATGCTCGGCGCCGACCATCCGATGGAAGCCCACAAGGTCGACAGCCGCATGATCGACGAACTCGGTCGGGGTGTCGACGTGGCCGAAGGTGTGATGAGCTTCCTCGAGAAGCGGCCCCCGGAGTTCCCCGGGAAGCCGTCGACCGACATGCCGCCGTCGATCCCGTGGTGGGAAGAAAGGCCGTTCGAATGACCCGCACCGTGCTCTCTGGAGGTGTCGTCTTCGACGGCACCGGTTCCGCACCGACCGAGGCCGACGTCGTCATCGCCGACGGCGCGATCGTCGAGGTCGGCCCCGGCCTCGACGGCGACGAGACGATCGACTGCACCGGCAAGCTCGTCACCCCCGGCCTGATCGACTGCCACGTGCACTTCATGGCCGACGGCAACTTCAGCCCGACCAACCACGCCCAGACCCCGTTCTCGATGAACTTCTTCAAGGCGGCGGAGCGGATGCAACGCACCCTCGCCTGTGGCATCACGACGGTGCGAGAAGCGGGCGGCACCGACCTCGGCGTGAAGGAGGCCCGCGACGGCGGATTGATCGCCGGCCCCAAGATGCAGCTGTCGATCGCCATCCTCAGCCAGACCGGCGGCCACGGCGACAAGTGGGCCGTGTGCGGCGCCCACATGCCCGGGATGATGGATTGCCACCCGGGGCGGCCCCACAACATCGTCGACGGACCCGAAGAGATGCGGAAGAAGGTGCGCGAGCTGATCCGGGCCGGTGCCGACGTCATCAAGGTCTGCACGTCGGGTGGCGTCCTGTCACCTCGCGACGACCCCCAGCACGCCCACTTCATGCCCGACGAGCTCGAGGTGTTGGTCGCAGAAGCGTCCGCCGGCCACCGGTTCGTGATGGCGCACGCCCAGGCGACCGACGGGATCAAGAACGCGATCCGCGCCGGGATCCGTTCGATCGAACACGGCATCTACATGGACGACGAAGCGATCGAGATGATGCTCGAGTCGGGCACCTATCTGGTCCCCACGCTCATCGCCCCGATGGGTGTGCTCGAAGCGGCCGATGCCGGGATCGACATGCCCGACGCGGTCATCCAGAAGGCCCGCGACGTGGTCGAGGTCCACCGCGAGTCGGTTGCCCGCTGCATCGAAGCCGGGGTGAAGGTCGCCATGGGTACCGACTCCGGCGTCACACCCCACGGCCGCAACCTCACCGAGCTGGGCGAGATGACATCGCTCGGCATGGGCGAGCAAGCGACCTGGGAAGCGAGCACCCGCGTCGCCGCCGAACTGATGGGCATCGACGCCACCACCGGCACCCTCGAACCGGGCAAGGTCGCCGACATCGCCGTCTGGAACGG
>CAZEML010000392.1:0-1571 GCA_964513285.1 uncultured Candidatus Nemicrothrix sp.
GGACTGCACCGCCGCGGCGCGGGCCTCGTGGAGCCGGGCCAGGTCGAGCGCCTCGGCGCCCGCCATCGCGGCCTCGATGTCGGGGATCGGGTCGGTGCCCGTGCGGTCGACGGTCCACTGGCGCGCTCGGTTGGCGAGTTCCTCGATGTGATCCACGGTGTGGTCACTCTGGCACGGATAGCGTTCGGGTTCATGATGACCCGGTGGGTGACCGAGATGGGCATGGGTGTCGACGTCCGCGGGCGCGACTACACCAAGGCGGCCAGGCGTGCGGTGTTCGACGCGTTGCGTCACAGCTCGCTCAACCTGTTCAACGCGGCCGGGAAGTCCCGCGACGAGATGCACGTCGACGTGTTGATCGGATGCGCCGACCCCGAAAGCGTCGATCTCGACGCGGTCGCCGAAGAGGTGCCCTACGGGGTCGTCACCGTTCGCGCCGAGACCGGGGGCCTGAACGTGCCACCGATCGACGCCGACGGCACCGGCGGGGTCACCATCGCTTGTGCCGCGATCCTCGTCAGCTTCCCGGACTGACACCGGGCTCCTCCGGATCGAGGCCCGCCGCCACGGCGACGCGGTTGCGGCCCTCGGCCTTCGCGACGTACAGCGCTTCGTCGGCGGCGGTCACCAGGGCCTGGATCCGACCCATCGACCCGTGGGCGACGCCGATGCTGATGGTGAGCCGAAGACCCTCGACGATGTCGTCGAAGCCGGCGTCGTGGACCGCATGACGCGTACGTTCCGCGATTCGTTCCGCGTCCGCAGCGGTCACCGGGAGAACCGCGAGGAACTCCTCGCCGCCGTAGCGCACCAGGTCGCCGGCGCGCAGCGTCGTTCGCAGGAGGAGACTGACGGCGGTCAGCGCCTGATCCCCGACCCCGTGGCCGTGGGTGTCGTTGATCCGCTTGAAGTGATCGATGTCGATCATCAGCACCGCCGCGCTGTCGTCGAGCGCCTCGATCTCGGTCAGCCGGTGGTCGAGCCACCGCCGCGAGTACAGCCCGGTCAGCGGGTCCTCGGCCGCAGCGCGCGCGAGCTCGCCGGCCTGGTGCCGAAGCAGTGCACCGTCGCGTTCGAGGGCTGCTTGGGACTCGATCAGCCGGCCGTAGTGGGAGGTGCGTTCGACCTGCCACTCTCGGGTGAGGTCGGCACGCCGCTCGGTGTCGTCGAGCGCACCGGCCAGGTCGCCGAGCGCGCGGCGTGACACGGCGCGGACCTCCAGCGCTCGAAGCAAGGTGTTGTGCTCGGCGGCGGCTTCAAGCGCGGGAATGGCTCGGGTCAGGAGATCCTCCGCTCGGCAATGGTCGCCGTCGCGCTGGGCGAGCGTGGCGTGGAGAAGGTCGAACCAGCTGGCGAAGGCCGGGCCGACACCGTCGGCGTCGGTCAGTGCGGCCAGCGCACGGGCCCGGCCGATGTCGTCGCGTTCCAACGCGGCCGCCGCGGCGAGGCTGAGCCCGAGGGTCTGGTCGACGGTGGATGGCGACTGCCGCATCAGCGCGGCGGCGAACTCGACATCGTCGAGCAGTTCGGTGCGCATGGTGGCCGAGCGCGACGCGTGCGCGCCCTCGAGG
>CAZEML010000393.1:0-1568 GCA_964513285.1 uncultured Candidatus Nemicrothrix sp.
CCTCGCCGCCGTGTACATCGGTGGCGCCCTCCACCCGGCGCACTGATCCGCCCGGTCGAGCAACCCAGTCCCAACCAAGATCCCGCCGGTCATGGCCGGCAGAAACCCCAAATACAGGAGCACATCCAACAATGAGCGTTCTCGCCCAGATTGCGCAGGAAGGCCTCGAGGCCAGCGACCAGCAGAACATCTCCGCGGCCAGCGGCGCCGGTATGGCTTACGGCCTTGCCGCCATCGGCCCGGGTATCGGCATCGGTTACCTCGTCGGTCAGGCCGTGCAGGCCATGGCTCGTCAGCCCGAGTCGGCTGGCCAGGTCCAGACCACGATGTTCCTCGGCATCGCCTTCACCGAGGCCCTCGCCCTCATCGGCTTCGTCGTCTTCATCCTTCTGAAGTTCGTCTGATCCGCCGCTTGCCGGCATCCCCCGGATCGCGTCGTGCGATTCGGGCGCACCATTCGTCACCCGTACCACCTGAGGTGAATCCGTGATCAATCTCTGGGCTCTCGCCGCAGACGCCGAAGAAGCAGGCGATCCGCCGAACCCCGTCATCCCGACGGAGAACGAGATCGTTTGGGCCGCCATCTTCTTCATCGCGCTGTGGGCGCTCATGAAGTTCGTTCTCCTGCCCCCGATCCTTCGGGCGATGGAGAACCGGTCCTCGACGATCCAGTCGGGCAAGGACGCAGCCGACGCTGCGACCGCCGCGCTCGGTTCGGCTCGGCGGGACCACGAGGCGACGTTGGCTGAGGCGCGTGCTGAAGCCAACCAGATCCTCGCCGGCGCCCGGGCGGCGGCCGATGAACGCCGTGCGGCGTTGCAGGCCGAAGCCGATGCCGAGATCGCAGAGATGCGGCGCAGTGCGCAAGCCGAGATCGACGAGGCCCGTGCCTCGGCGCTGTCGGGCATGCGTGGCGACGTCTCGTCGCTCGCCGTCGGTGCGGCCCAGATCGTGCTCGGTCGCGATCTCGACGCCGGCAGTCAGCAGTCCGTCATCGACCAGGCCCTCTCGGCCAACTGAGGGAGACGACCATGATCGGAATCTTCGCCGCTGAAGGACCCAACGGAAACTGGATCCCGGGCGACATCAACGAGCTCTACTGGGGTTCGGTCGCCTTCGGCATCATCTTCGCCATCTTCCTCTGGAAGGGCGTGCCCGCGATCAAGGCTGCGATGGCGGCTCAGACCGAGAAGGTCGAGTCCGAACTCGCCGCTGCGGAGCAGGCCAAGGCCGAAGCCGAAGCCGAGCTCCAGGCGCTGACCTCCTCGCTGGGCGACGCCGGCGCCGAGGCCGAGGCCATCGTGGCCGAGGCTCGCGAGCAGGCGACCCGCCTCGAGGCCGACCTCATCGCTCGCGCTGAGGCCGACGTGGCCGAGGCCAAGGAACGGGCCACCATCGAGGTGGCCGCCCAGCGCGAACAGGCGCTGGCCGACCTCCGTGCTGCGGTCGCCGAGCAGGCTCGTGCCGCCGCCGATGCGGTCGTGCGCAACAACCTCGACGACTCGACCCAGAGTGCCCTGATCGACGCCTACATCTCCAGCGTCGGCGCGAGCTGAGGCGGACCCGAA
>CAZEML010000394.1:0-1567 GCA_964513285.1 uncultured Candidatus Nemicrothrix sp.
CATCGTCCCGATCGAGGACATGGCCAACCTCGGGCAGCGGATCGAGCCCGGTCCCGACGCGCCGGCGGCCATGTCGCCCAACACCCGCCGGTCGATCTGGCCGTCGATGCACCCCCGGCTGCTCGAACTGATCGAGGAGCACCGCTCGACGCTGGTGTTCTCCCCCGCCTGCCGTTTGTCGGAGCGATTGGCGGCTCGGCTCAACGGAGTGGCGTTGGCGCCGGCTCGAGAAGGCGGCGGGGGAGTTCGACGGTTCCGTCGCGCCACCCCCTGCGCTCGGTGCCGGCGACGAGCAGATCGGCCGTGGTGCAGCCGAGGGCGAAGAGCTCGTCAAGGCCCATCACGGGTCGTTGAGCCGGGAGCGACGCCTCCTGGTCGAGGACGAGCTGAAGCGAGGCGATCTCAAGGGACTGGTCGCGACGTCGTCGCTCGAGCTCGGCATCGACATGGGCGCGGTCGACCTCGTCGTGCAGGTCGCCTCGCCTGGTTCGGTCGCGTCCGGCATGCAACGCATCGGCCGAGCCGGTCACCAGGTCGGCGAGCCGAGCGTCGGCAAGATCTTCCCCAAGCACCGCGCCGACCTGCTCGAAGCCGCGGTGGTCGTCGACCGCATGCACCAGGGGTTGATCGAGGAGACCTACTACCCACGCAACCCGCTCGACGTGCTCGCTCAGCAGATCGTGGCGATGTGTGCGATGGACGACTGGGATCTCACCGAGCTGAAGGCGATCCTTCGTCGGTGCGCGAACTTCTCTGACCTGTCCGACGAAGTCCTCACCAGTGTGCTCGACCTGTTGTCGGGCACCTACCCCAGCGAGGAGTTCTCCGAACTCCGGCCGCGCATCGTGTGGGACCGGGTCACCGGTCAGCTGCGTGGGCGAGCCGGGTCCCAACGCCTCGCCGTCACCAATGCCGGCACGATCCCCGACCGCGGGCTCTTCGGCGTCTTCTTGCCCGACGGCACCCGCGTCGGCGAACTCGACGAGGAGATGGTCTACGAGAGTCGAGTCGGGGAGACCTTCCTCCTGGGGGCGTCGACCTGGCGGATCGAGGACATCACCTTCGAGCGGGTGGTCGTCACCCCCGCGCCCGGCGTGCCGGGCAAGATGCCGTTTTGGCACGGCGATGGCCCGGGCCGCCCTCTCGAACTCGGTCGAGCCATCGGGTCCTTCGTACGCGAGGTCCGCCAACTCGACGACGACGCCGCGATCGAACGGCTCCAGGGCCGCCACGGACTCGACGACCTCGCCGCCGAGAACCTCCTGACCTATCTCAAGGACCAAGCTGAGGCGACCGGCGTCGTCCCCGACGACCGCACCATCGTCGTCGAGCGGTTCCGCGACGAGATCGGCGACTGGCGGGTGTGCGTGCTCACCCCGTTCGGGGCCCAGGTCCATGCCCCCTGGGGCATGGCGCTCCAGGCCCGGCTCGGCGAGGAGTGGGGGAGCGAGATCGACCTCATGTGGAGCGACGACGGCATCGTCATGCGACTCCCGGAGGCGCTCGACCGCCTGCCGCTCGACGAGCTGCTGTTCGACCCCGACGAGATCGACGATGTCGTCATCTC
>CAZEML010000395.1:0-1535 GCA_964513285.1 uncultured Candidatus Nemicrothrix sp.
GCAGTGTCTCGACCTCGCGACCGGCGAGCTGCGCTGGAAGCGCGAGCTCACCCAGGAGTACGAGGTCCCGCAGGACTTCTTCGGCGTCGTCTCGACTCCCCTCGTGTACGGCGAGCTGTTGATCGTTCACGTGGGCGCTCCGGAAGGACCCTGCGTGCTCGAGATCGACAAGCGGACCGGAGAGAACCGCTGGACGACCACGTCGGACTGGCGCGCCGGCTACGCGACGCCCGTCGTCGGCAAGGTGCACGGCGAGGACAAGTGCTTCGTCTTCGCCGGCGGCAAGAGCCGCCCGCCGAGTGGCGGCCTGATCGCGCTCGATCCGTCGACCGGTGCCGTCGACTTCACGTTTCCCTGGCGCAGCGACTCCTACGAGTCCGTCAACGCGGCCAGCCCCGTGCTCCTCGGAGATCGCGTGTTCGTCACCGCGACCTACGACACCGGCGGTGCGCTGCTCGACCTGAAGGAGGGCGGCGGCTTCGAGGTCGCCTGGACGTCGAAGGTCCTCGGCGCGCACTGGAACACGCCGATCCACGAGGGCGGCGTGCTCTACGGTTTCGACGGTCGCAACGAGCCGGACGCCTCGCTCGTCTGCCAGGACGTCGCCACCGGGGAGGAGCGCTGGCGCGAGGTCCTGCAGTGGGAGGAGGACTACCTCCTCAACGGCACGAAGAAGCCGCGCCCGATGAGCGTCTATCGAGGAACGCTGCTCGCGGCGGACGGGGCCTACCTGTGCCTCGGGGAGCGCGGACACCTGCTCTGGCTCGAGCTGACGCCGGAGGGCTGCCGCGTGCTCGCGAGGTCCTGGCTGTTCGCCGCCTACGAGACCTGGACGCCGCCGGTCCTGAGCCGCGGGCTGCTCTACGTGTGCCAGAACACGCGCGACTTCGTGACCGGCCGCGGTCCGCGTGGCTCCGATGTCACCGCAGAGATCCTCGGCGCCGAAGATCAGCGCATCGACCCGGTCATCCGCGCTCGCGATGGCGTCGAGCCGAACGATGCCGAGTCCGGTTTCGATCAGGGCGAGCAGCCGGATCGAACCTGGCTCACGCCCCTGCGCCGACTCGATTCGGGCGAGGCGCCTCGACAGGTCTCGGATCTGTTCCGCCGACTCCGTCTTCGGCAACATCACGCCGTCGAGCCGCGGGGCTTCTTCGAGCGCGTCGAGATCGTCGGCCTCCAGGCCACTCCCGATCGGGTTGATCCGGACGATCCGTTCACTCGCGCCGAACTCGACCTCGCCGAGGGCGGCGACGGTGGTCGCGCGCGCCTCCGCCTTCTTCGTCAGCGCGGCCGCGTCCTCGAGGTCGAGGATCACGCCGTCGACCTCGAGCCCGGCCGCCTTCTCGATCTTGCGACGTTCGGTGCCGGGGCAGAACAGGAGGGATCGGCGCGGTCTCATGCCGGTCCTCGGCGGAGGAACAACGCCGATCGCTCGATCTCACAGACGACCTTCTCGTCCTGGTTCAACACGCGGTGGAGGAGCTTCACGATGCCGCGGTCGTCTCGGCTCTTCGACGGGCGCGTTTCGAGCA
>CAZEML010000396.1:0-1525 GCA_964513285.1 uncultured Candidatus Nemicrothrix sp.
GCCCACGAAGCGATCCGGCCCGCCGGCGATCAGTTCCGGCTGCCCGCCGAGGTCGCCCAGGAAGTCCCCCAATCCGAGGCGCGCGCCTACGAGCTGATCTGGCAGCGGGCGGTCGCGTCACAGATGACCGACTGCACCGGTGAGACCGTCACGCTGAAGCTCGGTGCGTCCGCCTCCGATGGCCGCGACGTCGAGTTCACCGCGAGTGGCACCGTCATCGCCCACACCGGCTTCCGTGAGGTCTACGAGGAGACCAAGGTCGTCGAGCGTGGCGGTGAAGAGGATGCCGATGAGCGTCGCCTCCCTCCGCTGGCCGAGGGCGATGCCGCCCGCGCCGCCGGCCCGCTCGAGTTCGAGGGTCACACCACGTCGCCGCCGAGCCGGTTCACCGAAGCCTCGCTGGTCAAGAAGCTCGAGGAACTCGAGGTCGGTCGTCCGTCGACGTACGCATCGATCATCGGCACCATCCAGGACCGTGGCTATGTCTGGAAGAAGGGCTCGGCGCTCGTCCCGTCGATCACCGCCTTCTCGGTCGTCAACGTCATGGAAGGCCACTTCCCCAACCTCGTCGACTACGCCTTCACCGCCAAGATGGAAGATGACCTCGACCGCATCGCCAGCGGCACCGAGGAAGCCGAGCCGTGGCTGACCCGCTTCTACTTCGGCGAGGGCGAAGGCGGCGAACCGGGACTGAAGGAGAAGGTGTCGACCCGTCTGCCCGACATCGACGCCCGCCTCGTCAACACCATCCCGCTGGGGATGAGCGACGAGGGCAAGCCGGTCGTCGCCCGCGTCGGCCGCTACGGCCCCTACGTCCAGCTCGGCGACAGCGAGAACGCCGACGACAACCAGACCGCGTCGATCCCCGACGACATCCCGCCCGACGAACTCACCCTCGACAAGGCCATGGAGTTCCTGGCCATGCCGAAGGAGGGCCGCATCCTCGGCATGCACCCCGAGCACGGCCTCGAGATCTACGCCAAGGCCGGCCGTTTCGGCCCCTACGTGCAGGTCGGCACGTTCGAGGACTGGGAGGAGCGCGGCGAGGAGAAGCCGCCCACCGCCTCGCTGTTCTCCACGATGGCGCTCGAGACGGTGACGATGGACGACGCGCTCCAGCTGCTGTCGCTGCCGCGCACGGTGGGTGCCCATCCTGAGTCGGGCGAGGTCATCACCGTCCAGAACGGCCGCTACGGCCCGTATCTCAAGATGGGTTCCGACAGCCGCAGCCTCGAGACCGAAGCGCAGCTGCTCTCGATCACCCTCGAGGAGTGTCTCGCGATCCTGGCGCAGCCCAAGCGCCGCCGGGGTCAGACGGTGAAGCCTCCCCTGAAGGAGATGGGACCCGACCCCGAGACCGGCAAGGACATGATCGTCAAGGACGGCCGGTTCGGTCCGTACGTCACCGATACCTTCGCCACGCCGTGGGGCGATGCGCTGAACTTCGACGGCCCCCACAGCGACGGCGTGCGCGGCTACTTCGTCGCCAACGCGCTGCACTGGATCGAGGACTTCCACATCGATG
>CAZEML010000397.1:0-1513 GCA_964513285.1 uncultured Candidatus Nemicrothrix sp.
CGGCATGTTGGCCAACTTGGGCCAGCGGGCCGATGACGAGACGATTCTCAAGTTGATGTCGATCGCGTTCTACGTGTCGTGGGCGTGGTTCTCGATCCCGGCGTTGATCCAGGCAAAGATCTCGCTCACCAACGACCCGGTGCCGGCCCACGCCACCCCAGCGGCCGCCCCGGGCCCTCGGGGCTGGCTGGCCAGGCTGGTGCGGTTTGCGCTGTCGTCGGCGGCCGTCGCCACGATCACTGCATCAACGATGCCAACCGCTGCGGTCATCACGGCAATGGCCGAGCCCGTTTCTGCCGCTGGTGACGCGGTCGCCGAGCTCGTGTCTGACGCCAGTGACACGATCGACGCGGATCGGTCAGGAGGGTTGTCGGAGGCGTCGATCGCCGAACTGCGCGGCGATGCAGCGACCGTGATTGCGACGGATCGGGATACGCCGACGTCGGTCGCGCTGAACCACTTCCCCGAGTCTGAGTTCGACACGGTTCGTGAGCAGATCATCGAGTTGAACCGGGGCCGTCCGACTCCCAGCGGCGGAATGTACGAATCCGGCCCGTTCGGCGCCGGCATGACCGTCTTGATCCCCGCAACGAACGCGTCGGCGCCGGTCGCCGCGGAGCCAGGCGGTCCGGCGGCCGAGGAGGCCGACGGTGACGCCGGTGCACCGGTCGTGGACGATCTCGTCCTCGAGGAACTCGACGAAGACCCCTCCGCGGTCACGATCGAGATCGTCGAAACCGGCGATCACCTGTGGGGCCTGTCCGAAGCAAGGCTTGACGAGGCTGACGGCGACGACTCGTCGCCGACCGATGGCGAGGTCGCCGCGTACCTGTCCGACGTGATTCTTGCGAACCCCGACATCGTCGACCCTGACCTGATCTATCCGGACCAAGAAGTCGTGATGCCGGCGGTGGAGACCGTCGATGATTCGACGGTAACGGCGGATGCGCCCGAAGAGTCCGAGGAGCGAGCCGTCGAATCCGAGCTGGTTGAGTCTGACGGCGATGACCTGGGTAGCGATGTGGGTTCGGTGGGGGAATGGGATGGGTTCACTCCGGTCGTGCCGGAGGTGCGGGGGAGCGAAGCAGACATCAACGATGGCGATGGTTCGGCCGTGAGCGACGAAGCAGATCCCGTCCTCGAGGTCGACGACGTCGAACCTGACGAGTCTGTGGTTGCGGCGCCGGCAGTTGAGGCGGTTGACGATGTCGGTGCCGGCGAGGAGGACCGGGTTGGTTCTTCGGGGTCTGTCGTTGCGATCGTTGCTGGGTTGACGGGTGCGCCGGTTTTGGCGTCTGCGTTGTTCTTGACGTGGCGGCGGTTGCGGCAGCGTCGTCGGGCCGCGTCGGCGACCACCGTTGCGGCACAGCAGTTGGCACCGGTTGAAGAAGGGTTGATGGCGGCCGCGCAGGTGGGCCGGGTTCAGTGGGCCGGTCAGCAGCTCGCCGGGTTGGTGATGGGGCTGAGAGACCGAGCTGGCGCGGCTCCGTTGTTGGTCGAAGTGTCAGATCTG